>CAYLLE010000104.1:0-10312 GCA_964384485.1 uncultured Spirochaetales bacterium | reverse complement strand
GGACCCCATTCATCTTCATCCAGCTCTTCCAGGGGATCGTAGTTAATCCGCAGCTTAGAGAGAACAGGGTCTGTCTTGCTCCGGGGACGGTTTGAACGCTTTCGAAGCTCTGCTACAGGCACTCCGTTCCGGCTTATAATGTAGACTTCCCCCTTTTCCACTTCCTCCAGAATTCGTGAGAGATGAGTTTTTGCTTCATGAGTGTTCACGGTCTTCATACCATTAGTTTACTTGACTAAGTTCTCAAGGTCAAGAAAACCTGCCTGCAGGGAAAATTCCGCGGATGACTCCGATAACGGTAATTGCCCCGGAGGAACCGGGGGTTGATTTAGATTCCCAATTTTTCTTTAACCCGGTCGGTGATAAGGTCGATCATTTTTTCCAGATCCGCCTCCGCGCTTCCGTTTACGCCGGATGTTATTCCGCTGCCGTAACTCCCGCCGTCTTCTCCGCCTTTATCCGGTGAACCGGCATAGAGCGAGCAGGTTCCTGCGGCAGCGGCGGCCTGGGACAGCTTTTCCCGCTGCTGAAGCGAGCAGCTTCCGGAATCGGTACAGGCCGGAGGCTTGCCCTGTACACCCCAGCTGGGTCTCAGGGCATACAGCTTGTCGAGCTCCTCCCGGGAAAACGGTACCGGTCCTCCCAGCATTTTCGCGTACAGGGTGATAGAGGCGCAATGCTCCATTTTTTCCAGGAGACGGAACGCCTCCTGCAGCGTGTTTCCCACCGTGAGTGATCCGTGCCGGGCCATCATCACCGCGTTGCTTTTCGCGATGTGGGGCCTGATCGACTCAGGGACTTCCTCCGTGGTGGGCGTGGCGTAGTTGCTCGTAGGAATGGCCCCCAGGGTGACAACCACTTCCGGGAGGAGACAGGTGTCGATGGGAAGGCCGGCCACCGTAAAAGCAATGCATTTCGGCGGGTGGGCGTGGATAACCGCCCGGACATCCGGCCGCAGGTGGAAAACCTCCAGGTGAAGCTTTCCTTCGGAGGAGGGTTTGCCTCCGCCTTCCAGCTTGCTGCCGTTCATATCTATTATAATAGGTGATTCCAGCTCCATCTCCCCCTTGGGAAGACCCGAGGGGGTAATCATCACCCGGTCCTCATCCAGCCGTATGGACAGGTTTCCGTCGGTTACCGACACAAAACCGTATTCCTGCACCTTTTTGCTCCAGTACACTATCTCTTTCCGGGCTTCCAATATCGCGTCCATATCAACTCCTCGTATCCTTCCGCCGGGTATAATCAATCCGGTCCACAATACCAATAACCAATTCCAGTATCGGACCGGCGTCTTTTCCCAAAACCTGTCTAGTGGAATTCCCCTCTTTATTAATCAATACAAAATCTCCCGTACCGGACTGGACCGTATCCACCGCCACGACCGACTTCCCCGCGGGGGTATAATCAGGATTGAGCGGCTGTATCAGGAGCAGTTTTCTTCCGGTGTAGGCGGGATGCTTTATCGTTGACGTTACTGTCCCGATCACCTTTCCAATAATCAACTCCAACCCCCGCAAGCACAATCTACCTTGTCGACAATTCCCACAATAGAAGCGTCCACCGGCACAAAGGTCACATCCAAGGCAAGAGCAGCTTCCCGTCCGCCGCAGAGGAAAACGGTATCTCCGTCTCCCGATTGGGTCGCGTCGCACGCGACCAGAGGAGGGCCGACGTTTTTTCCGGACTCATCAAGGGGCTGCACCCACTTGAGCTTTACACCCTCAAGCCCGGGATATTTCACCGTTGCCGTTACACTGCCCATCACCCGCGCCAAATCCATACCTTTAATCCTTTCTCTTTCCCGGGAAAAATCTGATAATGTCGGGATGCAGTCTCGGGATAAGCACCCGGTCCGCTAAATCCCTCGGCTCAATTGCCGCTGATGCTGCATCCAGCGCCGACTCCACCGCTTCGGTTTTCCCCGAAACCAAGTAGTACGCTTTCCCGCCCAGTCCGTTCAGCAGGCTGATGCTTTCTACCGTTACCCCGGAAGCCTTAACGGAAGCATCAGCAGCAAAAATCCCGGATGCCGCACTGAATGTTTCTACAATCCCTACCGCTTCCGTTATCTCACCGCTGATTGTTCTGTTGACAACCCTGTTTATCCCGGGTAGGATCTCCGGACTCAGATTCGGAATTATAAAATGCCCGGTACAGCTTTTTCCGGCGGCATTCATTCCCGCTTCCATAGCCGACTCCACCCCCGAAAGCCCGCCGGTAATAAAGATGATATACTTCCCGGGACAAACCGCAGCCGCGTCGATGACCGTAACCGGGGCTTCTTTCACCATGCTATCGGCAGCGGAAAAACCCAAAGCGATACTGGTAAGTTCTAAAGCCCCCAGGGTAACAAGCTCTTCCGTATAGGGAAGCGGGTAGGCGATTCCGTCAATTCCGTGCATCTATACGATCCTAAAAGCACCTACCAGGGTGCATCGTCTGAGCCGGGTAAAACTCCGGGCAGTGGTCAATCCTTCCCCTGTGGGACTGGCTATGGTGAAGGAGGTACATCCCTCCCCGCCGAAACCGATACCGGCGTAATTAGGTCCATTTTTTACGAAAATCGAGCAGTCCATAACCGAGGCCATCCGGGACAGCTTCTCGATATTTTTAGAATGCATGGATGCGGTATGCCGTCTCCCCGCCTCTACTTCCCGGGCGTAATCGATTGCCGTATCCGCGTCTTTCATCCGGACAACCGGCATAACCGGCATGAGCATCTCCGACCACGCAAAGGGATGATCAGGCGGCACTTCACAGAGGATCAGCCTCGGGTCTCCGGGATCCCGGACCCCCATGGCGTCTAGAATCACCGCCGCGTCCTTCCCGATAAAACGGCGGTCAGGCTGCGTATGGATTCCCCGGGCCGGCGGTTCCGGATACAGAAGGCGTTCGAGAAGCCGCGTCTGGTTTGCCGAAGCACGGTACCCTCCGGCGGAGACCATCTCCCGGACAAGCTCATCCGCGGCCTCTTCGACAACCACCGTAACTTTTTCATCGGTACAAATGATGTTGTTGTCCAGGGACGCCCCCGCGACGATGTCCGCCGCGGCTTTTTTTAGGTCCGCGGTTTCATCCACCACCGCGGGCGGGTTTCCGGGTCCGGCGCCGATGACTTTTTTCCCGGACTTCATGGCCGCATTGACCACCCCTTCAGCGCCGGTTACAACCAGAAGCCCGACATGGGGATGATGCATAAGCGCGGCGGCCGATTCAATCGCGGGCTCCCGGACGCTGACGAACACGTTATCGGGCCCGCCGTTATCGGAGACTGTTCCGGAGAAAAGCTCTATCATCCTGATGGAAGTTTTCTTTGCTCCCGGGTGGGGATTGAAAATTACAGAGTTCCCCCCGGCAAACATACTGATTCCGTTGTTGATTACCGTCTCGGTAGGGTTCGTGGAAGGAATGATGGAACAGATAACCCCGTACGGCGCGCGTTCGGTGAGCATCAGCCCGTCATCACCGGATACCGCCTCTGTGGTAAGGGCTTCGATACCGGGCGTTTTCATGGCGGCAAGCCGGTTCTTCCGGATCTTGTCCTCAACCCGCCCCATCCCGGTTTCTTCCACGGCCATCCGGGAAACTTCTTCGAGGCTGCCAAGCGCCGTGTTCCTCAGCGCCCCGATGATCCGTCTCCGGTCTGACAGGGACAACCGGGCGCATTCCAGTGCAGCCTTCCGGGAAGCGGCAACCGCCTCATCTACCGTATCGAATATTCCTGCTCCCTCGGAGGATCCGGAGCACGAACTCTTCGGCTCTTGTAACGGCTTCCCGAATATACCCTTTTCAGCACTCACTTCTGAAGCGATCCGGGCAGTTACTCCCTGTACTATTTCTTCGATCTGTCTCTCGTGCAGCAGCATAAATTTTCAATCCACCTGTTTATTTTCGGAACACCGTTTCTCCCCCAAGGGAATAACTGTCCACAATTGCCATTACCACCGCATCCACAGGACGCTCCTTGGTAATCACTGTCTGCCGGGCCGAGGAGCCGCCGGCGTAAAGAACCACCTCGCCTTCCCCGGCCCCGACAGCATCAACGGCAACCAAGAAATCTTTTTTACCGGTCCCCTGTTCATCAAGCCGTTCCAAAAGGAGCAGCTTTGATCCTTCCAGGCTTGATTCCTTCTGGGAGGCGACAACCGATCCGACTACCCGGGCCAATACCATAGCAGCTTATTTCACCCCTTTACCGGCCGGAGCTTCCTGTCTGCCCAGCGGAAGTGTCTCATCAACATTTTCGTGAGGTCTGGGGATCACGTGGACACTGATGAGTTTTCCAACCCGCTCCGCGGCCTTAGCTCCGGCTTCCGTCGCGGCCTTCACCGCAGCCACATCTCCCCGGACAATGGCGGTTACAAAACCGCCTCCGGTTTTTTCGTAGCTCACCAGCTCCACCTTAGCCGCCTTGACCATGGCATCCGCTGCCTCAACCATCGCTGTAAATCCCTGGGCCTCGATCATCCCTAATGCGTCTGTCATCTTTTTCTCCTTCATCTTATTTCTCCTGCTCCCGTCCGTCTATTGAAGCCAATGCAGCTTCCGCCGCGGCTTTGGCTTCCAGGACCTCAGCCTCTTCTCCGCCTATGTACACCCGGCCGAAAGCCCCAACAGCCCGGACTTCCAGGATGTTTATCCCGGCGGCTTTTTCCGCTTCGTTGGCAGCTAATGCCGCGTATCCTGCAGGCAGTGTTTCAATAGTCAGCAGAGTGTCTCCCGGGATCAGCATATTACCGTGGCGCACCCGGTTTATAAGCTGGCACTGATAGTCCGAGATGTTTTTGATGGTTTCGGAACTTACCGTCACCGGCTTGAGCCGTTCCGCTTCTTTAAGGTCCAAAGCCCGGAGGACAGCCTCCCCCGCCTCCCGCACGGCCCCCTGATCAAAACTATGAAACTCCAAAAGACCGAATGCCCGTTCCACTATCAGCATCCCCGGCTGTACATCCGTCGCCTTGAGCGCCGTATCGGTGACCCGGTTTATATCCATCCCGGGCGCGATTTCAATCCACAGACTGGCTTGGCCGGATAGGGGAAGATATCCCTTTGCAACTGTCGCCGTAAATGCTGTGAATTGGGGCTGCATCGAATCTAAATATGCGTATGTGCGAAGTTCTACTGCCATACAAGCTCCTACGATATATTTCTATCATATTATGTTGTTTTTCTATCATATATGTCAAGCAAATTTTTGTAATTACCACATTATTTTTTGTTTTTGTTGTGATTTCTTTCTATCCTATGTATACTTTTCTATATGGCTAACAAGGATGAACGAATCAAGCAGCTGCTCAGTATCATGAAAAAAAATACAGCTGTCAGTATCCGTGACTTAACCGAAGTCCTGGGCGTTTCTGAAATGACGGTAAGAAGAGACTTGAACGATCTCGAAACAAAAGGCGTGGTAACCCTGCTTCACGGCGGCGCGGTGCTGAACAAGGAAAACTACTTCGATTCATACGAGAAGCCGTATCAGCTTGCCGCGGAAGGGGCCCGTCACCTGGAAGAGAAAAAAAAGATCGGCCGGGCCGCGGCCGCCTTGATAGCAGAAAATGAAACACTGATCATAGATTCCGGATCCACCACCGAATGGCTTGCCCGATCAATACCCGACAAACTGCCTCTCCGCTGCCTATGCTGGGCTATGAACATTCTTATGGAACTGCACCGCAAGGATCAAGCCACAGTAACTTTCGCGGGGGGTGAACTTCATCGGAACACCCTGATGTTTGAAAGCCCGGAAGGACTCAGCCTCATCCGGCGCTACCGGGGAACCAAGGCGTTTTTTTCCGCCGGCGGTATTCACCCGGAATTAGGGGTCACTTCCGCCACTTCCTACGAAACCGAGGCTAAACAGGCCGCCCTTGCTTCCAGTCTGAAGAAGGTCCTTCTGGCTGACTCATCCAAGTTCGGCCAGGTCAGCGCCAGTTACTACGCCGATCTGGGGAGCTTCAGTACCATCATAACGGACAGCGCTATAACCAGTGAATACCGTAATATTATCGAAAGCTTAGGGATCGAGTTGATAATCGCGTAACGGGTGCTGCCTGCGCCCTGCCTCCCATCACAGCATATTTCTTTCGCGGAAAAACGGCAATTTCACAGCATTGACAGTTCTTCCAGCATCACCGGCCAGGCGTCGTCAGCATAAAACCGGTGCCCCTCTTGTCCAACCACCAGGTGACACCGTTCTTCCGCGCCGGCGGCTTTATAGATAGTTTTAAGATGGGCAAAAGCCTTCCGGGTTGCATCGATAGGAAAGATCGGATCATCTTTACCCGCTACAAGCACTACCGGCTTGGGAGCGTAAAGCCCCATGATGTCCGCCATCTCGGCGTACTTGAGCAAGCCGGGGATATAGTTATCCATACAGTGATAGATGGACATGATGGAATCCCGGAAGGTGCAGAAATAACAGGAAGGCATGGCAAAAGCGATACGGTCCAGAAGGGCAGCCGAGAACAGGCTGATTGTCCCGCCGCCTGAGTTTCCCATAACCCCGATCCGGTCTGGATCGGCATCATCCCGGGTTTCCAGGTAGTCGATCGCCCGGTCCACATCGAAAACCCTTTCCCCGATCATTGTCCGGCCCAGGAGCAGGGCATGCATGGTCGCGTCGTGGCAGCGGTGTTTGGCTATATGCGCCTGTTTCTGTTCCCGCCGTTCACCGAAGGAGCGCTGCTCGATACAAAGGGCGGCGATTCCCCGGCGCATACAGCCCAGGCCGAAATCCCGGTCCCCCGCGACTTCGATAGGTTTTGTTTCATCATCCTGGTCAACGGCGATGGAGTTGTGCATTCCCGTTGAATGGCCCTGGAGGCAGATCATGAAGGTATACGGCGGTTTGGCGTTCTTCGGCAGGCACAGGTAAGCCGGCACATCAGAAAATGGCTCCGCGGTAAAGACAAGTTTTTCGATGCTGCCCAGTTCGTGATCCCGTTTCCAAATGGTTCGGGGATTGAGGGCGGGCCGTTCTTCCGGCATATCGCCTACAAGCTCTCTCAGCTTGGATCTGAGTTTTTGCCGCCACTCCGAGACATCACCCCCTTTAAAACGCAGCGCGGGAGATATCCGGTCCATGATGTACCGGTGATTTTCCGTGGGTGAAAGATGCTGTTCCATATAAAAACCCCTCCTGTTGTTTTAGTATACCCCAAGAGAGATCAGGTAGGGAACAACATCTGATTAAGCGCGAGCAATTCTAACTTTGCAATTTAAACGTCTGAAATGAGAATTCTCCTCAGGAGCCGCCGACAATCTTTTCCAGGAGCCGGATGATATTCACTTGCAGAATATAATCTTCAAGAACCAGATAAAGAATTTCTACTCCCGTTATTATACTGAGGAAGATTATTATTTTAGTGAAACCGGTAAAGTTGGAACTGACCGTGTTGCCCCGGCTGTCTTTAAACCGATTAAGAAAAAGACAAACAAGATCGAATAGAATACCCAGCCCGAATATACCCAGGGTGATCAAGTACAGGATACCGCTCCGGTAACGCTTCGCGGCAAACCGGTGAACTCCCAGGACCCCTAAAAAAAGACAGAGCAGCACAAATACGATCCACCGGGATGAACCGGTAAAAGATTCCTTGATTTCTGTTTTCCAGACCTTTAAAGTCAATGTGAATATCTGCATTCCCTGCCTCCCTTATTCCGATCCGCCGACAAAATTCACAACCAACTCGTATCCGGCATTCGCCCCGTACACAGCCAGGGGAATGATCCCGGTCATGTGGGCGAGCATCACCGCGGCGTACACAAGGGCTGAAAAAAGAACAGCGTAAAGAAAACTGACACCAAACCGGATAATACCGTTCCGGACGATATACCCGTAACCCCTATTCAGGAAGTACCGGAGTTTCCGGTAGAACGCGAAAATCGTGATAACCGTTACCGCTGTCAGAATCCAGGAGTACAGCTCGGGAGACCAGGTGATTCGGCCATACAGTTCTGAAACAGCCGGAAGTAGAATATCCGGAACGAGTTTCAGGTGAACAATACAGAACCATGCGGCAAATCCGGCCGCGGCTTTTCCGGCATACTCTCCCCACCGGTAATGCCGGAGCATCCGTTTTTGCGCTTTTTCCCGAAGCACTCCTATATCGGTATTTTCACCTTCCACATCAAGGGCCGCGGCTTTATCTAGAGTATCAAGACATCTTCCGTAAAATCCTTTCCGGCATAGTTTTTGAGCCTGTTCATAAAGAGTATAGCTCATATCCGCGAACGGACTCTCCGGCGCGTAGACCCGGCTTTCCGGTCCGTATACCAGGAGGGAGTACTCCTTTTCCTGAAACGTATACGTGACCCAGTACATATGAACCATACCAATGGTACCTTTTTCATGTATAATCCGGAGTGAGCCGGCTACCGGTCCAAGGGGACTCTCCGCGTGACTCTGTTCGAGAAGACCGGCAAAGGCAGGTTCCAAATCAGGAACGTTCAGCTGGGAAGCTTCTATCGTCCGGCCTTCTGCCGAGGCAATTTCCTCGTTGACATCTTCCGCTCCTATGTTGAAGCCGGGAAACTGTGCGTCCGTCTCGGGTTCAAAAATCGTTGTCCCGTTCAACTGCTGTTTCAGCTGCTGCACAATAACGTAGTATTGTTTAAGATTCCCCGCTCCGCTGCAGGTAACACAGGTAATTTGCCCCGCTCCCCGGCATTTCGCGCAGGTTACAACCCCTTTTCCGGCACACTTTTTACAGGTTAAGTGTCCTTTCCCGGAACAGATCCTGCATGTTACCTTTTTAGATCCGCTGCAGTGGGAACACCGGACCCGCCCGGTCCCTCCGCATTTTCGGCACTGCTTGTGCTCTCTAACTTCAACCGATTTTTCATCAAAATCGCTGACTTTTACCGTTTTATGTTCGGAATACCACTTCATCCCGGAGCCGCCGCATTCGGTACATTGACTTCCTCCGGAACCGGAACACCGGGGACAGTTCATCTTACCGGTCCCGCGGCACGTGCCGCATGTATTTACCCCTTTTCCGGAGCATGACGGGCAGGTCTCCTGCCCCGCTCCGCCGCAGACATCACAGGTGTTCTTCCCGGCACCGCCGCAGCGGGAACAGGTGATCATTGTCTCGGAACCTTTTACCGGATACGTGTTTGTCTCCGTACAAAAGGAATCCGGCTGGGAGAGGGAAAAATCCCACGGTTCCACATCCCGCATGCTCCTGTATTCAGGCGGCGGAAAGCCGCTACCGCGGTACGATTCCGTCCTGGTCTCCACATTTCGTTTCTCATACTGGGTCTGCACCTCAAGGATAACGGCAGGGGAATACTGTACCTTGGTAATATCAATTTCTTCCCCGAAGTTCTTTATTCCGTGGTGCGGAATATTATCAGCCCATGCACTGAGCACCTGTCTTATTCCGTCTGTTACCTCAGTATTCTCCGTATAGTCGTTTTTACCCGATTCTTCAGCAACCATCTTTCCCCCGTGTATCTAAAGAAGATTCTAAAATAGTATTTCTGAAAAAAATCTGAAAGATAAAAGATTTTGATCTGCTTTGGATTGTAAAATATCGGGAAACCGATTTCAAGTTAATTAGGGGAAATTTATGTTATTAATTCATAATTTAGTATTTAAGCGGTACGCTGACCGCCACTCTTCTTCCATCACGATAAACCAATCATCCCAGGACCGCTTCATTGCTTCCGTCTGCTCCGGCGTATCGGCCGCGAGGATATATACTATATTCGGTTTTGTTTTCATACCGGCGGGATTACTTACTCAATCGGGAATACATTTCCACGGAAGTTTTACCGCTGGACCGCAGGAAAACGGTATCCATGCCCAGGGCGATAAATGTAAACCCTTGAGACAGGGCATCCCGGATACTGTCCTCACCGGGAATTACCAAATGAATACCCGCGGCTTTGCCGTGGTGTTTACACGCCTCCACAACCCTCCGCTTGGCGTCCAATACTTTTTTGTGTTCCGTCTGCCCGGCTATCCCGAAAGAACCGCTTAAATCGTAAATAATGCCTCGAAAAGTGGACAAAATATCAAAACAATTCTATCTATGGAAATGAAATATAAGCTATTTGTTTGCGCGATTATATAGTTTTTTGAATATCTTGCAGCAGTACAAGCATCTATGAAATTTTTTGTCCACGATTAGAGGCATTATATAAATCGTACGGTCCGATAAACACGCCGTCCAGCCCTTCCACGGAAAGTATTTCATCGATGTTCTCCACAGCCCTCCGGGATTCTACCATAGTTATCACGGCAATCTTGTTATTCGCTTCCTTGACATACCGATCAAAATCCTCCCCGTAATTGTTGGTTCTG
>CAYLLE010000103.1:1183-13752 GCA_964384485.1 uncultured Spirochaetales bacterium | reverse complement strand
TCGGTTAATGAGCCTGCAGATTCCCCTTTATTCTGCATCGGCGGTCCACCTTCTTGAAGGCCAGAATCCCCGCGGCAGGGAAGATAACTGCCCCCGCGAAGATGACCAGCAGCTCGATCCATACCGGAACGAGGGGAACAATCCCCATACTGCTTACCCGGATGTAGTCGATAAAATGGGTGATGGGTATGGCCAGAGATATGGTCAGAAGGATCCGGGGAAAAACCTGGGGCGGGTTCTGGGTTCCCGTCAGGGTGGTAACGATGAAGCTTGACGTATCGGTCAGCATATTCGCGTCTTTTACCAGCATGACCAACGAGGCAAAGAGTATTCCGAATCCGTACATCATGAAAACAAACGGGATGAAAAACGGCAGCAGCGCCGCTATACCCGCCGGGAGATAGAATCCGAAAACGAACCGGAATGCCAGATACAGGATCCCGAGTTCCAAACTCAGACGGATAACCGAGAATAATGATTCTCCGACAATGTAGGTGATTTTAGGAATCGGACAGGTCCAGATAGTTTCGAACATCCCGATGTCCATAAGCCGTTTCAGGGAGAGGCCTATTCCCCAGAAGATACTGGAAATAACGTAGCTTACCAGCATTCCCGATAAAAAGTACGGAAAGAAGCTGTCGTTTCCGGTCCAGGATGCCAATCCCGCGGAACTCCCGTCCGGGGCGAATGATATTATGAGGAAATAGGTAGGCAGAAACCAGATGACGGGCATGATAAAGCTGAAGAAAAACTCAGCAGGATACCGGAAAAACTCAAGGGTATTTTTCTTGATGATGGCTCCCACCATTCCCAGCCTTCTAAGGACTGGAATGCTTTTGTTTAAAGATGCCGTTTCAGTATATGTCATTTTTATCTTTTCCTTTTAGTATCCCGCCGAAAGTCCCCGGCGTCTAACGTTTTTATTTACCATGGAGAAGGTAACCCATCCCAGAGCGAACATGACCGCTCCGCTTACCACCAGATAGATAAGCGAACCTGTGTGCGCCCCTAAGGATTCACGGTTTATCACGATCCCCCGGAGAACCGAAACAAAATGGGTAAGGGGAATTACCTCCCCGATTTTTACTACCGAGTCCGGCAGCACGGCAAGGGGAAACTGGAGTCCGCAGAATATTGAAAGGAGGGCACGCATAACATGAACTGCGATAAATGCCTGCCGGACCCGGAGGGTAACGGCGGCGAATGTAAAGAGGAAGCCTATCAGGAACGGGAAAACCAGGATAATGGTCACCAGAATCTGAAAAAAATTTCCGGTTAGGGTAAGGGCTCCCAGGGAGGCATATATGGCGATTGCCGCTACCATGGGGATAAAGTTCAGGATCAGGGACGCGATGGTTGCTCCCAGTACCAGGGATGTTTTACTTACCGGGAGAATCCACTGGGTATCGAAGGTTCCCCGCATCCGGTCCTGCTGAAGGCTCGTACCGCCCATCCAAAGGTTGATGTTAACAAACATCCAGATGAGATTTCCGATAATGAGGAACGAAGCAAAATCGGGAGTGTCCGCGAGCCGCGAGAAATTGGAGAGACCCTGTCCGTCAGGCCCGGCCAATCCCCGGCCGATGAAGAAAAAAGTCAGCGGAAAAATAACCGGCCAGATAAAGGATGCCACAAACCATGAAGGATACCGGGTGGTGATTCTGATATCTTTCCATGCCACCATGAAGGTCGGTTTAAGCCAGAACCGGGGATGCATCATGCTGTTCCTCCTTTTTTTCCATGGTGGTACCGGTTTTTTCTATAAAAACGTCCTCCAGGGTAGGCGCGTCAATAGTGATGTTCCGGACTTCAATTCCCCGCTTCACAAAAAACTCGGTTATTTCCGGAAGACTCACGCGGGGCGCATCATATTTGATTGTAACTTTAAAATCATCGTACTGTCTTTGATAGGTGATATCCTGGGTGATAAACCGGCTGTTATACTCCCGGGAAATCTGCTCATCCCACTTGCTCAGTGTCACCCGGACAATTTTCTTCGCGTGGAGCGTTTTTTTCAGTGCTTCCGGGGTATCCAGACAAACGATTTTCCCGCCGGCGATGATGGCTACCCGGTCGGAAAGTTCATCGGCTTCGTACATATAATGGGTGGTAAGTAGAATGGTGGTACCGGCATCCGAAATCTTCCGGATAAGCGACCGAAGCTGAATGGCCGCGTTCGGGTCGAGCCCCAGAGTCGGTTCATCCAGGAGGATAACTTCCGGTTCCGGGATAAGAGCCCGGGAGAGAACCACTTTCTGCCTTTGACCGGTGGAGAGCTTCTCCACCAGAGTGGACCGTTTATCCTGCAGACCGAAAAAACCGAGGAGCTCATCAATTCTTCTTTTGACAAAAGAACCTTTCAGGCCGTACAGTGATCCGAAATATTCCAGGTTTTCCCGAACCGTCAGTTTCCAGTACAAAGTCCGCTCCCCGGGAAGAACGGCGGTCAGGACCTGCCGCACCGCGAACTCATCTTTAACCACATCCAGCCCTTTTACCCACGCCCGGCCTGAGGTGGGAATGAGCAGCGTGGAAAGCATCTTTATGGTGGTTGTTTTCCCCGCGCCGTTCGGTCCGAGAAGGCTGAATATCTCTCCCTTTCGGATATCGAATGAGACCCCGTCCACCGCCTTTAGAATCTCCTTCGTCTTTTTAAACACGGGACCTTTTTTTATAACAAAGTCCTTTGTCAGGTTCTCTACTTTGATAATTTGTTCCATCATGATTTTCCTCTTTGTGACAATCTTGTATAAGATGTTAAGGTAAAAAATTAAAATAATCAAGAAATAGTTTTAAAATTATTAAATTTATTTATAAATTTGCTAAGTAAGTTGAACCGTAGGTAGTGTCTTGAATCGTGGACAAAAAATCGTGTAATTTGTTTTCTTGTGACAAATTACCCGGGGATTTATACAATTTCCGGCCTGTTGATCACATTTCCTTTTCTGAAAAATAATTATCTTGATAATTTGTCCACGTTTCGTGTCAGTATTCTTACCTCATGCAAATCATCCTACTTTATACTACAATACGTAATATAAGCCAAGAATCCTGAAGGGAGAGCAGCAATTTCCGGTGATCACATTCGCATTAAAATTGATAAATTGTTCTATTTCAAGCAATTACATAAATCGGGATCACCGGAAATGGCCGTTTTTCCGCGAAAAAAATATGCGGCAATTCCCGGTCAACCCGATCTAAATTCATATATTATATGAAATTATGGCCTTTTCTTAATCACAGTAAGGAGTTGACCGGGATTTGCTGGAAGGGAGAGATTTATCATGAAAAAACTATGTGCCGGTATCCTCTTTTTGACTGTTTTCCTGTGTTTCGGATTCAGCCAGTCGGTCCGCTCAGGAGAGGAAGCGCCTTATCAGGGTGAGTGGTATCAGTCTGTCAACTTCGAATGGTGGTCCAGTCAGTCCGGGACCGAAATTTACGGAGGATACGGGGAAGGAAACGGATTTGGCCGTGTCATCTTTTCCCAGCCTAATCTGATGAGCAGTTTCGGTCCCGACGGCGTTATCCTGACCTATAATTTGTTTGACTATCTCACCGCGGGAGATGAAAACCCGGATGAGATCAACTATTTAATTATTCAGGAACTCTACGACGAGGCCCAGTATTGGCTGATATCCGATATTGACAGCGAGAATCATCTGCTCTTTAATCTGGTGGAATGGAATTCCCGGATCGATGAAACCCGGTGGGCGGTTTTCCGGATCAATTACCAGACGAGCCGGGATTATTATGAGTGGCTGACCGGCTTAGCCGATCTCGAATCCATGAACGATTACCTATACGGTACATGGGCGGCGGATAAATTCCTGACATTCTCCTTTAGTGAGGAATACTCCTATAATTGGGACACCGGGTCCGATTCCATCACCTTCAAAATTACCGAGCCTCGAAGGCTCCAGTGGATCACCCAGGAACTCCAGACATACGATTACGCGCTCCGGAAAGAAACCGGGATGACCATGCTGGATCTGGAAAAAGGGGGAGCACTGGAACATTACTATACAATCATACCGTTGAACCCGAATGAGCTTGCCCTGGTTCAGGGAGGATTTAAGGGGGAGTGGTTTGACGAGTTTGATGTTCTGTTTTTTTCCAGGAAGTGACCGGCTGTAGGTATTCCCTCAACCTGTCTTCATGTCCGCCTGAACCGGACGACACCGCATTATCTCCTTGACGTCAGTCCTTATCCGTACTATTATTTAGCCGGCTAACTGTTAGCCGGCTAAATAATAGGGGTATCCGTGAAAAAGACGGGAGACGAGTACGAATTAATCCTCGCCGATATCTGCCGAATTCATCACCGGGCGGTCCACGCCCTTCTGGAAAACTTCGGACTGTACCGGGGACAGCCCCCGCTTCTGCACCGGCTCTGGGAAAAAGACGGCCGGACTCATAACGAACTGGCGGAGAGTCTTCACATCACCCCTGCCACGGTGAGCAGGATGATACGGCGGCTCGAAAAAAACGGGTTCCTCCGGCGGCAGAGCGATCCCTCGGACGAACGGATTTCCCGGGTATTCCTTACCCAGCGGGGTAAGGATGTGGAAAAAGAGGTCAAGGCCGCCCTTGCCGATTTAGACCGGAGGGCGTTCGGCGGTTTCAGCCGGAAGGAGCGGGATGACCTGCTGGTGTATCTCGCCCGGATAAAGGAAAACCTGATGAACCGTTCCGCCGGAAAGGAATAAGGTATGGAAGCGAAACGGAAGAAAAGATCACGGGCGGTAAGGAAGGTGCTTAAATTCCTAAGGCCCTACCGGACTGCGGTAATTCTGGCTCCCCTCCTGATGACCACGGAAGTTGTGATGGACCTGATTCAGCCGCGGCTTTTGGAGCGGATTGTGGACACCGGCATTACCGGGGGGAACTTTCCGGTGATCATCCAAACCGGGCTGCTCATGATCGGTCTTGCCGCGGTTGGTCTTGCCGGCGGACTGGGCTGTACGGTGTTCGCGGTGAGGGCCTCCCAGAGCATGGGCGCCGATCTGCGGGAGACCCTGTTCCGGAAGATTCAGGATTTTTCGTTCGCCAATCTGGACCGGCTTAAGACCGGCAGACTCGTAACCAGACTAACCAACGATGTTGTACAGATCCAGACGGTGGTAATGCTCACGCTGCGCATTATGATCCGGGCTCCCCTTCTTCTGGTAGGGAGTGTCCTGATGGCAATCATTACCAGTCCCCGATTATCCCTTATCCTTGTTGCTATTATCCCCCTCATTTCCCTTGTTATAATTACGGTGATACGCCGGGGTTTTAAAAACTTTATAGCTGTACAGGACGGGCTGGATAATGTGAACGGTACGGTGCAGGAGAATCTGGCGGGGGTCCGGCTGGTTAAATCCTTCGTCCGGAGCGCCTACGAGAAAACCAGGTTCGCGAAAGCGAATGATGATTTGATGGGCAAGACAATCCGGGCGATGCGGCTTATGGCGACAATAATGCCCCTTAATATCTTTATCCTGAACATGGGCATTGTGGCCGTGCTCTGGCTGGGTGGTACCGGGGAATGGGACGGAATAATTACGGTAGGACAAATTGTCGCCTTCATCAATTATCTGCAGCGGATTCTCTTTTCCCTGATGATGGTGGGGATGCTATTAACCCGGATCTCCAGGTCCCTCGTTTCGGCGGAACGGGTTACTGAAATTCTGGATGAAAAACCTGCCGTCTCGTTTCCGGACTTACCTTCCGGCGGGAAAGCTTCCGCAGTATCAGCGGACGTACGGGGACGGCTTGAGTACCGGAACGTCACGTTCGCGTACAACGGTGCTCCCGTTTTAAAGAACATCAGTTTTACCGTAAATCCCGGGGAAACCGTAGCCGTTATGGGGGCAACCGGATCGGGAAAAACATCCCTGGTCCTTCTGATACCCCGGTTCTATGATGTAACGTCCGGGGAAATCCTCCTGGACGGCCGGGATCTGCGGGAGTATTCGGAGGAGGAAATCAGGAGCCGGATTATCATTGTCCAGCAGGAAACACTCCTTTTTTCAGGAACCATCGGGGACAATATTCGGTACGGAAAACCGGAGGCTTCCCTGGAGGAAGTGAAAAGAGCGGCGCGAACAGCCCAAATCGCGGAATTTATAGAAAGGCTCCCCCGGGGGTATGATACGCCGATCGGGCAGAGGGGAGTCGGTCTTTCCGGGGGGCAGAAGCAGCGGGTTGCCATTGCCAGAGCCCTGCTGACCCGGCCGTCGGTATTGATACTTGATGACTGTACCAGCGCGGTGGATATGGAGACGGAAAACGAGATCAGAAATTCCCTCCGGGAATACAGCACCGGACTCACCACACTGATTGTGGCGCAGCGGCTTTCATCGGTGTACCGGGCGGACAGAATCATCATCCTTGAAAACGGCGATGCCGCCGCCCAGGGAAACCATGAGGAGCTCCTTAAGACTTCCACGGTATATCAGGAAATATTCAGATCCCAGCTAGGGAAATGGGGGGCGGAAAATGCAGAATAACCCGAAAAACAGCCGGCAGACCGAAGGGCCCCAGGGGGTGCCATTCGGTCCCGGAAGCGGCCGGGGAGGTCCGGCCCGGTACTTCGGCCAGAAAGCCCGGGCGAAAAACGTGAAAGGCACCGTCCGAAGGCTCTACGGCTACCTTAGGCGGTATCCCGGCGCGCTTCTCGGGGTGCTCTTTGCCGTGGCGGCGGCCACCGTGTTGGCGGTATCCGGTCCTCTTCTCCTGAAGGTTATAATCGACCGGTTCATCTACGGCCGCGGCGCTCCTTCAGGATTTACCCTCTTCATAACTGTTCTAGCCGGTGTTTATATTTTTTATGCCTTTACCAACTGGCTCCAGATTTGGGTGATGGTGGGGATTTCCCAACGGGCGCTCCGGAATTTGAGACAGGATCTGTTCGATAAACTCCAGACGCTGTCCCTTTCTTTCTATGATTCTCGTCCCCACGGTGAGCTTATGAGCCGGATTACCAATGATGTGGAGAACATCAGCAACGTGCTTACCCACAGCGTGACCCAGCTGATTTCCGGCGTACTCACCACGGCGGGTGTCGCAGTAATGATGTTTATTCTGAACCCGCTTCTCGCCGCGGTTACCCTGCTCATCATCCCTGTTATGGGGGTACTGACCAAGAGTGTGGCCCGCAGGACCAGACAGGGGTTCCGGGCGCAGCAGAAAGAGCTTGGAATATTAAACGGCATTATTGAAGAGACTGTCACGGGAGAGAGGATCGTAAAGGCTTTCGGCAGAGAGAAGGAAACGGTGGCTGAGTTTTCAGCGGTGAACAAGAGGCTTAAGTCCGCGTCCATAAAGGCGCAAATAGCTTCCGGTATTCTCCACCCGGTTATCAATTTCGTTAACAACATCGGATTCGCCGTGGTTGCCGGAACCGGCGGGTGGCTGGTGTTAAGCGGCGCGGCTACGGTCGGTACGGTTGTAGCTTTCCTGAATTATGTGCGTCAGTTTACCCGGCCGCTGACCCAGCTTGCCGGTCTGTATAATACGATCCAGTCGGCCATTGCCGGGGCGGAACGGGTTTTTGAAATTATGGATGAGAAGCCGACGGTGACTAATTCTAAGGACGCGGAAGAAGCCGAAAGACTCGACGGTGAAGTGGAGTTTAAGGATGTCACCTTTTCCTATATTCCCGGCCGGCGGGTTCTTAAAAATATCAGCTTTACTGCCGAGCCGGGCCAAATTATCGCCTTTGTAGGAGCCACGGGAGCGGGAAAAACCACCATCATCAATCTGCTTACCAGGTTCTACGATATTGAGTCCGGGTCTATTCTTTTGGACGGAAAAGATATCCGGGATTTCACCAAAGAAAGCCTAAGGAGCCGGCTTGGGGTTGTTTTACAGGATACATTCCTGTTTTCGGCGACAGTGGCCGATAACATCCGTTACGGCAAGCTTGATGCTGCCGACGAAGAGGTGAGGAAGGCGGCGGAGATCGCCAATGCCGATCACTTTATCCGGCATCTCCCCGACGGATACGGCACCATGCTTTCCGAGGAAGGGAGCAACCTGAGCCAGGGACAGCGGCAGCTGCTCTCCATTTCCCGGGCCGTTCTGGCCCAGCCTTCGATCCTCATCCTCGATGAAGCCACAAGCAGTGTGGACAGCCGGACCGAGATTCACATCCAGGAAGCAATGCTCAGATTAATGGAGGGGCGGACCAGTTTTGTCATCGCCCACCGGCTCAATACGATACGGAATGCCGATGTCATAATCGTAATCGACAACGGGATGATCGTGGAGAAGGGGGGTCATCGGGAACTGATTCAGCGGGAAGGGTACTATTACAACCTCTATATGAGGCAGTTCGGCGACATGGTCGGCGCGGAGGGGTAAAAAGGAAAAAGGCTGTCACCGTTTTTCCAGAAGGTAAAGGTACTCCTTCACGTGTATGTGCCGGTTCCGTAAATTCCTGCTTCCCCGGAAGGTATTATATTTTTTTTCAAGCACTTCCACCTTTCCGGCGTCTTTAAGGATTTTCTGCATCTCCCCTGTTTCGATAAATCCTTCGGAGTTGAACGAAATCAGAAGGAATTTCGCCGGCAGCTTCTTTACGAGATTTGTAAAAGCCCGCTTTGCCCGGGCTCTGCTGTTGTAGTCCGAACGGTTCCAGTCCCGGGGAATACCCGATACCTCGCTGACAGCTTCGGGCCGCCGGTATTCTGTGATCAGGTTGAGCATAAAGTAGTTGGATCCGTAGGGATGCTGGTTGTACGGCGGGTCCAGGTAGGCGACATCCAGCTCTTCGGCACCCGCCATCGCTTCCGCCAGCTCACCGGCGTCCCTCCGGTGAATCTCCACTGGACACTCATGGCGGCTGAATACCGGGAACGGAAGCGCCATGTTTCCGGTGATCCGGTAGAGGGCGTCCCCGTTTCTTCCGCCGAACTTTCCGATTCCGGTATGTCTGTCCTTGTAGAATCCTTTGAATACGCCGGATGTGTTGGCGTGTACTGAGGCTTCGGAAAGGAGAGGCGCCAGAAAAAAGTGCTGATATTCCTCCGGCAGCTCCCCGATGCGCTGCCGTGCCGTATCGAGATACCTGGCGTTCCGCACGGTATAGAACACCCGTTCCCCGGCCCGGATATTCCGGTCATCTTCGGGAGCATACAGGTCCCGGATGAATCCGTCCCGGAGGTTCTCCTCCCGCAGTGATCCGATGAGACCGGCGTGCATCTGCCGCAGATCCGCAATGGGCACTTCGCTTCGGTTGGCCAGATAACACCGGTTTATGACTTCGGAATATAATTCCATGTCGTTAACAATCAGTTTTTCCGAATAACTCTTGAGATATCTGGCCACAATCCCGCTTCCGGAAAATACGTCGAACGTCTTGAGGGATGACTTTTCCAGCCGATTCCGGATCTCATCCAGTCCCCGGCCGATAAATCCAAGCAGGTTCCGCTTGTTTCCGATATAGGTGATGACCTGCCGGCTAAGATAATCCTGGTCTTCCCAAATAAGGGGAGCTGCGCTGTCAAGGCTGCCTTTCATACTTCTTTTAATGGTAGCTGAGCGCGGCGGTATTGTCTACCGCGGCGCATAAACGTCATCAAGGGCGTCCCTCATGGCCCTGAGATTTTCGGGGGGAGTCTTTACCGTTATCTCGCATCCGGCGGAGAGGATAAACCGTCTTCCCCGCTCCCGGCGGCAAAGAATTACCGCTGCTTTGTATACCTCCGGGGCGGTCAGTTCTTCGATTTCAACCGGATTGATATTCCCGGACCGGATTATCTCCGGACCCAGCTGCCGGTACGCGCCCTCCATATCAACCATGGAATCGATATCAACGATATCGGGACCCACTTCGGCAATGTCCTTTAATAGATGGGTGATATTTCCGCAGATATGGAGTTTTACCAAGGCTCCTTTGTCCTGTATGAACCTGATGAGGCGGCGGAGCCGCTCCTTTTCGAAGGTCCGAAACATCTCCGCGGAAATCTGAGAGCAGATGGCATCACCGATACCGATTACGTCGCATCCCGCGCGAATCTGCTCTTCCGCGAACCGGGCCGCTGTTTTCTCGGTTTTCGAAAGGAGCGTTTCGGTAAATATTTCGTCGGAGGCGGTCTTTATCAGCATTTCGGAGACACCGGCAAGATCACAGGCTTCCGCCATGGGTCCCTCGATCCAGCCGATTACGGGAACCGACCCGCCCAGGGTTTCCCTGAGCTTCTCCGCCGCCAGTATACGGTCCCGGGTACGTTCAGCCTGTGCCGTGTCGGGAACCCGCAGGTCCTGCGCGTCCTTCAAACTTTTAATTATCGGCGCGGTGCACCTGGGAACATGGTCCTCCGGAAAGGTTATCTCCGCTCCGAATGCCGATGTCTCCCGGTACGGGTCGGATACCAGTCCGACCGCGTCGGTCTCGAAGTCTTCCATACATTTCAGATTAGCTTCCGCGAGTACCTCGTGGTGTTTAGCGAAATCGGAATATTTTTTTCCGATGTGATGTGCCGCGAAGTTCATCAGGATAGGCCGGAAAAAAGGCGCGGCGTCCAGGTTTTTTCCGATTTTAAGATTCATCAATTTTTCTTTTGCCGTCATACCCCATAATATCCCAAATCACGGATTTTGTTGACCTTGAATTCCTGTTTCGGAGAGACTGAAGGTGATGGTGACACTGTTTTTTCCTGCTTTGGAGCCTTCCCTGGGCTTCCCTGAGTACCGAGGCTGCTTCTGTACTCCGGGTCTGTTCTTCCTGAAGAAGCAGCATTCCTTTTACCGTGGTCATATTGTTTTTTATACGGTGATGCACTTCGTGGAGGAGCAGGTTTTTCTCATCAATATGCAGTTTTAAATTCATTCTGAGACCGTTTATAGATGCCGTTAAAAGATCGAGCTCATCTTTTGATTGTTTCCGATTCAGGGTGAAGGGGGTATCAAACTTGTCCGGGTGGTCCTTTTTCAGTTTACCCGTCAAGTCCTGCAGATGCCGTCCCACCATTCTCTGAAACAGTACTGAAATCAACAGGGCCGTTAAAATCGCCGCTGTGATATGGCCCATGATATCGGATACCTGCTGCCTAAAAACGGAACGGTTAAGTGCTTTTTGATTCACCGTGATCGAAAGTTCTCCCACCGGCACTTGTGTATTTTTGTAGGTATAGCGGAGATATTGGGTGTGAATGTGGGAGCTTTCCGCCGTGTCGGTTTTCTGCGCGCTGAAGATTTGTCCGTCTTCCGTGGTGACCGTTACTTTCTGAATATAGGGGAATCTGAGAATGGACTCTATCTGCTTGTTCACTAGATTATAATCGGTCAGCCAGAGACTTGATATAAGAAAGGGTACATGGCTTTGATGTATCTGGCTGATAAAGTGATCGATTTTTTTTATTTCGGCCTTATACGACTGATATCCGTTTAACACGGAAAAACCTATACCGATGGTCAATATCACGGTAAAAGTGATGATGGAAAAGGTACCGGCTATGGACTTACGCTTTGGGTTATTCATTGATCTCCGGTATATCCTTGAGGCCGGCTTTTTCCAAAGCTTGCCCCATTATTTCCTGATATGTTCCGTCCGCTTTAATTGCGCGCAGGGTATCTCTTGTTTGGAAAACGCTACAAAGTGCATAACCATATTCGGTTCCGGCACCCGCACAATGTTTGGGAAGCTTTCCTCCATCCCCGCTATCCGGTTGATTTCTCCGTCCAGTAGACCGGCATTCACGTCTACGAGGGACTGTTCAGTTGGTGTGTAGACAATCTCCGCGTTCATTCCCATCCGGCGGAACACTTCGATTATGATGAGATCCAGCATCCCCGTGCCTTCCGCGTTGGAGAGCAAGTTTTGATAAGAAGTACTGATAGTGAAGGTTTCTTCCCGTTCCCGGGAAAACGCGCGGGGCAGGATGATGGTCGTCAATATAAGAACGAAAATAATTACTTTTTTCATGTTCAGCGTCTCTTTACCTATTTTTACCTGGGCTTTGTAAAGCTCGGTGAGAGTTGTTGTTCTTTAAAAACTATAGTTTTTTCAAGACGCGGATTCAAACTTTCTCCGGATTTCCATGTTGCATGGAATGTATAAATTGCTTGAGTATAATAATTATTTAGTACTAAATTAAAAGATACCGGCAGAGAGAAGGAATGCAATGAGAGAGATGACTCATCGGGAGAGGGTAATAGCAGTACTGGAAGGGCAAAAGACGAAAATAAGCATATTTACCGATATGAAACCGGCGCGGTATGGCATGAATCCTATAATCCGACTTTTTGCAGGGAAGCCCTGTCCTTTGAAATAAATAATCCTGAAGACGCTTTCAAGTTCAGTATGCCGGAAGTAGATTCCGGCGGCAGATTCGACAGAGACAAACTTATTCAGCAGGTCAAAGCATTTCATGACGCGGGATATTTTGTTCAGGGTTCGGTAATGGGGGTTTGGTACGGAATATACTATTACCTCACGAAGTTTGATAACATTCTGATGTTCATGGCCTGCGAACCTGAAGCCGCCCGCAAGCTTTTCGACATGACCGGCAGATTCTCGCTTGAATCGGCAAAAATACTCCTGGAATGCGGAGTGGATTCTATCTTTACCCCTTCCGACC
>CAYLLE010000103.1:0-1083 GCA_964384485.1 uncultured Spirochaetales bacterium | reverse complement strand
CCCTTCCGACCATAATGACCTGGAATATTTCAAAAAGCACTGGGGTAAGGAAATTACATTTCATGGAGGCATAAGCACAACAATCAGCGAAATGAGTGAAGAACAAATGCGTAAGCATGTCAAGGAAGTTATTGAGACAGGAAGAAAGGGAGGAAGATTCATACCCAGAACAGAAAGCGGCATACCTCCGATGCCGGTAGAAATAATATTGCCTCAGCCGGTCTGTTGATTGGACTAAATGATGTGGGGCTCAGAGTAATGGCCAACCTTTCGGTGCTGCGCTATTTAAAGAGTCTGGAATATGTAGATGATGAATGTATCGGGATCACCGGCATCTGCCAAGGTTCCATTATTGTATGGTTCACTGCGGCGTTATCAGAAGAATTTTCCGCGATAGCACCTTTGTGCGGCACCTCAAATTATGAGGCTGAAACCCTGGAATATGTCAACAGACAGGGAGGCTGGACGGGGATCAGCCCATTTGTATTCAATTTGTTAAAATACGCGGATGTACAGCACCTATATGGCTGCTTCGCCCCGAGGCCTCTTTTTGTCCAGAGCAATATTATTGACAGGCATTGGCCGTTATCAGGACTGCAAAAGGTTAAAGATATGGTAGAGAACATATATTCGCTCCACGGCGCGTCAGACAAATATCGCTTCCTCCTGGAGCATGAACCGCACGCGTTTTCCGGTACATTCATTGCCAATTTGACACAGTGGTTCAAAGAGGTACTGTGATGATGTTATACACTCGACTATATGAAGGGGGCACGCGGTATCACCTTCACAATGACTACAGCCTTAATGAATGAACTTAACACGTATCGTTGCGGAGTTCACAAGACGACGATGAGAGGCAGAGTTGTGTCGCCAGGGGAGGCCGGCCAAAACACACTCGATGAAGATGATGGGGGCGGAGGAGGTTACGGCTACTAGCGCGATTTCCCGCACCTCAGGGCGCGGGTGCCTTTCAGCGGAGCCTTGCTAACACAGCAATTTCCGGTGATCACATTCGCATTAAAATTGATAAATTGTTTTATTACCAAGCAATTACGTATATCGGGATCACCGGAAATTGCC
>CAYLLE010000102.1:0-13825 GCA_964384485.1 uncultured Spirochaetales bacterium | reverse complement strand
GGAAAATCAACCCTGCTGAACCGCCTGACCGGGCAAAAAGTTTCTATTATATCTCCTGTCCCGCAGACGACCCGAAACCAGATCCGGGGTATCGTCAATACCGCTCAGGGTCAGCTGGTTTTCGTGGATACCCCGGGGTTTCATCATTCTGATAGGAAATTCAACCGGCAGATGAAAACAGTCATACAAACAGCCCTCAATGATGTGGAGGAAGTCCTTTACGTCATTGATCCGGTAAGGCCGTACGGAACGGAAGAACGGGAAATTACCTCCGCGCTCTTGGAATATACCGGTCCTGTTACCGCAGTTTTCAATAAATGCGATCTTTTTTCGGAAGAATCTGAAAAACTCCAAGGGCGGATTGACGCGTACAAGGGATTGATTAAGGAACTTGGCGGAGAAGAGCATCAGTTCACCGGACTCTTTCCGGTATCCGCGGAAAGCGGCGAAGGATTGGACAGGATGCTGACGCTGCTTTTTAAAAACGCCCCCGAAGGGGAGCCGGTATATCCGGAAGAGTTCTATACCGATCAGCCTCCGGAGTTCCGGGCATCCGAAATTATCCGGGAAAAAGCCATATTGGAAAGCAGACAGGAGCTGCCTCATTCGATTTATGTGGAAATCGCGGATATGGAAATTTCTGAAGAAGAAAACCGTCTCTGGATCAGGGCGTTTATCTGGGTGGAACGGGAATCACAGAAAGGTATGGTGGTTGGTAAAGGGGGAGACAAAATTAAAAGGATCCGTATTGATTCACAGAAAGAACTCGCCCGGATTTTTCCGTACCGTATCCACCTTGACCTTCGGGTAAAGGTCAAGAAAAAATGGCGCAGAAATGAGGACATACTCAAGAAAATTTTTTATTAGGAGAATTTAACCGTGAAGAAGATGATACAGTTCGGTGCCGGCAATATCGGCCGGTCTTTCATAGCCCAGGTGTTTTCCAGGAACGGATATGATGTTGTTTTTGTTGATGTAGATACTGAACTCGTTGATGAGCTGAACCGGAGAAATGAATACCGGGTGGTGGTAAAGAAGAGCGGCACAGCGGACAGGATCATCCCGATCTCCGGGGTCAGGGCGGTTGACGGGAGGGATACCGAAGCTGTCGCAGAGGAATTGATTGATGCTGATATTGCCGCTACTTCGGTGGGCTCCGGGGCCCTCCCGAAAGTGATACCGGTAATAGCGGAAGGCTTCCTCCGCAGGGAAAAAGCGGGCAACACATCACCCCTGGATATAATCATCGCGGAAAATATCCGTTCGGGTGCCGGACTTTTTTCCCGGATCCTGTCGGAAAACCTTCCCGCAGATTTTCCCCTGAACAAACGGGCCGGTCTGGTGGAGACGAGTATCGGCAAAATGGTTCCCATTATGCGGGAGGAAGATCTTAAACAGGACCGGCTCTGGGTCTTCGGGGAGGAGTACAACACCCTGATCCTGGACAAGCG
Source organism: uncultured Spirochaetales bacterium (assembly GCA_964384485.1). Classification (GTDB taxonomy): domain Bacteria; phylum Spirochaetota; class Spirochaetia; order CAYLLE01; family CAYLLE01; genus CAYLLE01. The sequence goes on along the minus strand of CAYLLE010000102.1, from coordinate 12,374 downwards.
GGGATTCCTGAATCCGGTTCCGGATATTCCGGAAATAAAAGCGGTGGGAAACATCCGGGCGTACGTTGACCGGAAGCTGTTTGTCCATAATCTGGGTCACGCAGCCGCGGGTTACCTCGGTTTTCAGCATAATCCGGAGCTGGAATACGTGTATGAGGTAATGGAAGATCAGCAGTTACGGGAAAAAGTCCGCCGGGCCATGACGGAATCGGCGGAAGCCCTCCGGAACGAATATCCCGAGGAATTTACCCGTACTGATCTGGAAGACCACATATCCGACCTGCTGAACCGGTTTTCGAACCGTGCACTGGGAGACACCATTTTCAGGGTCGGCCGGGATCTGCGCAGAAAGCTTTCCAGAGAGGACCGGGTTATCGGACCTGCTCTGCTTGCCGCCAAGCACCGGCTTCCTTTCCACGGCATAGCGGAAACCGCGTCCGCCGGAATGAAGTTCCGGGGAACCGGAGAGGATGGCCGTATGTACGGCGGGGATAAACAGTTCGCCGAAGAGCTTGAAGAAAAGGGACCGGAAAATATGCTCCGTGAAGTATCCGGTCTGAATCCGGAACAGGAGCCGGATAAAAAAGTGTATTCCGCTGTTTTAGAAGCGTATACTAAAACATCCGCTCGATCTCATGAAGCTTCGTCATAATCCGCTTCGAAGAGACCTTAACCGGCACCTTTATCTTGGGTGCAAAAATTGATACACGGTACTCTTCCAGCATCCGCTCCGCGTCTTTTAGAGCCGACCCCTTCTCCCTGGTCGCCTGACGGGAAAGACTGCTTTTGACTTTGGCCAGATGGTTTTCCAGATACCGGATTTCCTCTTCTTTTTCCTGATCCTTTTTTAGATTGAGAATGCCCCTCTCCGCCCGGACACCCAGGGCCCGGATATACCGGCCCGTATCGGGTATCTGTTTTATCGGAATGCCATCTGGAAATGCCGCCGGAGCAATCCTCTCCATCTCGTCCCTGATACAGGATAAAAAAGCGGTAAAATAGTCTTTTCCGCGGTGTTCCTGTTCCAATTTATAGATATAGGACCTTACCTCATGATATGTTTCCAGAAACGATTCCAACAGATTAAAAGCCCGTTCGGCAAAGGGATAAATTTCCGAAGCCGCCTTTCCGGCTGTTTCGTTAAAGGCTTCCTTTGTCCGGATGTTTCGCGCGAAAAGTTCACGGATGATTGAGTTCCAGAGCTTTTCTTCTATATTAAAGGGTCCTCCGAAGTACTGGGTTATCCTCCGGTTTTTTTTCGATACCCCGAGCATCCCTTTAAAGTTCTTGAGTTCCCGGGCAAAGTACCGGCTCAATAGAACCGATACCCCCAGAGGATGCAGTTCCTCCGCCCTATCTTCACTCTCTAACACCGTAAGGTCCACGGTGCCGTCACCGGAAGGTACCAGGGCGGGATATCCGATACCTCCTGCCCCGCCCCCCGAGGTAGTTATCTTCTCGGGAATGTTTTCCAGTTCACTGTCCCATCCGGTAATTCCCCGGCGCTCCCATTTTTTCCGGATACTCCGGACATTTTTCTTTTTCGCCTTCTCTACCGCTCCGCTCTTCATGGAATGAAGGTTCCGTCCTAAGTAAAGGATCTTTCCCTTCGTATCCTCCACCTGAACCCGGGGTCTTAAATACAGGGGAAGTTCGATGTTCTCCCAAACTTCGGCGGGAACATCTACCCCGAAATTCGTGTACAAAAAACGGCTCAAGGCGGCAATAAAGGCACCTTCCCCCCGCTCCATTTCCCGGACGGTCCTTTCCACCGTATCGTTTAGAGGTATAAGCTGCTTCCGGTACTGTTTCGGCAGACCCTTAAGCAGGGTCTCCACTTTCTCGCGGAAAAATCCGGGTATCAGCCAATCCAGACGGGATTCATCCAGGATGTCCGCGTACCCTACCGGAATCCGGATTGTGGCGCCGTCCCGGTCTTGTCCGGGATCGAAGGAGTAGTCCACCGAGAAATCGTGTCCCTCGATCGAAACCTGATCGGGAAAACGCAGATACTCATCACCCTCCGGTTCCCGGTGCCAGACGTCACTCCGTTTGAGCCGGAGGAAATCGTCACTTCCGTTCTGTTTTACAAGCTTCCGTATTCCTGCAAAATCATTGGTATTCCCCAGACGCTCCCGGTAGAACCGGTAGAGGGATTCATCGTTCACGGCCAAGTCGCGGCGGCGGATCCGTTCTTCCGTTTGCCGGGCTTCATCAAGGAGTTCCAGATTGCTCCTCAGAAAGGGAGGCGGATTTTCAGCATCACCTTCCACTAAAGCCTGCCGGATAAACACTTCCGAAGCCTCCCGGGAATTTACCGCGCCGTAGGGTACTGTTTCTCCTCCGCCGAGAGGGAACCCGAAAACCGAAGCTTTCCGGGTCGCGGTGACCCTTCCGATCTTCCGTTCCCACCGGGGATCGGTGTAGGTAAAATTCACAATATGACCCGCGGTTTCAATGATCCACTCGGGAAGAATTACCGCGGCGGTACGGGCAAAGAGCCGGCTTGTTTTAACCATTTCCGCGGCGACGATCCACTCTTTCCCGCTGCTGTCTCCTTTGCCGGCACCGTCGAATAATCCGGAACCGGGGAAAATCATGGCTTCCCTGCCTTTGGCTGCCCGGTAGATATTCCGGTCTTTTTTCCGGGCGATGTTGGCGATAAAAGCGGCAGTTACCGCTTTATGTACGGCCCCATATTCAGGATCGTCGGTGCCGCCGGGTATCTTGACCGAAGGATCCTTCCGTTTTATTACCGGGATACCTTCTTCCGAAAGCATCCGGGAAAGCTGGGAATGTATATCGGTAAACTCCCGCATTCTCCGGTAATTGACAAACCGGGTCCGGCAAAACTTTCTTGCCGCCGAATTGCTCTGGGATAGGGCCTTGTGGTAATTGTTCCAGAGAGACAGGTAGGAGATGAAATCGGAATCGGGATGGGCAAACAGGGCATGGGCGGCATCAGCCTCCTTCTCTTTTTCCGCGGGGCGTTCCCGGGGATCCTGAATACTCAGGGCTGAGGCGATTACCAATACCGAATCAACACAGTTAAAATCGGCTCCAGTCAGAAGCATCTTTGAAATCCCCGGATCCAATGGAAACCTTGCCATCCGTCTTCCCTCGGGAGTCAGCCGGTAGCCGCCGGTTTTCTTATCACCCTGAAGCGCCCCGAGCTGGACCAGGGAGGTGTAGGCGTCCCGGATACTCCGGATCTGAGGCGGATCGATAAAGGGGAATTTTTCCGGATCACCCAGACGGAGAGACATCATCCGGAGGATTACCTCAGCCAGGTTTTCCCGAAGAATTTCGGGCGGGGTAAAGAGGAGCCGAGATTCGTAGTCCTCCCTGCCGTAAAGGCGGATACAGACGCCGTTCATCACCCGGCCGCACCGCCCTTTCCGCTGATCCGCGCTGCTTTTAGAAATGCCCTTCACCGGAAGGGAAGTGGTTCTGGTGAGGGGGGAATATTGAAGAATCCGGGCCAACCCGGTGTCTATTACATATTTAATTCCGGGAATAGTTACCGAAGTCTCGGCGACATTTGTCGCGACCACAATTTTCCGTTCCGCCGAGGGCAGGAACACCTTCCGCTGCTGATTCCCCTGGAGACGGGAGAAAAGAGGCAGAACCAGGCGCCGCCGCCCCTCGAGCAATTCGCAGGTTTCCCGGATATCCTGTTCGGTCGGCATAAAAATGAGGATGTCCCCCTTCCCGCTTTCTGCTTCGATCTCCTTTACTCCGGAAACAGCTAGTTCGGCCAAAGAATTATTTTCCAGCTCCTCCCGGCTCGGAGGCCGGTATCGGACCTCCACCGGATAGGTTCTGCCCGATACTTCGATTACCGGCGCGTCTCCGAAGGCCCGGGAAAACTTCACCGTATCCAGAGTCGCCGATGTAACAATCAGCTTGAGATCCTTCCGCTTGGCAAGCAGTCCTTTGAGTATGCCCAGGATAAAGTCGATATTAAGGCTCCGCTCATGGGCTTCGTCCACGATGATGGTGTCGTATTCGTTTAAGAAACGGTCGCCCTGGGTTTCCGCGAGAAGTATACCGTCGGTCATCACCTTGATATATTCATCCCGGGTCCCTTCCTCCTGAAACCGGATTTTATAGCCCACCGATTTTCCGAGACCTTCTCCGAGCTCTTCAGCAATCCGGGAGGCAATTGTAACGGCGGCGATACGCCGGGGCTGGGTTACCCCGATTTTTCCGTCAATTCCCCTTCCCGCTTCCAAACAGAATTTCGGAATCTGTGTTGATTTTCCTGACCCGGTTTCTCCGGAAAGGATTGTCACCTGGTTGTCTTTGATCATCCGGACAATCTCCTCCCGCCGGGAGGTGATGGGCAGCTCTACCGGATACGTAAGCCGGGGGATCTGTTCCTGCCGGGTTTTTCTCCGTTCCGCGGACTGTCCGATTTTCTCATCAAGTTCGGAATACCCCGGATTTCCGGGACCGATCCCTTTCTTTTCGAGCCGGCGGATCTGCCGGAGAAAGAAAAACCGGTCTGCCCCCGTCACGCTGTCGAGACGCTTCCGCAAATCGTGGTGCTTCATCAGCAGTTTACTCCTAGACTATGTAATTCCATGGGTGTTCGGACCTCCATCACAAATTGGCATACTTATTGCATTAATATTGGGGAAGAAACCGAACAAAGGGAAGATATGAGTAACATAGCGCCCAACGGAAAAAATAACAAGACCCCGGATAAAAAAGCCGGGAAAATAATCTCGGTAAGGGGCAGCGTGGCAGACGCGTACTTTCCAAAGATCCCCGGGATTCAGAATCTGCTGACCGCGGGTGAGAACGGAGAAATAAAACTTGAGGTTATCAACCAGACCGGTCCCAATACCGTACGGTGCATCGCCATGACCTCCACTCAAGGACTTGCCCGGGGAGACCGGGTGGAAGATACCGGATCTTCCATAAAAGCACCGGTGGGTGAAAAAATAAAAGGAAGAATGTTCGACGTCTTCGGAAACACCATAGACGGAAAGGGAGACCTGGAATCGGTGGAGTACCGGGGAATATACCGGGAACCCGTTCCTCTATCCCGGCAGATCGCTTCCACCGAGATTTACCGGACAGGAATCAAGGTCATCGACATATTAGCCCCGATTGAACGGGGTGGAAAAGCCGGTCTTTTCGGCGGTGCCGGAGTAGGGAAAACGGTGCTTATCATGGAACTGATCAACAACATTGCCCGGTTCCATCAAGGGATAAGCATTTTCTGCGGCATCGGCGAACGGAGCAGAGAAGGCGAAGAGCTTTACCGGGAAATTAAGGAAGTGGATGTTCTGGACAAGGCAGTTCTTGTTTTCGGACAGATGAACGAGCAGCCGGGAGCGCGGTTCCGGGTGGGACACACAGCCCTGACCATGGCGGAATACTTCCGTGATGACAAACACCAGGACGTACTAATGCTTGCGGATAACATCTTCCGGTTCGTCCAGGCGGGAGCGGAAGTATCAGGCCTGTTAGGCCGGATACCCTCCCGGGTAGGATATCAGCCCACCCTGGCGTCGGAGATGGCGGAGTTTCAGGAACGGATCAGCAATACCGCTTCCGGTTCCATCACCTCGGTACAGGCGGTGTATGTTCCGGCCGACGACTTTACCGACCCCGCGGCGGTGCACACCTTCGGTCATCTTTCTTCGACCGTCGTGCTCAGCAGGAAACGGGCAAGCCAGGGACTTTATCCCGCGGTGGATCCGTTGGAATCTAAATCAAAAATGCTCACCCCCTCGGTGGTGGGAGATAAACATTATGAAATTGCCCAGGAGATAAGAGGCACCCTCGCGGAATATGAAAGTCTTAAGGATATCATCGCCATGCTGGGAATGGAGGAGCTTTCCCAAAACGATAAGCGGATTGTAAACCGGGCCAGGAGACTGGAACGGTTCCTCACTCAGCCCTTTTATACCACGGAACAGTTTACCGGCATAGACGGGAAAATGGTCTCCCTGGACGACGCCCTGGAGGGAGCGCTGCGGATCCTCCGGGATGATTTCGAAGAGTACCGGGAGCAGTCTTTATACATGATCGGCAAGGTTGATGAGGCAAAACATAAAGAGGAGAAGGACAAAGAAAAAGAGCGTGAAGAAGCGATGGAGGAGAAATGATACTTAAGCTTTTTCTTCCCACGGAATCTCATTCTTTTGAATCGGTCGAAAAAGTTTCGGCCGAGTCTCCGGAAGGCGCGTTCACCATCCTGCCCAACCATCTGGATTTTACCTACACCCTGGCACCAGGTCTTTTGGCGTATACCGTAAAAGGTGAATCGGAACCGAGATACGCAGGAATCGACACCGGAGTACTTGTCAAAATCGGTGAAACCGTTCTGGTTTCAACCCAGCGGGCAGTAATCGGCAGGGATTTGGGCGGTCTGAAAAGTGCTGTGGAAGAGGAGTTTATCGAACTGGATGAACGGGAGAAACAGGTTCAAACGGTGATGCTGAAACTCGAGACCGATATTGCCCGGCGTATATTTGAAATAGACGCGATAAGCCGTCCATGAAATCGGAGTTTGCATGAATAAAAAAAATGAGGGCAGTAAAAAGGATTTTCTCAGCAAGATAGAAAAAATGGAAAAGAGGAAGATCCGGGCACGGAACAGAAAAGAATCGTCGGTATGGTTCGGGCTCGGGATGTTCGGTCTGGTGGGATGGTCGGTCGCTATCCCCAGCCTTATCGGATTAGGCCTGGGGATATGGCTCGACACCAGAGTAGGTAGTGATTTTTCCTGGACCCTCATGCTCCTGACCCTCGGGGTAATAGCCGGTGCACTGAATGCGTGGCTTTGGGTCAAACGGGAACAGGAAAAAATCAGACAGGAATTTGAAGATACTGAGGAGGAAGATAATGCCTGAAACAGCAGCAATCGTTTTAGGACTTTCCGCTGGAGTACTTTTAAGCGGAATATATTTTTTCGCGTTGTGGTTCACCGTCCATAAGATCGGAGGATCAGACAAACCTTATTTCCTCGCCGGCGCGAGTTTCCTTCTTCGGATGGGAACGGTTATGGGAGTGATGGCAGTTATCGGAAAATATATCGGGCCTGTATCACTCATTGCCGCCGCGGTCTCTTTTCTTGCTGCCCGGTTTGTTATCGTGGGAATTCTAAAAAAAGACAGGAGTGCGCCGGCATGAATCTGACGCCTGACCAGAATGTCTTGTTTGAACTCGGTTTTATCAAGATAAACGCGACACTGCTTTTTTCCTGGGGGGTCATGGCTTTACTGGTGATCATTTCCATCCTAGTCACCCGGAACCTCTCTACCGGCCCGAAAATTTCCCGGTGGCAGAATATGCTTGAGACGATTGTGGTAACAATCCGGAAACAGATAAAGGACATTATCGGAGAGAATCCGGGCATCATCTTTCCCTTTGTGGCGACCCTGTTCCTCTTCGTGGGTGTCTCCAATCTGTTGACCATTGTCCCGTACTATGAACCGCCCACGAGTTCATTCTCGGTTACCGCGGCTCTGGCAGTAACGGTGTTCTTATCTACTCCGGTATTCGGCATTATCAAGGCCGGTGTCGGACCGTTCCTGAAGCACTATATCGAGCCTTCACCGGTAATGCTTCCGTTCAACATCATAAGCGAAGTTTCCCGTACCCTGGCTCTGGCTGTGCGTCTTTTCGGGAATATGCTGAGCGGAACCATGATCGTCGGAGTGCTTCTCTCGATAGCTCCCCTCTTTTTCCCGCTTATAATGCGGGTATTAGGGCTCATCATCGGCCTTATACAGGCCTATATATTTGCCGCCCTGTCAGCCGTATACATCGGTTCGGCTACGGAAGCTCACGAGAAAACAGCCGAGAAAAACAAGGAGAAGAAGAAAAAGAAAGAAAAAAAATCATAACAGGACGTGTCAAAAATTCTGATTTACCGCGTCTCTTTAAAGGAAATTATTGAGGAGGAATTTTAATGGACAGCACAACAATTATTGGAGCCGTTTCGATTATCATCGGCGGACTCACCATCGCCATCGGATCGGTTGCCCCGGCTATCGGTGAGGCCAGGGCCCTGGCTCAAGCCCTCTCATCAATGGCTCAGCAGCCTGACGAATCAAACACCATTTCCAGAACATTATTTATCGGTTTGGCTATGATTGAATCAACAGCGATTTACTGTTTTGTTATTTCGATCATACTCATCTTTGTTAATCCCTTCTGGACCCAAGTCGCTGGAGGCTGAGGGAAAAGGAGGATAACCCATGGAAGGTTTTGATTTATTTACATTCATAGCCACGATCATCAATTTCATTGTTCTGGTAATCCTTTTACGAATTTTTCTGTACAAGCGGATCCTGAATGCCATGGACAAGCGGCAGCAGAAGATTCAGCAGAACTGGGATGAGGCGGAAGCGAACCGGAATCAGGCGGAACGGAACGCTCAGGAGTATCAGAAAAAACGTCAGGATATGGAACAGCGGGAAGAAGAGCTCCTGGAAGAAGCCCGGGAAAGGTCCCGGAAGCGGGAACAGGAATTGGTTAATGAAGCGAGAGAAGAAACGGAAGCAAAAAAGCGGGAATGGGAGAAGTCAATCCAGCGTGAACACGAAAAATTCGTACAGGAAGTCCGGGAGAGAACCGGTAAAGAAATCATGAACATCATGAACAAAATTCTTATCGATCTGGCTGATTCGGAACTGCAGAAAAAAATCACCGATAAGTTCATCCGTGTTCTTCCTGAATCGGGAAAAATGGAAAATATATCCGGCGATGTCCAAATTTCTAGTGCCGGTGAACTTGACGATGAGTCAAAAAAGAAGATCGAGTCAGCAGTCCGGGAACAGGCCGGAGGAAACGGATTGAAGTTCACCTACCGCCGTGATCCCGATCTTGTGAGCGGAATCGAATTATCTGTCCAATCCAGGAAGATATCCTGGAACATCCGGCAGTACATGGACGAAGCCGCTGACAACCTCTCACAGTTTATCACGTCCAAGGGAGGAAAAGATCAAAATGAATGATGTCCATTCACCCTTCAAGGATATACCCGATTCCGCGTTCGAATCGGTTGAGCGTTCTTTCAATCGGCGTAAAGGTTCACCTGCGGTCCGGGAATACGGAGTGGTGACCCATGTTGGAGAAGGCATCGCCAGAGTAAAAGGACTTCCCTCGGCAAAGTTCGAAGAAATTATCCAGTTTCCGGAAGGCAAAGTAGGGACGGTATTTAATCTGGATGAAGACGAAATCGGAGTGATGCTTCTGAACCGGAACACCGGTATTACCGCCGGCTCGGAAGTGTACGGGACAGGCCGTGTGCTGGACGTACCGGTGGGTGAAGGTTTACTCGGAAGAGTAGTAGACCCCGTGGGAAGACCCCTGGACGACAAAGGTGACCTGGAATTCAGCGAACGACGAAGTTACATGCGGGAGGCTCCGTCGATTATGGACCGTGACCCTGTTGAGGAACCTCTTCAGACCGGTATCCAGGCGATTGATGCTCTTATTCCGGTGGGAAGGGGACAGCGGGAACTGATTCTCGGCGACCGGCAAACCGGAAAAACCGCGATCACCGTGGATACCATGATAAATCAGCGTGATACCGGAGTTATCTGCATTTACTGTGCCGTTGGTCAACGCAGCTCCGCCGCGGCCAAGGTTGTTTCCGAGCTGAAGGATTTCGGGGTAATGGATAACTGTATCGTGGTTTCCACGACAGAAGAAGATCCTCCCGGTCTGGTCTACGCGGCGCCTTACTCCGCCACCTCCATGGGGGAGTATTTTATGGATCAGGGGAAAGATGTGCTGCTGATATATGATGATCTAACCCGGCACGCCCGGTCCTACCGGGAGCTTTCGCTCCTCTTCCGCCGGCCTCCGGCACGGGAAGCGTACCCGGGAGACATTTTTTACATCCACTCCCGTCTGTTAGAACGGTCCACCCACAGGAAAGAGGACCTCGGCGGCGGATCCCTTACCGCGTTACCTATTATCGAAACGCAGGCGCAGAACATATCAGCCTATATCCCCACCAACCTTATCTCTATCACGGACGGACAGATTTACCTCTCTCCCGATCTTTTTTCCAAAGGGGTACTCCCGCCGATCGAAGTTGGGCAGTCTGTTTCCCGGGTGGGAGGAAAGACCCAGCTCCCGGCCTACCGTATTGTGGCGGGGGATCTGAAGCTTTCATACTCCCAGTTTCAGGAATTGGAAAACTTCGCCAGGTTCGGAGTCCGTTTGGATGAAGAGACACAGAAGACCCTGGACCGGGGACGGCGGGTCCGGGAAGTTCTGAAACAGAAACAGCATCAGCCGATACCGGTACCGGAACAGATCGGAATCCTTTTGGCGGTAACAAAAGGGGTGTTCGACGATATAAACACAGACGGTATTCAGAAAGCAAAGGAAAAAATACGTAAAGCGGTCCGGGAAAAGTTGGGAGATCTTTCTAAAAAGATAGAAGCGGGAGAAAAACTTTCGGAAGAGGAACAGGAGCGGTTTATCGAAACCGCGAGAACGGCAGTACACGGAGAAGAATAATGGCCGGACTGAAACAGCTGGAAGACACGATTGATCAGACGAAAGACCTCCACTCCGTTGTTAAAACGATGAAATCCCTGGCCGCGGTAAACATCCGGCTCTTCGAAAAGGCAGCCGACGCGGCGGGGGAGTACAATCATACCGTCGAAATGGCGTGGAAAATTCTCCTCCGGGACTGGGAAGATCTGAACATCAATTTTAATTTCACAAAAGAATCTCCCCTTGGGGTAATTGTGCTGGGCTCTGAACAGGGGATGTCGGGACAGTTCAACGAAATCATATCCGAGCACACCAGGAAGATCCTGATTTCAGAATATTCCATGACTGCCGTTAAACGGGTACTCGTGATCGGATCCAGAGCAAGAGGCAGATTGGAAGAATACGATGTTGAAGTTACCGGACATATCCCCATGACAAGCTCCCTCGGAGATGTTACCGAACTGGTAAACGAAGCAATTATCCAGATCGAAGGCTGGCGGACATACGAAGGTGTCCAGCGGGTGATTATGTTTTACAACGAACGGAAAGGTAAAGCCAGATACAGGCCGGCGCACACTAAAATTCTTCCCCTTGACGAGGATTGGTTTAAACGGCTCAGGAATGAACCGTGGCCGAACAAACAGCTGCCCGGCTTCAGACAAAACCGGGAAGACCTGTTCCGCGATCTGCTGAGGCAAACCATCTTTGTGAAGGTATACCAGGCGTTCGTGGAATCCCTGGCAAGCGAAAACGCGAGCCGGCTTTCTTCAATGCAGGCGGCGGAAGACAACATCAATAACCGGCTGGAAGAACTCAATACCCAATACAACCGGGAACGGCAGTCCAGTATCACCTCGGAAATGCTGGACATTGTTTCCGGATTCGAAGCGCTGAAATAAGGAGGCGGTTGTGCAGAAAATAATTTCTCTATCGGTAAAGCCTACGATTGATGTTGAGGCGGAAATAGATAAAGTGGAACCGGAAAAAAAACTCCGGTGCAAGCATCCTAGTATCGATCCCGGCGGCGGCGGAATAAATGTCGCGCGGGCGGTACATAAATTGGGTGGTACGTGTACCGCCTATTTTTCCTCCGGCGGCGGAAGGGGTACGCTTCTGGAAACCCTCCTTGAGAAGGAAGACATTACCTGCCGTACCATAGACCGGAAAGAAGAGATCAGCGAAGGAATCACCATCCTCGAAACTTCATCAAACACCCAGTACCGGTTCACCATCCCCGGAGGGGATTTTTCCCGGGTAGAGTGGGAGGAGATACTGAATGTCATCAGGAAGTTAGATGACGTTCCTGATTACTTCGTCGCCTCCGGCGGACTGTTGGGCGGGATACCCGCCGGCTTCTACCGGATGGCCGGAGAAGCGGTCAAAGCAAAGGGAAGCCGCTTTATCCTGGACACCTCCGGAGATGCCCTTAAAGAGGGCGCGGGAGCCCACTGCTTCCTCATTAAACCGAATATGCGGGAGTTCCGGGCTCTGATTACCGGTTCGGTGGAAACCGAGGAGGCCGGGGAACGGGGAGTTCAGTACTGCCGGGAAACGGGTGTTGAAAATCTGCTCATTTCTCTTGGAAAGGAGGGAGCGGTTTGGTGCTCCTCCCGGGGACAATGGGTCAGATACAGCACCCCGGAGGTAGAAATTCAGAGCAAGGTCGGTGCCGGAGACAGCATGACCGCCGGCGTCACCCTGGGACTCGCGAAAGGGATGGAGATGGAAGAAGCGGTCAAATACGGAATAGCCGCGGGAACCGCCGCGGTAATGACCCCGGGAACGGAATTGTGCCGGAGGGAAGACACGGAACGAATATTCCGGGAGATCCGGATACTTAAAAAGGAGAGTTTATCATGAATGAAAATGAAAAGATGTATTTAGAATATATGGCGAAC
>CAYLLE010000101.1:12191-14045 GCA_964384485.1 uncultured Spirochaetales bacterium | reverse complement strand
TACCTCCGGAAAATATCCCGCACCTTCCAATACGCCTGTTTCGGCTGCCGGTACTCGTTCACTATTCCCTTGTTGTTAAACGAACGGGGCCGGGCAAGCTCCATGGCATGGGAAGTCCGGATATCGCAGTACTGCCAGATATAGACACCGGCGATCCGGTCATCACCCAAAAAAAGATTCAAGGTGTGATCAAGATATTTCTCCTGATAATTCTCGGTCCATCTGGGAGCTTCAAAAGACCGGGTTCCGTAAACGGCTCCGGCTCCGAATTCGGACATGATAATCGGCATTTTATCCAGTCCATCCGAGGCAAGCTTCTGCTTGAATTCTTCGAGGAACCCGCTCCAGCTGTCCAGACCGCTGTGGTACCACCCGTGGTAACTGTTCACACTCACTAGATCAACTAAGGACAGACAGATATCACTCAGGGGATGCATCGTGGCAAAGGTTAGGGGGCGCGAAGAATCAAGGTCCCGGACTTTTTCGGTGAATTTTTTTGTGAGATCGAAGCCGGCCCGGGTGCGGGTATCGACTTCATTATGCATTCCCCACATTATTATAGAAGGATGATGCCTGTCCCGGAGGACCATCTCTTCATGCATCGCCAATCCGCGCTTCAAAACGGTTTCGTTGGCCAGTGCTTCCTCCGGGAAACCCCACATGGGTATCTCTTCCCAGAACATGATCCCCCGCTCATCACACAGATCAAGGAAAAGTTCGGAGTTCGGATAATGCGATCCCCGCACGGAATTACAGCCCAAATGCTCGATGATGTCCATGTCCCGCTTTATCAAATCAGCAGGGACAGAAAATCCCCAATCGGGATGTTCCTCATGCCTGTTTACCCCTTTCAGCACCACCGGTTCCCCGTTCACGAGCAGTTTTGAATCCTTTACCTCTACGGTCCTGAAACCGGTTCTTTCTATTATATCATCCCGGCCGAGTTCAACTTTAAAGGTATAAAGCCTGGGGTTTTCCGGGCTCCAAAGCTGGACATCTTCCATAGTAACCGGATATTCAAGGTAATTTTCTCCGGGGTCTACGGTTATTTTTGTATCCAGAATCACAGTATCATCAGCGGAAATTTTGAGGGGAAGTTCTTTGTTCCGGTTTCCGGAATGGGAAACGGATAGAGAGAATTTGATATCGGCAGCTGTACCGGAAAGTTCGTAATCAGTAGTAAAATCATCGATCCATATGGGATCAAGCTCCATTACCTCTACGCTCCGGATAATTCCGCCGTAATGCTTCCAATCCACCCGCTCCAGAGGGATGGTATCAGCTGTGTTAGGAGCACTGTCCGTCATGACCGTCAGGGTATGACACCCAGGCTCGATTTCGGTTACGGTAAAATCGAACCCGGTAAATCCTCCGTAATGGTCGCCTAAAAGATTTCCATCCAGGAAGATTTTGCAATAACCGGATACACCGTGAAACCGGAACTTAACGTTTTCTTTTTCCGTTTTCAGCTTTCGGGAATACCAGGCTATTCCTTCATAATCAAACAGGCCAAGGGACGTATTCCAGCAGCCGGGAACAATTTGGCTCCTGCAGGCCGCGGGGAATGTTCTAAACCACTTCTCAGTTTCCCCGGTATTTTCCGGATCGGTAATGAAACTCCAAAACCCGTCCAGCAAGCAGGTTTTCCTCTCTATATGCCTCGCGTACATCCCTGTCATCGTCTCCATCCTCCTCATAGTCTGATCCGGAACCATAGTAGCCCTAATTGAATATTAATACAATTATGGTTGAACCGGCATCTTCCATGCCATATAATTTAATGCAATGACCGATTTGTCACTGAGAAAACCCGGTACTATTAATCCCGAATACAGCCAGGCTCGAAGTGTAATC
>CAYLLE010000101.1:0-12091 GCA_964384485.1 uncultured Spirochaetales bacterium | reverse complement strand
ACTGAGAAAACCCGGTACTATTAATCCCGAATACAGCCAGGCTCGAAGTGTAATCACAGGACCCGGGAGCTGATGTATGAATTGTTTCCGCGGATATTCGTGCCGATCATCGTGAAAATTTTTAAATACGAAAATGAATACGGGGTTATTACACCGATAAAACGGAAAGGGAAAATAGTCGGCACCTTCGGCATGACCGCGGAAAATTTCGCTCCCGATTTAATGAACTCGATTAAAAACCTGGGAATACATATATCAAATGCCCTGGACATCTGCGGGACTCAAAAGGAACTGGTCGCGGCAAAAGAAAAAGCGGAAGAAGCGGACAGGATTAAATCATCATTTTTAGCAAGTATGTCCCATGAAATCAGGACCCCCATGAACGCGGTGCTGGGATTCATTGAAGCCGGAAACACGGCGGAACCGGGTTAGGATTGGCAATCTCTAAACGAATCATCGAGCTGATGGGCGGTTTTATATGGTTTGATTCGGAACCGGACAGGGGAACATGCTTTACATTTCAAATACCGTACACACCGGCGAAGGAGACCGACCTGAAATCAGCCATGGATGAACCGATGAAAGTTTCTCAAATTTCCGGAAAAAGAATACTGATAATCGAAGACAGCCGGATCAACCGGATTTATCTGGAAGAAATCCTGAAAAAGGACGGATACCAGGTCGCATCAGCTGAAGACGGGAAAGAAGGGCTAGAAGTTCTACAGCAAAATGGTCCATTTGATTTGGTACTTATGGATATGTATATGCCGAACCTGGACGGTGTGGAAACAACAAAAAAGATCAGGGACCTGCGCAATTTCCATGCAATTCCTGTTCTCGGCTTTACGGCAGCTGGAACCACCAAGGAAAGAGAGCTTTTAAAGGCAGCAGGCTGCGATGATGTTATCTACAAACCTGTTCAAAAAGAAGACTTGATTGCAGTCATTTCCCGGCTGATTCTCAGTCGCTCTATTCAATAATTATTGTCTTTTGGTATTTTCCTGGTTAATTTTTATCAAATGAAAAAACTTCTGCTCCCTGCTTTATTCTTACCGTTAATTGTTTTCTTCTTCTCTTGCAGCTCCGGACCTGAGCTGAATCCATCACTTACGGTTCTTCCTGAATTCCCCTATCCTGAAAGCCGGTACACCCGGATTAATGACACCCTTATCCATTACCGGGTCTGGAATCCAGGAGAAAACTCCCGAGGAAACATCCTGCTTATCCACGGACTTGGGGGTTCGACCTTTTCGTTCCGGTACACCGCCCCGGAATTAGCAGACTCGGGGTACACGGTCATCGCCGCCGATATACCGGCATTCGGATACAGCGACCGGAAGCCTGAAAACGCGGTCAGTCCGTACCGGGCTGCCGATCTTATGTGGCGTCTTCTGGCTGAAGCCGAAAAATCCGAATCTGCCATTCGGAACATTTCCCGCTGGACCCTCATCGGACACTCCATGGGCGGCCGGGTGATAACCCGCATGGCTGAAACAAAACCGGAGAAAATCCGCAAAATGGTGTACCTGGCCGGCGCGGTAAACTCGGACACCGGCCGGAACTGGATATTCCAGCTTCCATTCGCGGAACGTATTCTGACAGACATTATGAGTGATCTTTTCTCATCGCCTGAAAAACTTGAAAATACCCTTTCATCGGCATACGGAGACTCCCCCCCGGAAGAGTTACTTACCGGATATTGGAAACCCTTATCAATTCCCGGCACTCCGGAAGCGCTGATTGCTTTTATGAAAGCATCATCGGATTCTCCCTCAACCGATCCCAAAACAGTGAACGTACCGGCACTGCTCATATGGGGGGAAAACGATTCCTGGGTACCCGTAGAAGAGGGGGAAGCTCTGCGGGATAACCTGCCGAATGCCAGGTTCGAAATAATTCCCGGAGCGGGGCACCTTCCGATGGAATCACATCCGGAAAAGGTAAACTCACTTATCCTTAATTTTCTGAAATAATAATCCAACCTTGATTTCGCGGCTGATCCTTTGTAGGTTGTAAATATGACCACTATTCAGCTGAGAGATTACGAATGCGGCACAACGTATTATGAAATAAGACTCTCCGTCACCGATTCGGACGGAAACGAAAGTTCAAAAGTGATAACTATCGGCATTCAGTCCTGGGGGTGCTGAACGGGATAGACCCTGACACACACGGCCGCTTCGAAAGGAGCGGCTGTTTTTTTTTTGGAACGGCAGGAGATCAGAGGATGCCCCGGCGGTGGAAGGCTTTAATCAGATCGGCATATCCGGTAAAACGTACACCGTCCCATCCCCGGTCCAGTGCTCCCCGTATGTTCTCAGGTAAATCATCTATGAGCAGGTGAGCTTCCGGGGGTTGTCCGGTTCGGTTTTCCACATACCGGTAGATATCCGGATCGGGCTTAACCGCGCCGACCTGGTGAGACATGATGAGTTCATCGAAATTGGACAGGAACGGATATTCGAGAAAACCCCGTTCCGCGTGAATTGCGTTCGTGTTGGATAATAGATATAAGGGATACCGCTTCTTTAATTCGGGCAGAAGACTAACCGCGGCATCGTTTATTCTGAAGATATCCGCGTAAGCCCGGGCAATTTTTTCCTCTGTTACAATCCCTCCCAGACCCGTCACCGCCTTCCGGAGAAACTCATCCGGTGTCCAGCGCCCCGTCTCCAGGTATTCCTCCCACTCGGGCCGATCCCGGAGAAGGCGGACGAACCTGTCCCCTGCACCGGGACGAACCGCATTCAGATTATCCCGAGTCCGCTCCTTTTCCACGGTAATGAGCACATTACCGAGATCAAATACAAGGACCGTCATATTTCCACGTTAAATATAACCCGGATAAGGACTCCAATCCCGAAGGAAAAGGCCGCGACACCCAGGCTGATTCCTGCCATTTCTCCAAATCTCCGCCAAAACCTTAAGTCTTTTGCCACGGAAATGTAGTAATTGAAGATGAATATAATTACAACCGAAATGAGCAGGGTGAAGGCAAGGCAGACGATATAGTTGCTGAATATCAGATAAGGCAGCACGAGAAGAATCACCGTAATAATATAAGCGCCTCCGGTGTAGATAGCGGACCGTCCCGCGTCACTTTCTCCATCCGCTTTGGAGGAGAGGTATTCCGATGCCGCCATGGAGAACGATGCCGCGATCCCGGTAATGAGACCGGAGAGGGCGATAATGGAAGTGTTCTGCAGAGCGAAGGTAAGACCGGCCAAGGCTCCGGTAAGTTCCACCAGGGCGTCATTAAGTCCAAGCACCACGGAGCCCACGTATTTCAGGCTCTCCTCATTGATCATATTCAGAAGTTCGTGTTCGTGCGCCTCTTCATCCTTCATCACATCCTTTATTTCCGGTATCCACCGGTCCATTTCCATATAATCAACTTCCTGCGCCGCTTTCTCTCCCCGTTCCATGAGCTTGAAACCGAAGGTCATGCCGAAAATGGAAATAAGTGTGGAGTAGTAGAATATTTTAATCCAATTGGGTTTTACCGATTTTCCCGTGTGCTTTTTTAGCAGTTCATAATGACTCAGTTCATCCCGGGCAATCTTGTTCAATAACCTTTTGTTTTCTTCGTTCTTCGTTTTGTTCGAGATTCGGGAATAGATGTGGTGCGAATCAATTTCGTGCTGCTGATCCACAATCAGCTTTTTCCTGACATGTTTGGGCAGACCGTTTTCCATGAATATCCTCCTGAAACAAAAATATCGGAAACGGAAGGTTATGTCATCCAGCAATTTCCAGTGATCGCATTAGCATTAAAATTTATAAATTGTTTTATTACAAGCAATTACATAAATCGGTAACACCGGAACTTGCCGTTTTCCGCGAAAAAAATATGCGGCAATTCCCGGTTAACCCGATCTAAATTTATATATTATATGTAATTATGGCCACTTCTAAATCACACAAGGTGTTGACCGGGAATTGCTGTATGTCATCAGGCGAACAGCTGTCCGTAAACCAGCCCGGCCAATGTGGAAAGAATGATGACCAATCCGCAGTAGACGGCGGTTTTTTTAAAGCCCAATTCACTGCCGATCACCAGGAGTGACGGAAGTGACATGGACGGTCCGGCCAGAAGCAGGGCCAGAGCGGGGCCCTCCCCCATTCCCGAGCCGAGGAGTCCCTGCAGGATCGGTACTTCCGTCAGTGTGGCGAAATACATGAACGCTCCGGACACGCTCGCGATAAAGTTTGCCCTCAAAGAGCTGCCCCCCACGGCCTGAGCCACCCACCGCTCAGGAATGAGCGCCTGGTGTCCGGGTCTTCCCAGAAGGAAACCGGCTACGAAAACACCGGCAAAGAGGAGCGGCAGAATTTGAACGGCAAAGTCCCTGGTCGCTCGTACCCATTCATTAATTTCATATTTTTTGAACCAGCGGATCAGCGAAAAGATCAAAACCGCCGCGAAGACACCGGCAAAAAGATATCTCCACCGGTAAATAAGGTCCCATACCGAAGAAGATCCACCGGAGGATGCCCAGTTCATGAACACCAGGATACCCATCATGCTTCCGATGTATATTGCCGTTTTTCCGAGACCCCGTTCTTCCTTTTCCGGGACTCCTTTGAACATTGCCGCGTTAGTCGCCCGCTCCCGGTCATCTTTTCGAAAGATCAGATGCATCAGCCCGCCGACGGCGACCGCGAACAGAACCGCCCCGACCGCCCGTGCTGTGCCCAGCCGAAGTCCCAGAACTTTGGCCGTCAGGATTACGGCAAGGATATTGATTGCCGGGCCGGAATAGAGAAACGCCACCGCCGGACCGATTCCCGCGCCTTTTTTGTAAATACCTTTAAAGATGGGAAGGACGGTGCATGAGCAAACCGCAAGAATTGTTCCTGAGATGGACGCCACACCGTAAGCGGTAAGTTTTGGCGCGTCGGGACCGAGGTATTTTATGACCGCCTGCTGATTCAGGAATACCATGATAGCTCCGGCGATAAAGAAGGCCGGTACCAGGCAGAGGAGAACATGCTCCCGTACGTATTCGTTCAGAAGAAGCACTGCTTCCCGGACCGATCCCATTACAATGGGATCCCGCCAGGGGATGATATAAATAAGGGCAAAAGCGGCAGTGAGAATTAGAATTGAACGGTTCTTTTTCTGATCCCAAAACCGCTTAAAGGCGGACTCTTTTTTTTCCATAGTTCTCTTTAGTCGGATCCTTTCAGGAATTCTCCAATCTCATTAGCCGACAGGAGTCTCCCGGTACTTTTAACATCACCGTCTATAGC
Source organism: uncultured Spirochaetales bacterium (assembly GCA_964384485.1). Lineage (GTDB taxonomy): Bacteria > Spirochaetota > Spirochaetia > CAYLLE01 > CAYLLE01 > CAYLLE01. The sequence goes on along the minus strand of CAYLLE010000101.1, from coordinate 6,838 downwards.
CAATGCCGGAGTCATCATTACCCCCATGTCCAAAATGGCGTCCGGATCGGTCACCTTCTCAAACTCGGCATTTATCCCGGAATTTTGCGCGGCCTCCCGGGCGTTTCTCTCCAGGGCTTGACATTTCGGGCATCCCGCTCCAAGAATTTGTATTTTCACGATAGTACCTCCGCTAATATTGTTTGGTTATTTTGCCAAATAGTAATAGAATTGTCAAGTCTTGTCGCGATATTGGTTGACTTTCCTTGGCAATTTTGCCAAATTGATCAAACATGAACGAAAAAGAAAAGATGCGGAGCGAAGAACGTGCCCGTATTTTAAAAGCGCTGGCCCACCCTACCCGAATATATATCGCCGAAAAACTGCATGAAAAGCCGTACTGTGTCTGTGAACTGACCGAAATGGTACAGGCCGATACTTCAACGGTATCAAAACATTTAACTGTTATGAAAAATGCCGGTATTATTGAAAGCAGAAAGGAAGGAACCACGGTTTATTATTCTCTCCGCTGCGGATGTATCATGAAGTTTATCGGGTGTATTGAAGAGGTAATCAGGCTGAACTTGAACAAGCAGCAGACCCTGTTTACTTGAAAAACCGCACCTGTTGTTATACTATCATTCAGGTGCTGAAAAACTGTTACTGCAAGACCAAAAGTATAATTATTCTTCTCCTATTATCCGCGGCCGTTCCTCTCGCCGCTCAGCATGAAACCTCATTGGAAACTGTAAACCTCTATTTTTATCATCAATACGGCTGTCAGATGTGTGAAAAAATGGAACCCTTTCTCCATGATTTATCCCGGGAATATCACGGGCTCGAAATTATCACTGAGGATGTGGGAGACTGGTCCGGTGAGAGTATCGGGGGGTTGTACGATATGGCCTCCAAATTCGGGATAGATAATGTGGGAGTACCGGCAGTTTTCCTGGGAGACCGGTACTGGATCGGGTTTAATGAACAGATAACCGCTGAAATTGAATCCGCGGTAAAACAGTGCCTGAATCAGGGATGCATCGACGCGAAAGAAGATCCTCTTCCGGCGGGCCGCCGCCGGGAACCGGTAAAAATTGACGGAGGCGTTTTCGGAACTGTCGATTTGGGTGATTTTTCTCTTCTTACCGCTACCGGTTTAATCGCGCTTTTGGACGGATTCAATCCGTGTTCTCTATGGGTTCTCACCTTTTTACTCGGGATGCTGATTCACACAGGATCAAGACGGAAGGTTGTTCTTGCCGGAGGCGCCTTTCTGGTGACAACCGCTCTGGTGTACGGCCTGTTTATAATGGGGGTGGTCAAGATTTTCGCCCTGCTCCAGTTTACCAGGTGGGTGCGGTACGGAACCGCCGCGGTGGCGCTGGTAATGGGCGGACTGAACGTGAAAGATTTTTTCAAGTTCAAAGCGGGAGTTTCCCTTTCCATCAGCGATAAAAACAGAAAGCGGATCGGGGAAAAGTTTAAGGACATGGTGTCAGGCAGAAAGTCCGCCGCTGCTTTGATGGTCGGCGCCGTACTATTAGCTGCCGGAATCTCTCTCGCGGAACTTCCCTGTACCGCCGGTTTTCCGGTGATCTGGTCGAATCTGGTTACCGCTTCGGACATCGGTTCCGGCGGGTTCCTGGGACTGCTTGTCTTTTATGTGACCGTTTATTTAACGGATGAACTGATTATCCTGGCCGCCGCCGTAATCGGGTTTAAACGGATTACCTTCCGGGAGAAACACGGCCGGTATTTGAAACTTGCCGGAGGCGCTGTTATGATATGTCTGGCCGCCGTCTTGATTATAGATCCGGGATTGATGGAATCCCTGTGGGCGATACTTATAGTTTTTGCGGCCGCGGCGGTTCTGGGATTTATTTTTGTATTGATTAAGCGGCAGCTGGAAAGGAGAGCGTAAATGAAGATTACGGCAGTTACGGGAAGCCCTTCTAATGATGGAAATAACTGGTTCATGATATTGAACGGAAAAAGCGTTATTTTTATCAAAAACCGGCGGGCCGGTTCATCTCCCGCTTTTTAGCGCGGCGCATGATTTTGAAGAATGTGTATCAGCATAAGGATGACCGGATGAAGGCGGTGTACCAAAATTTGTTGGACCAAGGTTTCATCTCCGCGGACGCAAAGGGATAGAGAGCGGATCCTTTTTTAACGAAGAAACACATATCGATCAAGAAAATGCATACGCGCTGCGCGGGTTAAATGTTGCCGGTGTCTATACATGGTCTGCACATCAGCCATCAATTGTCTTTATGTATATATGTTTATTTTACAGTGGATTCCACTTCTATTACCCTCCCTTTCCGGGAAGCATTGCTTTAAATCAAATGCGCGGCTACAGTAGGCAGGATGGAAGGAAAAGATTTAATAGAGACTCTGCGGCAAAGGGTAGTGGTTGCGGACGGGGCTTTCGGAACACAACTTCATAAAAAAGGTGTAGCTGTAACGGAATGCTGCGATTTCATGAATATTGCATCTCCGGAAATGGTCGCTAACATACACCGGCAGTATAAAAAAGCCGGCGCAGAACTAATCGAAACAAATACATTCGGTGCCAATAGAAAAAAATTATCCCATTACGGACTTTCGGACCGGTCTGCTTAAATAAATAAAAGAGGAGTTGAAATCGCCAAATCAGTTGCCGGGGGAAAACTTTGGGTGGCCGGTTCCCTTGGACCCATTGGTAGAGAATCATGAGGAATCTCTGTCGCGGAAAAAACGGGTGTCTTCAAGGAGCAGATAGAATATCTTATGGAGGCCGGCGCTGAAGCATTTCTACGTCTTGAAAAAGCCGGAGCTGATATTGTGGGGGCGAATTGCGGTGTCGGTCCGTCCGGTCTACTAGGTATTATGGAAAAAACAGCAAAATACATCGCCGCGCCGGTATCAGTATTCGCTAATGCGGGATTTCCCCAGCGCTTGATGACAGGATGATTTATTACTGTTGTCGAACTGGATCCGCCTAAAAACCTGCTCTTTAACCGGGTCATTCGGGGAGCGGCAGCCTTGAAAGAGGCAGGTACTGATTTTATCAGCATCGCGGAGAATCCACTGGCTGTAGCAAGGTTAAGCAATATCAGCATGGCAGGGATAATAATTAATGGGACTCGCCGCGGAAGGAATCACGCACATCCTGGCGGTCACGGGTGATCCTCCCGCAAAAGGGCTGGACGAAAAAATTACAGGGGTCTACGATTTAAATTCATTGAAAATCATTTCCCTTGTAAAAAAAATGAACCAAGGAAAAAACTATTACGGTGATGATTTAAGGGGAAGAACAAGCTTTGTTATAGGCGGAGCTTTCAATCCTGATTCACGAAACTGGAACGCTCACGAGAAAAAGTTACGAAAAAAAATAGACTGCGGAATCAATTTTGTGCAAACCCAGCCGGTGTACAGCAAAGAAAAAATAGATAAACTTTCCGTCTTGTACCATGATCTTGCCATACCGATATTTCTTGGTATTCTACCCTGGGTCAGTTCACGGAATGCCGAATTCCTCCACAACGGATTTCCCGGGATCATCATACCCGATGAACTTCGTGACCGGATGCATTCAGCAGGTAAAGAAGGGGAACCGGAAGGCATTGAAATAGCATGGGAGTTAATTAAATATGCAGGAGGGAAACTCCCTGGAATCTACATTATGCCGCCATTTAACAGACACGGCATGGCCGCGGAACTTCTTTCCAGATTGCAGCAAAGCGCCATGCATTCCGTTTAATGGTACAGAACCTGTCTAATCGGAAACAGCAAATCCCGGTCAACTCCTTCTGTGATTGAGAAGAGACAATAATTTCATATAATATATAAATTTATATCGGGTTGACCGGGAATTGCCGCATATTTTTTTCGCGGAAAAACGGCAATTTCTGGTGATCCCGATTTATGTAATTGCTTGTAATAAAACAATTTATAATTTTTATACTAATGTGATCACCGGAAATCACTGGGCGGAACTGTACAATATTCCGGAGAACTTTGTTATATTAACAATAGCATGGGAGTTAATCAAATATGCAGGAGGGAACACCAATTAACAACGCTGACAAGAAACACAGGACTGAAAATTGGCACGCGCTTACCCCGCGGGAATGTATGCAGCGTCTTGGGACTCACGAAGACGGTCTGACTGAAGATGAGGCGCGGGATAAAGCCCGTAAGTTCGGTAAAAATAAACTTGGAGGCAAAGAGGGTACGTCAGCGCTTGAGCTTCTCCTGCGTCAGCTTAAAAGCCCGCTGATTTACCTCCTCACCGGAGCAGCGGCAGTATCAGTCATCCCTGGTCACTACACCGACGCGGCATTCATCCTCGCCGTCATTATTATCAACACGGCATTGGGGTTCTTTCAGGAGTACAAAGCAGAGAAAGCACTGGCATCACTCAAACAGCTGGCCGCTCCACGGGCACGAGTAAAGCGGAACGGAGACATTGAAGTCATTGAAGCAGCCTACGTTGTACCCGGGGACATCCTTGTTCTTAAGACCGGCGATCGAGTTCCGGCTGACGGCCGCCTTATCGGTTCACACGATCTCCGCGTAGACGAGTCGATGCTGACCGGGGAGTCGGAGGCAGTGGCCAAAACCGTAAATCCGTTACCTCAGAACACCCCGCTTGCCGACCGCACAAACAAAGTACATATGTCTACATCAGTCGTGGGGGGACGCGGAGAGGCCGTTGTGGTCGCCACAGGGATGGAGACCGAACTCGGCGACATCGCTGAGCAGGTGGAATCAACCGAGAAGGAGGCGACACCACTGCAGAAGCGGATGGGCAAGCTCAGCGGAATTCTCGGACTCGTCGGCATCGGCTTAGCATTCGCCGTGTTTTTAACCGGGATGCTTATAGGAAAGGAATGGGTAGAGATGGCGCTCTTCTCAGTGGCTGTGGCGGTATCCGCTATCCCGGAGGGGCTTCCCGCTGTAATAAGTGTTACCCTTGCCATAGGCGTGAGGAGGATGTCCGGCCGCAATGCCATCATCAGGCAGCTGTCGGCGGTAGAGACCCTCGGTTCCACAACCGTGATCTGTACCGACAAGACCGGCACCGTCACCCGCAATGAGATGACGGTAACCCAGATATGGGCAGACGGCAAGGATTACGCTGTCACCGGCGAAGGGTATGATCTGGAGGGACAAGTCGTCGCGGAGAATCACGAAGCTGACCCGAAAGAACAACTCGTCCTGCGGCGCCTGCGATCCATCGGTATTTTCGCGAACGATGCCCGGCTCGCTGAAAGGGACGGGAAGCATCATCTGGAAGGAAGTCCCACGGAGATGGCATTACTCGCTGCATCGCTCAAAAGTCCGGGCGGAGACACCACCGGAAATCATGAACGGCACCGTATTGATGAGGTGCCGTTCTCAAGTGACAGGAAATACATGGCAGTCCTGACCAAGTCAGATGGTAAGCATCAGATCATGATGAAGGGCGCGCCGGAGCGTGTCCTCGACCGGTGCAGCAGGATCATTATCAACGAACAACCCGTGGAGCTGACGCAAGAGCTCCGGGAGCAGGTCATGGATAAGAACAGGCAGCTTGCGGGACGCGCGCTCCGCGTTATTGCCGCGGCGGACCGGGAGGCACCGGAGCTCGATGAGATCAACGATGACGATATTCACGATCTCACATTCGTCGGACTCTGGGGGATGATCGATCCGCCCCGTGAAGACGCGGTACAGGCGATCGAGGACGCGAAGCAGGCGGGTATCCATGTTGTGATGATCACCGGTGATCACGCGATCACCGCCGGGGTAATCGCTCGCGAGTCGGGTATTGCGGATGAAAATGCCGAAGCCGTAACCGGTCTTGACGTGGAAACTATGAGCGATGCTGAGCTCGTTGCGCATGCCTTTGGCCCGGCCGTATTTGCCCGAGTCTCGCCGTCACACCAGCTCCGCATTTTGAACGCGCTTAAGGAGCACGGCGAGATTGTGGCAATGACCGGTGACGGGGTGAGCGAGGCCCCGGCTCTCAAAGGTGCGGACATCGGTGTGGGGATGGGAATTGCAGGAACCGAAGGGGCGAAGAACGCGTCAGACATGACACTCGCGGACGACAATTTCGCCTCCATCGTGAGCGCGGTTGAGGAAGGCAGAGCTATCTTCAACAACTTACGCCGCGTCATCTTCTACCTGCTCACAACGAATATAGGGGAAGTTCTCGCCCTTGTGGCATCACTCGTTATCGGATTGCCCCTGCCGTTGACCGCGGTTATGATCCTCTGGATCAACCTTGTCACTGACGGGGTATGTACTGTCCCCCTGGGACTCGAACCGAATACACGGGATGTTCTGAGCGAACCGCCTCGACGGCCGGATAGCCACATCATCGACACCCCCATGATGATTCGAATCGCTATCCTAGCGGTGGTGATTGCCGCAGGGACGCTCTTAGCGTTCTGGTCGGAATTGGAGACAAACGGAAACGCACAGGCGCAGACAATGGCGTTTACAACACTCGCCGCGTTTCAGTGGTTCAAGGCTTACAGCGCACGCTCCCGAAAACGGTCGGTGTTTACAATCGGCTTTTTCCGCAACCGATGGCTCAATGTCGGGATCATTGCCGCAATTGTTTTGCAGTTCCTGGCGGTCCACACCGAAGAGGGCCGTAATCTGCTCGGAACATCCGCTATGTCTTTGACCGGCTGGCTTCGGGTCATTGGAATGAGCGCGGTCGTGTTGATCGTGGATGAAGGAATCAAGCTCGTACGCAGACTGCGGGGATGACCAGGCTGTAAGCGGTTTCAGCATCTAACCATCTAACCCGGTGCTCTTTCCTTTTAAAGCTTCGGCGCGGATACCGCTTCTAATACGGTGGCCGGATAATATCAAGCCTCAG
>CAYLLE010000100.1:5902-14115 GCA_964384485.1 uncultured Spirochaetales bacterium | reverse complement strand
ACGGTCTTGGTATCGATTCCCGCTTCCGCCACTACCTGGGAAACTGCACGATGGGTGTTCTCGAGGATCTCTTGCGCGTCATGCTCCACATATCCCGGTTGCGGGTAGTACTGCTTGTGTTCCACCTTCGCCCTATTGACGATCGCTCCTCGCTCGTCGAAGAGGCACGCCTTGGTTGCCGAGGTACTCTGATCAACGGCTACTATGTACCGAGCTTTCATGCCAGTCCCTCCATTACCTCTTGGGCGATTCCCTCGGCGGTGATGCCGACGAGCTCGAAGAGCTCCGCCGAGCTTCCGGCGGGCATAAACTCGTCGGGAAAGCCGACTATTCGCAAGGGGATGGGCTTTGTCGTGGAAAGCAACTCCGCCACCGCCCCGCCGAGGCCGCCGTAAACACTATGCTCTTCCACGGTCACTACGAGGCGTGAGTCCGCGCAGATGGAGCGAATGCCCTCTGAGTCCAGAGGCTTCACCGTATGAACATCGGCCACGGTGCAGGAGACTCCTCGTTTCTCGAGGAGCTTTGCCGCTTCGATTGCGTGAAAGAGCGCTTCCCCGGTGGCGAGAATCGTGCAGTCCGCTCCTTCCCGCAGAAGGTTGAGCTTTCCGAGCTCGAAGGGCGCCTCTCCCGTTTCGTAGAGATCCGGTACCGCGCCGCGTCCGAGCCGCATGTATACCGGCCCGGGGTGCTCGGCAAGGTAACGAGTTGCAGCGACCGTCTCGGTATAGTCCGCTGGTAGAAGCACGGAGATCCCGGGAATCGCGCGAAAGAGGGCTATGTCGTGAAGCGAGTGGTGGGTGCTTCCGAGGGCACCGTAGCTCACCCCGCCGCTCACGCCAACAACCTTAACGTTTGCGTTGGAGTAGGCGATGTCGTTTTTGATCTGCTCGACACTACGGGCGGAGTAGAAACAGGCCGGACCGCAGAGAAAGACCGTCTTCCCTGAAAGCGCAAGACCCGCGGAGATGCCTGAGGCGTTTTGCTCCGCTATGCCGACCTCCACAAACTGCTCCGGAAGCTTTTCGGCAAAGTCCGTAAGAGTAACCGAGCCCCGAGCGTCGGAGGTGACCGCGTAGATTCGCCGGTCGAGCTCCGCGAGCTCGGTTATTGTCTTCGTGAAGGCGTGGCGACAGGAGGGCGTCTTGGTACTCTTCATTCTACTACCTCCTGCTGACCGTTGAGCTCCGCTATGGCTTGGGAGAGCTCCTCGTCCGTAGGTACACGGTGGTGCCAACCTGCGGCATTCTCCATAAAGGAGACCCCCTTTCCTTTCGTCGTATGGGCTACAATGAGGGAGGGCGCATCTCGCTTCTCGCCGCGCTGGTACCGGTCAAAGCAGGCCACCAGACTTCCCATCTCATTGCCCTCCACCTCGGTTACGTTCCATCCGAAGCTCTTCCAGCGATCGTGGAGAGAGGAGATCTTCATTACCTCGTCTACGCTTCCGCTAATTTGAAGCTTGTTGTAGTCAATAATCGCTATAAGGTTGCCAAGGCGATAGTGCGAAGCGGCCATGGCCGCCTCCCAGACACTTCCTTCCGCCTGCTCGCCGTCTCCCATTAGGACAAAGACACGGTAGTCTCTCCCGTCCCTATCGCCTGCGATCGCCATTCCCACCCCGACGGGAAGGCCGTGACCGAGCGCACCGGTGGGTACTTCCACACCAGGGACTTTCATTGTCGGGTGACCGAAGAGACGAGAGTTGAAGGTTCCGTAACTCTCGAGCTCCTTACGCGGGAAAAAGCCCGCTTCCGCGAGAACGGCGTAGTACCCTTCGACGCTATGCCCTTTGCTGAGGATGAAGCGGTCTCGATCCGGTTCTCGCTCGCTCGCGGAATAGCGCATCGCGTGAAAGAAGAGCGCAACAAGGATATCCACGGAGGAGAGGCTTCCGCCGGTGTGACCTCCCCCAGCGATATGTATCGTCTGCAGGAGATCCCTGCGCACCTGTCTTGCGATTTTTTCGAGTTTACCAACTGAAGCCATGGATACTCCCTGGATTCGTAATCATTTACAAGCCAGAGTAGCATTTCCTTTACGGATTATCAAGCAATTCGTGCATGAAAACAAGTAAAACAAAACTATCGGAAAGTTGGGGGCCGCTGCGCGCTATTCCGCGATAATCACCGAAACCCCGAGGGACTCGATTTGCTCCTTGCTCTCTTTCTCGATGCCGGAATCGGTGATGAAGAGATCCACATCCCGCATCGAACCAAGGGAGGCAAAGGAGCGTTTGCCGATCTTCGTGGAGTCGGCGACCAGGTAAACCGTTGTTGCCGCCTCTATCATTGCCCGTTTTACCGGCAGGTCCGCCAGGCCCGGATAGGTCAGCTCGAGGCTCGGAGAGATACCGCCGGTGGCGAGGAACAGCTTATCTACATAGACATTTTCCAGAGAGGCCTGCGCTTTCGGGCCGGTCAGGGAAAGAGTCGGCGCTTTGAACTCCCCGCCGGTAACGAAAAGCTCGAATCCGTACTCCGCACCGACAATGAGGGCGATGTTTATCGCGTTTGTCACGATGGTGAGGTCCTGTTTTCCCTTAATGAGCTTAGAGATTTCGGTAACCGTAGAGCCGGAATCGAGGATCAGGCGGTCGCCGTCGTGAATAAACTCCGCTGCCTTCCGGGCGATTCTTTCCTTCTTCTCGATGTTCTCCATGTGCTGCAGAGAGAGGGAGCGTACCTGGGAGGAAACCGAACGGAGGTAGGCGCCGCCGTGCTCCCGAACGATGTGTCCTTCCTGTTCCAATCGTTCCAGGTCCTGCCGGATGGTGGGTTCGGAGACACTAAAGGCGTCGCTCAGATAGCTTACTCGAGCGGCCCCTTCCTCCTGGAGCAGCTCTAGTATTTTCATTCTTCGTTCTTGTGCCAGCACCGTTTCCTCTCCGCAGGATGTACTCATAAGAACTATACACTATTCCAGTCTGATTTGGCAACCGTTCCCGCAACCGCAAAGATATTCGAAACTATAAGTATTATTCCGCTACCGAAATGAGGTTTAATTGTCCATGAGAGGAAAGTAAACCAAGGTTATACGTAATTAGGCGAAGGTGAAATAGGAACAAGTCGTGCACTTCGTGCCGTGCTGCCGCGCCCGAGAGGCAGTGGTAGCCGGATCAACCCCAAGAGGCCGTCCCTGTTTTACGAACCTGGTCGCAGCCTTCGGCTGCTGCTCGGTCAGGCATACTGGGGCAGGCCAGAGGATCCACCCCGTACCTAAGGACATCAGAAGCTGGTTTCTCCTTCACCTGCTTTCAGAAATACCCGGCAGGCATCCTCAGGGCTCAAGGCATCAACAGATTGAAATTCCCTTCCCTGCACATCAGAATAAAAGAGAAAAAAACCTGTTTCTGCATCACCATAAGCAGAGATACAATTGTCACCATAGTTGAGCAATGATGCTACGTCCCGATCCTTTCGCTTGCTTCATGCGGGCATACCGGGCCATTAACCGGTATGTCCCTGTTTTCCGTTTCATGCGAACCATTCCCAAGACTACTTGCACCAGTGCCGTTCTCAATTCTGTCGGCCCTCGCTTGGTAATTTTTCCATAGTGCTCACGCTTGTTAGAGTTCTGAACCCAAGGAGTAAGGCCCGCATAGGCAGCAAGCTGCTCCGGCTTGGTAAAACGATCAATGTCATCAATATAAGCCCGAATCGTGCTCGCCGTTATTAAACCGACTCCCGGAATGCTACACAGCAGTTTCACCATCGGGTCTTCAGCCGTTTTTTCCCTGATAATCTTCTCCAGCTTCTTGACCTCCTCATGTAATCGGTCTATCGTGTCAAATAGCGGTTCTACCGCTTCGCCGGTGAGTTGATGTGCCGCGAGCACGCTTTTCACTCGCCGGCGCTCAAATGAGCCTCGGGTAACATTTCCTTCTCTAGGAACTCGGTCAGGGTTGAAGCATCATGCCGATCGGAGGTTCACCCTTTTCATTAAAGTTTACCGGACTGTCTGCAGGAAAAACGATTCTTACTGTATAAATATTTTCCGGCCTTGTACCAGATAAGATGTTGGTGCCGCCAGATTTCCCTGGAAAATCTCTCCGGCAATTTGTATGATGATAGGACTGCCCTAACATTGCACCGGTTAACAGTTGATCCTTATATCAGAACCGGGGAATTGTCGGTAACCGGATGTTTTTTTTGGAAGAATTCGGTCGAAAAAACCGTTACAGCAGTATAAGATTAGATGCTTATTCGCAAAAACGAAAAGCACTCATGATTTATAGCATATTAATGTGTACCGTAGTGAGAGGAAAAAAAAATGACACTGAACATTAAACCGCAATGGAAACAAGAAAAGGAAAAGCTGCGCCACACCTGGGCCGGACTTGTAAACATCGATCAGTTCCGCTGGATGACCAGAAAAGACACCCTGGATCAGCTGCGGACGGCACGTGAAGAAATCGGCGCCCGGCACGTTCGCGCCGTCGGCATGTTCGACGACGAGCTCAAGGTTGTCGGTCCGGATCCCGCGAAGTCAATGAGTCCGGGAAGGCGTGATCCCAGGGTCAACTGGCAGGTTGTGGATTATGTGATACAGAGTCTTATCGATATCGGCATTAATCCGATGTTTACCACTACCTTTATTCCCTCGTCTATGGCTTCGGGAACCAGGACCTGTTTTACAACAAAAAGCAACGTGAGTCTTCCGAAAGATTTTTCGGAATGGACACGTTTCGTAAAAGGATCGGTAGAACATATGATGTACCGCTTCGGTAAGGATACTGTCCGGAATTGGTATTTTGAAGTTTGGAACGAACCGAATCTCGAAAGTTTTTTCGACGGAACAAAGAGTCAATTTTTTGAACTTTGGAAACGCACGTTTGATGCCATAAAGAGTGTGGATCCCCAGTTCAAGGTAGGCGGTCCTTCAACCGCCCGGGCGGAATGGATTGAAGATCTGATTACTTTCGGCGGAAAAAATGACTGCGCTCCCGATTATGTTATCACCCACTGTTACAACAACGACAGCGCTTCCAAGCCTCTGTCTCCCTTTGAAGGTCCTCAAGACGATAAAGCAAATAAATCACCCCACTTTATAAAAGGAGTTGTCCGGGGAGTTAGAAAACTCCTGGACAGTATCGGGTTTGCCGGGGAAGTCCATTGGAACGAGTGGGGGAGGTCATGGCATCCCTTCGACCCGCGCCGGGAGAGCGAAGCGGAAGCGGCTTTTATCATTAAAACTATGGCTGAAGTCTCCCAAGACGCTGATTACTTCGGGTACTGGAACTTGTCGGATATTTATGATCAGTGCGGTTACGGAGCGGAAACTTTTCACGGTAATTACGGGATGCTGAACCTTCAGGGACTTAAAAAACCCTCGTATCACGCCCACGAGCTGCTCTGCCGTCTTGGAACTGAATCGGTTCCGTCCATCATAGAAGGAAATGATATGACAGGAGCTTTGGCAACGACGGCTGAGGGCGGAATAAAGATCCTGGTGTACAATTACATCCACGACGATCAGCCGGACCAGGGACCGATTAACGTCCGTCTTCATCTGCCTGAAAACAGTCACAAATTATATGATGTTGATTCCATAGAACTGATTCGTCTGGACCGGCAAGAAAACAACATTGTGAACCGATGGAAAGAGATAGGAAGTCCCGGATACCTTAAACAGGAACACCTGGCTTATCTCCGGAATAAAAATACAATAAAGGTGTCGGCAGTAAAACCGGATTATAGTAAAGAAGAAAATCTGCTGAGTTTCTCGATGGAGACACCAGCCTCGGTCTTTTTAGAGATACCGCGCAGGTAACAGGAGAAAAATCATGCCCCAAAATATCATTCTAATTATGACAGATCAGCAGCACTACGACAGCCTGGGAGCAAACGGTACTCAGGAAGCAAGGACCCCCAATATAGACAGCCTGGCCTCCGGGGGAATACGTTTTACCCGTCATTTCGTAACGAATCCCGTCTGTTCCCCCTCCCGGGGAAGCATCATGACGGGCAAATACATCAGCGAACACGGATTATGGGCGAACGGATGTACCCTTCCTGAAGGGAACATCACCATTCCCAAGGCACTAAAAAAGGCCGGGTACCGAACCGCTCATTTCGGGAAACTGCATCTTACCAATATACTGAACAGGGAGGGAAAGCATCCGGCGTACGGATTTGATATATGTGAAGTGTCCGAGGGTGATCAGCATTTGCAAAATGATGTCTGGGGATCCTGGCTGCAAGAAAAAAATCCGGAACTGCATAAAGCCTATTTTGAACAGGAAGAACAGATGCCGCATCAGGAGGGATACAAAAACATCCTCGATGAGGCGCATCATTTAAGTACCTTTATCACGGACAGGGCTGTGGACTGGCTGGACAAACAGCAGGATCCGGATTCACCTTTTTTCTTGTCGGTCGGGTATTTCGATCCTCATCATCATTTCAATCCATGTGATCCGTATTATACCTATTTTGAAGATGCCGATGTTTCGGAGGCAAAATACGATCCGGAGAGCAAAAGGACACGGCCTGAGCACCTCCGGGGGAGAATCGGAGAAACTGTTAATGCCGATGAGATCCGTAAAATGCGCCGGGCCTTTCACGCGATGATGATGCATATCGATACGTGCGTCGGAAGAATTATTGAATCGCTGAAAAAAACAGGCAGAACCGAAGATACGGTGATTCTTTTTACCTCAGATCATGGAGACATGCAGGGTAATCACAATATGTACTTTAAAGGCCCCATGATGCTGGATGATTTGCTCCGGGTTCCCTTTATTATATCGGACTTTGGAAATACGCTCCAAACCGGAACTGTAGAAGAACTCACCTCGGGTGTTGATATTCTCCCGACGGTATGTTTGCTGGCCGGGGCAGAGATCCCGGATCAAGTGTCGGGGAAACCGATAATAAACCGGGACGGCACATTGTTTCCCGAAGGCATAAGAGATTACATTCTTGCGGAATGGGATAACGACAAAAACAGCGCGGACGACTGCGTTCGCTGTCTGCGGACAAAGTCGGAAAAGCTGGTATATTATCCGGGAAAGGATTTCGGAGAATTTTATGACTTGGCAGTGGATCCGGAAGAGTTTTACAATAAGTATTCCGATGAATCCTGTAAAGGACACGTTGAAAGAATGAAGGAGAAACTGCTCATCGCGTACTCATGCCGCCGGTCTCGGACGGAACGAAAGGCGGAGTGGTAGCGGCCTAAGGGATTGCCTAATGATGAGCGCTAGAGTTTTTTATTTTTCGGGAACCGGCAACTCATTTATAGCAGCAAGGAAGGCGGCTGCGGGCATAGAGGGATGTATAGATCCTATTGCAAAATATCGGAAACATGAGCTGGTGGAAACGGATGAAGAAGTAATCGGCATTGTTTTTCCTGTCTATTTAGCTCAGATATACGGCATTCCTGGAATTGTAAAAAGATTTCTTGAAAAGCTATCATATAAAGAAGACACATATTATTTTATCCTGTGCACTTACGGCGGATACGCGGCACCGAATGCCTATCCGGCAATTAAACGCTGTATTAAAATTGCCAAAGCTCGCGGCGGAAAAATCGCCGGCAGATTTCACGTCCGATTTCCGATGAATAATCTTGATTACGATCATATTCCTGTACCGATAGAACGGAACAGTGAAAAAATACTAATGAATGCGGATGTAAAACTAAAGACAATAACTGAAAAAATCATGCGTAAACAAAGAGGGAATATTATCACCCAAAATATCTGTAATATCACATTGGGCGCACTGTTGTCATTGGCAAAACCATCCATAATGAAGGTAATGAGAAAAACAGCCATGGCAGAGGCAAATACCGATTTAACATATCATCAGGTGATAAAAATGACGGATAAAAGTATAAAATTCCTTGAATCTAAATGCATTTCATGTGGAATATGCGCAAAGGTCTGTCCTGTGGACAATATCAAATTAATAAACGGAAAACCGTCCTGGACACATATATGCGAAATGTGTTTTGCTTGTGACGAATGGTGCCCAACGAAAGCTATCCGGCATTGGGGTAAATTTGAGGGAAAGGATTATCATCATCCCTCCGTTCAAGCAATAGACATAATGAGGCAAAAGGAATAAAGATACCTGCGGTACCCTATTCGGCATTGCGTCAGGGACAAAAACTTTTACCGCCCTTGGCGTTCTCCGGCTGGTCGAATCGGGGCGGCTGGATCTGACCACACCGGTTACCGATATTATTGGTGATGTCACCTATATTCA
>CAYLLE010000100.1:0-5802 GCA_964384485.1 uncultured Spirochaetales bacterium | reverse complement strand
AAACCCCTTTCATTAATTGCGTTATCGATTCGATTGATTCCGCGAACGGTAATGATTGAAGCACGGGAAAAGGCAAAAAAAGAACCGATTCAGCTGAAAAAAAAATATAGCCGCCGCGGCCATTTTCATTACCGTATGGATCATTCTTATTGCGGCCGTTACAATTAGTGTGATAAGATTGCGTGCACCGGGAATCCTGCCTTCATTGCGGGGCGGAAAATCCTCATTATCCCAAAGCTGAATGACGGAGTCAAAATGTATATTAGAAAGTATAATGATTCAGATTTTCAGCAAGTAGTAAGAATGTGGGAAACAGTGTTTCATGATTCAGCTTCCCACAATAATCCTCAGGATTCGCTGAACAAGAAAATTGCCGTTAACGACGGACTTCTCCTTGTGGCATGCGACAAGGACAGAATAATTGGAACGGTAATGGGCGGATATGACGGGCACCGGGGCTGGATATATTCTTTGGCGGTACTGCAGGAATACAGGTCACGCGGGATCGGCACTGAATTGATTAATTCGGTGGAGAAAGAACTAAAGAATATGGGGTGTCTCAAAGTAAATCTTCAGGTACGTGAAACGAATGATAAGGTCATTCAGTTCTATAAAAAATGCGGTTATACAATAGAACCCAGGACAAGTATGGGGAAGAAATTATACTGATGCATTTCATCATCGGGAGGACAATGTGGAGTATTCTGAAAAACTGAAGATGTTCGAAAAGATAGTAACGGAACTGGGAATTGAACGGAAAGGAAAAACGATGCCGTATACATCAGCCGCGATTATATTATGACCTTGGATCCCAAATGATCAATGCCGGAAGTATCAATATGATAAACATCATCAAGATGCAGCGGGATGACTGCCGTCAGATCGCGGCATGGAATTTGAATAAAGGACAAGATTTTCTCTACCAATGGGCCGGCCGAAAAATATATTCCCATCCCCTGGACGCTGATCAGCTAACTGCAAGATTAGAAGATCCATCCATCATCATTTTTAAAATTACAAATGAAGAAAAAATGATTGGAACCGTGGAGCTGAACATGGACGACTGTCCCGACGGAACGGCTAAAGTGTGCCGGTTTCTAATTCCTGAACCGTACAGCGGTAAAGGGATAGGACAAGAGGTGTTACAAAGAGCAGCTCGGTTCGCTTCCGATGAATTAGACTTATCCCGGCTGGAACTGGGAGTGTATACATTTAATGTCAGGGCAATACGCTGTTATGAAAAATCAGGCTTTATTGTAAAAGCATTCCATAAAGATCCGCGTGATCAAAAGTGGAATTCCTACACCATGGAAAAATTCCTGCGGGAAAACCGGCATGGAATATAAATGAATATAACCTTGGTCGATATAAAAGAAAAAGATTTTGAATTTATTAAGGAAGTTTATAATCATTATATACTTAATACTACGGTCACGTTCCATACTGTTCCGGTTGGAATAGAGTACCTGAAAAACGAGATATGGATATCCCATCCCAAATATAAATCATACATAATCTGCAACAGCGGAAATACTGCGGGCTACTGTTATTTATCGCAATATAAAAAGCGAGAGGCATACGACCGGTCAGCTGAAATTACGATCTACCTGAAACCTTCTTGTGCAGGAAAAGGAATAGGATTACAAGTACTAAAATTAATGGAACCAACTGCTTATAAAAACGGAATTTCAGTGTTAATCGGTGTGATATCGGGTGATAATGAGAGAAGCATTAAAGTTTTTGAGAAGGCAGGATATATAAAATGTGCTCATTATAAGAAGATCGGAGAGAAATTCGGCAAGCTGCTCGATGTAGTGGCATACCAGAAAATTTTAGCCGAGTAAATCAGGCAGACCGGCATCCTATCTCGGTTCATAAGAGAAATCATCCTAATACACCGTCTGAATTTTTCCGATATTCGGATTGCGGTATAAACCGAACTTGAAATAGTGTGATTCTTTGTTCAGCATGTTCGGACCAGTAACCGGAAACGCGGTCATGGGTTCTCCGTCGATCCACACCTCCGCACTGCCGGCCTCTGTCTGTGACCAGGTAATAGATACTGTTATCCTATACCATCTTCGGCACGCTGCCCTCCGGCGACATTACTTTTCGGAGTCACTTTGCCGATAGTATATGATTTTCGGACAAAAATCAGGTACAATAATCTTACCCTTATAATAACAGGAAGAGCCATGAAACTATATCAAGTCGATTCTTTTACTGACGAAAAGTTCAAAGGCAATCCGGCAGCGGTCTGCATTCTCGATAAGCCGCTGGACGGCCAGATGATGCAGAAAATAGCGGCGGAAATGAATCTGTCCGAGACGGCTTTCATAGAAAGCGCGGGGAGTTCTACGTTTAACCTCCGCTGGTTTACACCGGAGACCGAAGTAAATCTATGCGGCCATGCCACCTTGGCGGCCGGACATGTCTTGTTCAGCACAGGCACCATACCGGACGACGGATTAATCACATTTCACACGAAAAGCGGTGAGCTTAAAGTCTCGAAAGAAGGAAAGCAGATCGTTATGAATTTCCCTCAATTTGAAGTCCAGAATACTGAGTGTCCGGAACAGTTAAAGGCTTGGCTGGGAATAAATCCCGCGGAGAGTTATTATGCAGAAAAAAGGTATCTCTTTGTTGTAGAATCTGTTTCTGAATTAAAACACATGACACCGGATTTTTATCACCTTGCTGACGAACCGTACGGATTTATGATTACCGCGGAGTCAGAAAAGCAGGAAGCCGATTTTTGTTCCAGATTTTTTGCCCCCTTTGTCGGGATAAATGAAGATCCGGTAACCGGTTCAGCCCATTCATACCTTGCTCCTTTCTGGGGGAAACGGCTTAAGAAAAAAAGATTAACCGGACTTCAGATATCAAAACGGGGCGGCATCGTTACGTGTGAGCTGCTGCCTGACCGCCGTATACATATAAAGGGAGAAGCGGTCACTGTTTTCCACGGAGAACTGCACCTATAGACGGACTAATAATGGAAAGAGCGGATCGAAATATATAAACTAAAAGACTACCTGCTCATGACAGCACAGTTTGTGCATGAAGAATCTTAAAATGCCATACGGAATCTGATAAGAAAATATTAATCAAAATATAATGGGGAAAAATTTATAAAAACACCTGCCAAAATAACAGCGTTTGCGGGAAGCGCCCGAAAGAAAAGTACGTTTAAAGCAGCGGAGGATTTTCTCAAAAATTTAAACGATCCGGCAGCCATTGATTACGAGATAGTCTCCTTGAGTGATTACAATCTGGAAATATGCCGGGGATGTAAATTATGCACCGACAGGGGAGAAGAGTATTGTCCGTTGAAAGATGACAGGGATATTCTGATAGAAAAAATGAAATTTTCCGATGGAATTGTTTTCGCGACACCGAATTATTCTTTCAATGTATCCGGTTACCTGAAGGTATTCTTGGACAGACTGGGATTTTTCTTCCACCGGCTGTATTTTTTAAAGAAAAGGGTTGGTTTGATTCTGGATTCTATTACCCCGCTAAACTGAACGCGGTTATGAAAGGATTAAGGAAATTATTTGACCGGATCGAGAGAAATAGAATCAACCGAATTAGAAAAAAATAATCCTCCCGCAGACACCAAGAAAAAGATTCATCCGTCGAGGTATACGGGATGAACGGAATTTATATAAATGTCGTAACGGATCATATTGCAAAAGCACCTAAGACCGAAGATTTGAGCATCCTTAAAAGCATGATTGAAGCAGAGATGATCCGGCCGGTAATTGACAAAACCTATCCATTAGAAGAAATTGTGGATGAGCATAGATACGTAGAGAAAGGTCATAAAAAGGGCAATGTAGTAATTCAGATAGGCAGGTAAGCAACATGGCACGACAGGCCGAGGAACATGATCTACCGGGCATTCTTTCCCTCTATAAACACCTATTTCCTGATGAAAACTATTCCAATCCCGAAGAATATCTAAAAGAGTGGGCTGAAATCCTGAATCAGGACGGAATCTGTTATTTTGTGGCGGAAGAAGACGGGAATGTAGCCGCGGTATGTAATATTGCGGTGATTCCCAACCTGGCAAGGAACCGGCGGCCTTACGGGGTAATCGAAAACGTAATCACCCATCCGGAGATGCGCCGCCGGGGTTACGGAAAAGATGTGGTCAAAAAGGCGATTGAGTACGCTAAAGACCGGAATTGTTATAAGGTAATGCTTTTGAGCGGAGCTGCACGGGATACTGCTCATAAGTTTTATGAACAAATAGGATTCGACGGGAACTCCAAGAAGGGGTTTGAAATCAGATTCTTGTAAAATGAGCGCGTGATACTGCTTATATGAAAGATCAATTGTATAACGAACTTCTGGAAAAAATATCATCCCTGCCGGTAATCGACACGCATGAACATCTCAGCTCGGTTGAGCCCGAAGAAGATCCTGACAAAGATATTCTCCGGGAGTACCTTTCCCACTATATGAGTTCCGATCTCGTCTCGGCCGGGTTGTCTCCAGCCGATTTGGAAAGAGTAAGAGATCCAGCCGTCCCGATCCGGAAGCGGTGGAAAATAGTCGAACCGTTTTGGGAGTACTGCAGGTACGGCGGATACGGAAGAGCTCTGGACATTTCGGTGAAGAAGTTATACGGAGCCGACAGCATAAACGGACGAACCATCGAGCAGCTCAATACCGACTTCCGGAAAAAGAACAAACCGGGACATTATCGTCATGTGTTAGAAGACCTCTGCGGAATCAAAGTATGTATCCTTGATGCCTGGGACGGCAGATTCGATTGCGACGGAACCCTTTACCGCAGGGTATGGCAAATTCTCAACTACATTATCCCGATGCCCGAAGAGATTCCCCACGGGTGTCCGGACGCGGTTTCCTGGATAGAAAATGAATACCGGATTAAAATCCGGACCCTGGACGATTGGATGGAAGCTTTCCGGCTTGAACTCGAAGATGCATTAAGCCATGGCATTGCGGGGATTAAAAATATCCTGGCCTATTTTCGTACACTTTATTTCGAGTCCGTCGATTATAAAACGGCAAAAAAAGAATTTGAATCAGATTTCAGGAGGTGGGAAAACTCAGGCGGAAGAAGCCGGCGGAATATCCGGTTATCACGGGAGGTTCAGGATTTTATGATGCATCATATCCTCAGCGTGATGAATGAAAAGCACCTTGTTCTGCAGGTTCATACCGGACTTCTTGAAGGTAAAGAAGCTGATATCGCCCGAACCAACCCGGTCCTGATGTGCAGTCTCTTTTCAAAATACCCGGATGTAACATTCGATCTTTTCCATATCGGGTATCCGTATTACACCGAAACATCCGCGCTGGCAAAAATGTTCCCCAATGTTTTCATCGATATGTGCTGGTCCCATATTATTTCACCCCACGGAGCGCGCGCCGCTCTCCGGGAATTTCTCGACTCAGTACCTTACAACAAGATCTCAGCCTTCGGCGGAGATTATATTTTCCCGGACGGGATATATGGACACTTAACCATTGCTCGCGACAATATAGCCAAGGTTCTAAAAAATAAAATCATGGAAGGGATTTACACCTTCGATAAAGCTGTGGATATTGCAGACCATATATTTTATAAAAACCCTATGAATATCCTGAAGTTAACCGACCCTTAACAAAAAAAATAACAGATCCTCTCTGTCACGCTGTTTTAGTAAAAATTATGTCATATGAGGATAAAGATATGAATAAAAACAAAAAAAGTAAAATTGACAGGTATAATTTATCTCAAAAAAAATGGATACGCATTATAGTCACCGCGGCGATCACCCTGGGTAT
>CAYLLE010000099.1:0-14151 GCA_964384485.1 uncultured Spirochaetales bacterium | reverse complement strand
TTTGCTGTCTTTGCTTGATCTCGGTTGTAATCATGACCGGTACCGGATAATATTATGGCTTTGAGAGGAATTACATATGATTTATACAATTTTTAAAAGAGTCCTGGCGACAGGAATTATAATGTTCGTTTTTTGGAGCTGCGCGACGCCGGAACGGACCGTGTTAACTCCGGATACTCCTGTAACGGCAAACGACGGAGACCGGATACCGGAAAATATACCGCCTATCACAGCGGAGGAGGAATCGGACCCGAATCCATTGGCAGGGATTGATATGGCCGTCCGGATGGGTGATTTTGATGAAGCAATTAAGAGTTATGAGAAAGCTGAGTTGGAAGATCCCGATGATCCGGGGACCCTTGTGCTCCTTGCTGAGCTGTATATGGCAGCGGGTGATCTTGAAACGGCCCGCTCGATTTTGCTCGGTATACTGTCGGAGAATCCGGAGTATGTCGATGCCTTGTTCGATCTCTCCATAATTGAAAGCGCATTGGGAAACCGTGAAAAAGCGCATGAATATCTAAACAGTATTTTGGAAATCGATCCTGCTCATGCCGACGCTTTATCGGCTAAGGGAGAACTGAGTTTTACAGAAGGAAAATTCCGGGAGTCGGAAGAATTATTTAGAAAGAGCATTGAATTGGAACCGGATAATTTTGTTTCGCATATTGGATTGGGACGTCTGCTCCTTCGGCGGGATAAATTTGACGCGGCCGTTGAACAATTCAATAAAGCGGAAGCCTTGCAAAACGATTATCCGTTCCTCTACATAGACCGAAGCACTGCCAGGAAAGGGGTTGGAGATATTACAGGAGCTCTGAATGATCTTACAAGAGCGATTGAATTGGTACCGGATTTCGGCTGGAACTATATTGACCGCGGACGGCTCCGCGCTCAAAGCGGGTATATTCAGGGAGCCATAGAGGACTACACGAAGGCGATAGAGCTTGAACCTGATATCTTTCTTCCTTATTTCTACCGCGGACAGATATACGATCAGATTGAACAAAACTCGAACGCTTTAGCGGATTTTGAGAAAACCCTTTCGCTGCGTCCTGATTACTACCCGGCCTATGCGCCGGCAGGGGTGTTATATTATCTTGATAAAAAATGGGACAGGGCTGAAAAATATTTCGCGAAGGCCTATAAGGAGTATCCTGAAGAGCATGCTTTTCCCCTGCTTATCTATCTCTCAAAATACAAAGACGGAGAGGAGCGTGAGGCAAATAAATATATGAAGGAAATTGTAAACAAGTTTCCGCGTCAGAGTTTATACTACCATATGGGAAGGACATTCATCGAACCGGGATACGCATCCTACCTGGTTCGGGTTCTAGATAACGAAACGGATAATATTATGAAAACCAGGATCCTTTTCTACTTAGCGGAAGCTTACGCGCTCGCGGATCAGCACAGACTTGCACAGACATATCTGCTCCAGATGGAGGAGATGGAGATCCAGGGATTTATGGAAAATAAATTAGGTAAAAATCTGCTTGAGGCGTACACCGAGGCAGAGGAATAGGGAATGGAACGGATTCAGAAATTACTTGAGACTATAGATCGAAACAAACCGCTGATCATACAAGCCCACGATTATCCGGATCATGACGCGGTCGCTTCAGCGTATGCATTGGGAGAATTGTTTAATCACCTTGGAATTCAGACGCAGCTCTGTTACAGCGGCAGTATTCAAAGTGAATCTCTTAAAGCGGCAATCGATCTTGTGCATATTCCTATCGGTTCCTGCTCTGCTCTCGAAATGAATGAAAATACTCAGATTATCGTTGTTGACGGATTTGCCGGAAATACAAATGTAACCAGCACCAAAGGCCGGGTAATAGGAGTTGTGGATCATCATCATCCCCCCTCTGAACCTGATTTTCCGTATGCGGATATCCGAAAACACATCGGTTCGTGTTCCGCCATGATTTACGGATATTACCGGGATTTAGAGGTACCGATAAAGAAAGAAGCTGCTACCGCGCTCCTTATGGGAATTATGATGGACACCGCCTTCATGACCCGGGGAGTTGCCCGTGAAGATATGGAAGCTTTTTCCGGGGTATATTTCTTGGGTGATTGGGAGCTTGGAAGCAGGATCCTGAAAAATTCGCTCTCCCTAAACGATCTGCCGGTTTTTAAAGAAGCAATCGAGACATATTTGGTAGATGATTACTTCTGTTTTGCCGTGGTGCGGAAGGAGTGTACCCCGGAAGTTCTCGCGCTGCTTGGTGACTTCTTTCTGGGAATACGTGAAATTCATTTCGTTGTTGTCGTGGTTTTTGACCGTGATGAATACCGGATTTCGGTAAGGAGTGAAGACGTTTCCCACCCGGCCGATGAAGTGATCCGGAAGGCCATTTCCGGTATCGGAACAGGTGGGGGACATCTGTATATGGGAGGCGGAAGCATTCCCCATGATCTTTTCCCAGGCGAGCAGGGACTGCGGAAGCGGTTTTTAAATGCTCTTGAAATCAAATGACAAGGCGGCAATTTGCATGACGAAAGATGACACATTAACAAGGCTGAAAATAAAGGGAAGAGAATACATCCTGGTCGGAACAGCCCATGTTTCACGGGAGAGTGTGGATGAGGTTATTTCGGTAATCCGGGATGAAGCTCCCGACCGGGTCTGTGTGGAGATCGGACCTACCCGGTACAAAACGATGACGGAAAAACAGTCCTGGTCCAATCTGAATATATATCAAGTAATCAGGGAGAAAAAAGTATTCTTTCTGTTGGGAAATTATGTTCTCGCATCCTTCCAGAAGCGGCTGGGACTCGATTTGGGAGTAAAGCCTGGAGAAGAAATGATGGCCGCTATCCGGACTGCCCAGGAGGAAAATATTCCGTTTTCTCTTTGCGACCGGGAGATACAGGTAACCCTGAAAAGGGCTTGGGCAAAGGCCGGGATCTGGGGGAAAAACAAGCTGCTGGCGGCTTTGTTATCATCGGCATTTTCCCGTCAAAAACTGGATGCCTCCCAAATTGAAGAACTTAAACGGAAGAGTGCTCTGGAAGGAATGATGGAAGAACTGGCGGATTATCTTCCCTCGGTTAAAGAGGTTCTGATCGACGAGCGGGACCGGTATCTGGCATCAAAAATTTACAACGCGCCGGGAGAAAAAATTGTTGCGGTAGTCGGCGCGGGGCACATCAAGGGAATGGTGGAATGGCTGAAAGAGCTTCATGAAAAAACACGTTCCTCCGACGTAACGGATATCAACTCTGTACCGCCGCCCAAGCCAATACGTAAAGTCCTTCCCTGGCTCGTTCCTGCCGCAATCCTTGGTTTGTTTGTTGCCGGCTTTTTTATGTCGGGGTGGGAAAAAGTACTCTCCATGTTCTGGAAATGGGTGCTGGTTAACGGCACCCTCTCAGCTCTGGGAGCGCTTGCGGCATTTGCTCATCCGCTGACCCTGATCGCGTCATTCATTGCCGCGCCCATAACTTCAATGAATCCGACGATAGGCGTGGGGATCGTGACCGGAATCCTGGAGGCGGTATTCCGGAAACCCAGGGTCATCGATTTTGAAAATCTGCAGGAAGATATCCTGACATTTAAAGGCTTTTATCGGAACCGGTTTACCCATATTCTTCTGGTTTTTCTGTTTTCCAGTCTGGGAAGCGCGGTCGGTACTTTTATCGGGATTCCTTACCTTACTGCCCTTCTTGCTTAAAAACCTGGCGGATCGCTTCCGAGACGGTGGCGGCTTTCAGCCAGGGATCTTCGGGCTTGTCTCCTTTCCGGCAAGACGCGGGTCCGAGAAACCTGCTGAAGCCCATTTCGGCAGCGGTACGGACTCTTCTTCTAAGGTGGGATATGGGACGGATTTCGCCGGCTAAACTTAATTCCCCAGCCACCGTGTACTGCTTCGGAATGGGTATGTTGGACCGGGCGGAATAAATAGCCATGGCCAAAGGAAGTTCAACACCTACTTCCTGAATCTTTATTCCACCCGCAACATTTACGTATATATCCTGATCCGAAAGCCGTATACCGGCATGCTTTTCTAAAACGGCCGCCATCCGCGAAACCCTGCGTGAATCAATTTTATCCGAAAAAACCCGTGAGATGCCCCCTTTTGCGGAGATAGTCAGTGCTTGCAGTTCCACGAGAAGAATCCGCGACCCTTCGTAGACCGGTGCCGCTATAATTCCCGGCGGAACATCCGCGTCAGTTCCCTTCCTCTTGACTAAAAACAGGGAAGACGGATCCTGTACCGGTACAAGACCGGAGCTTTCCATTGTGAACAGTCCAATTTCATCTACCGAACCGAATCTATTTTTATTGGCCCGGAGGAAGCGTGTTTCGGATTCGGATTGTTCAAAATAGAGAACCGTGTCTACAAGATGCTCTATCACTTTCGGACCGGCTATGGCTCCCTCTTTTGTTACGTGGGCGATAAGAAAAAGTGATGTGCCGAGGTTTTTCGCTTCCTGTATGATATTCTGGCAGCAGTATTTTATTTGATTTGGCGAGCCGGCTATGGGACCGGCTTCTGCCGACTGCACCGTCTGAATCGAATCGATCACCGCTAACCCCGGTTTTAAATTCCGCAAGGTGTTGAGTATTTCATCCAATTCGGAGGTACAGAGTATTTCGGTCGCTCTCCCGTCGAGGTTTAGCCTTTTTGCCCGGGTTCCTATCTGTCCCGCTGATTCTTCTCCGGAGACATACAGTATTCGCTCAAACGCCGACACGCAGGAGAGCTGGAGCATCAATGTGGATTTGCCGATTCCAGGTTCTCCGCCGACAAGAATGGATGATCCCGGGAATATACCTCCTCCAAGAACTCTGTCTAATTCCTGAATACCCGACAGTTTTCTCGGAATGCTTCCCGTATCCACATCGGAT
This sequence comes from uncultured Spirochaetales bacterium, assembly GCA_964384485.1. GTDB lineage: Bacteria > Spirochaetota > Spirochaetia > CAYLLE01 > CAYLLE01 > CAYLLE01. The sequence goes on along the minus strand of CAYLLE010000099.1, from coordinate 9,290 downwards.
AGTTTTACAGTGGACGCCGGGGCGGAACCGCCGCTGCTCCCTTTTCCCGAAGAATGTTCCGTGAATGTATTCCATTCCCCGCATGATGGACATCGGCCGAGCCATTTTGGCTGGGTTGTGCCGCATTCGGAACATATAAACATTGTTTTGCTTTTAGCCATTATAAGAAAAAGTATATCAAAATTCTTTAATCTCTTGTAGCCTTTCTGTTAATTCACAGCAATATCCGGCGATGACATTCGTATTAAAATATGTATTTCAAATTCCTTCTATTCTCTTCTCTTTTATTTTTTGGAAAAACATGATAAAAAATCTCATGGAACACAAGGAATACAGATTAGCGGCCATAATGTATACTGACATTGTCGGCTTCAGTAAAATGATGGAGACAAATGAAGCAGAAACATTAAAGCTCATGGCTTATCATAATGAGCTTGTCACTTCTCTGGCTCAGAAGTATAACGGAACAGTCATTAAAACTGTAGGCGACGCATTTCTTGTAGACTTCAATAACACGGTGAACGCGGTTCGGTGCGGAATTGAAATTCAGAACCGGCTGGCAGACAGCAGCAGTTCAGAATTTGTGCTTAACCTGCGGATCGGTGTTCATTTAGGCGATATCTATTTTTTTGATAATGATGCCCTCGGTGAAGGCATAAATATCGCTTCCCGGCTGCAGTCGTTAGCCAGTCCCGGCAGTATCTGTATTTCAGAAGACGTATACAATCTTATCGCAAACAAGATCGATAATCCTATCAGAAAAAAAGGGAAGACCAAGCTGAAGAACATCAGCAGGGAAATCAATGCCTATGAAATTTTAACGGATTCATCCAAAAAAGATTCCGCAGCCGGTACAGCTAAATCGGAAGATATTGAGGATGATGAATACCAGGATCTTAAAAGAGCGGTTCTGGCTGAAACAAAAAGAAGCGGCAGGCGGCTCAGTATTCCGGAGGTTAAATCCCGTCTGGGGTTACAATCTTCCGCGGCAGATGAAATTTTATACCGGCTTTCCGAAAAAGGTTTTTTAAAAAAGCAGAATGACCCGGCTCCGAGACCAAAAATGAGAGATACTTCCGACAGGCTGCCGCAGAAGACCCGGGAGGATATTTATCAGGATCAGGAATGGGAATTTTTTCTGGAAGATTACCGGGATCACATAGTTAAAAAGGCCAAGCTGGGCCGGAAAAGTTTTATGGCCCATTTTTCCAGCTGGGCCGGTGTAAACGGATTCCTCGCGGTTTTATACTTATTAACTCCGGGGTGGTTTCCCTGGTTTTTGTTCCCGGCCCTGGCTTGGGGTATCGGACTCGCAAACCATTACGCTTCCGTCCGGAGAACGGAAGAGCAGGCCGCGGAGGTAAGTGAAAACCCCCAGATGGGGAAGAAACAGTTGAAATTACTTCGGAAACTGAACAAGCTGAAAGATTCGTTCAGCGGTCATCTTATTTCAACCGGTGCTGTTTCGCTTTTTTTGTTCTGTGTAAACATGATAACGACTCCGGGAGTTCCATGGTTTATCTTTCCAGCCGGAGCAATGTCTATCGGGTTGCTGGCCCGGTTCCCCTCCTATAATTCGGGAGAGCGGGGTATGACCGCCCAGCTCGAGCAGGAAGGTGTCCGCGTCAGGCGCGGTTTATTCGGCGGTTCTCTTTTCAAGCGGAAACGGCAGAACTTCCCCGAAATACCGAGCCGGGAATCGGTGGCAGGGACTCCGGCATATGGTGAGTCTTTACGGCTGAAGGCGGCAATCGTTAACCAGCTAAATACAATGAATAAGGAAACCATTCCTTTTGATGAAGACATCGTTCCTCAGCTGGATGAATACGTAAATCAGATTAAATTTCTCGAAGAGAAGAATCAGGAGATTGAAAAGATAATCAACACTATTCCGATGGGAGAACTCGGCCGAGATCTGATAAACCTGAAACAGAAAATTGATTCTGTGGAAAATGAGAAGGTGCGGGAAGAATACCGGCAGTCGATTCAGCAGATTGAGAAACAGCAGCGATCGTTTTCCGAACTGAAGGACGAGCAGGATATAATCAGACTCAGGATAAATAAGGGTGTTAATCTGCTGAAGCAGATGCAGATTGATTTAGCGAGAATGCAGAATGTTTCATCCGATGAACATCCGGCTGTTTTTTCCCTCAGGGAAAAAACGGCCGAATTGTCGCATTATCTCGAAGACTTCCGCTCCGGGTATGAGGAGCTGGACACCTAACTGAAGGCGCTTACTGCCGATAGCAGCAATCCCCCGGTTCTACCCGGAGTGGCGAGAGAGGACAGCAATTTCCGGCGATCACCCTCGCATCAAAATTTATAAATTGTTTTATTACAAGCAATTACCTAAATCGGCATCACCGGAAATTGCCGTTTTTCCGTGAAAAAAATAATGTTGGGCGGGAGGATCACTTTTTTTCCGGAAAATTCACCGAATTTTTGATGACTCCCCTTTCAAGGTAATCCATCAACTGCCGGACAGCCATTTTAGCGCAGTTCTCTTCCGCTTCCGGAGTTGACGCTCCTAGATGGGGGAAGGGAATAACCCGGTCGTGCTTGAAAATTTCGTTGTCCGGGAAGTCCGTGACATACCGGTCGATTTTGCCTTGATCGAGGCTCTGTTTTAGCGCGTCTGTGTCCACTAGACCGCCGCGGGCGAAATTCAGGAGACGGGCTCCCGGTTTCATTTGGGCAAATTCTTCTTTTCCGATCATTCCGGCGGTTTTATCATTTAGCGGCGCGTGAAGGGAAATGTAATCGGAATCGGCAAGCATCTTTTTAAGATCATCTGAACGCCGCACCTGCTGATTTAATTCCCAGGCGGACCCAACCGTTATGAATGGATCAAATCCGGTGACTTCCATGCCTAATGAAACCGCGGCATTGGCAACCATCACACCAATTGCCCCAAGACCCACCACGCCGAGTTTTTTTCCCGATATTTCCGGACCGGCGAATTTTGATTTTTCTTTTTCGATTAGCTTAGCGGCATCCGCATCGTCATCCAGGGAGTGGACCCAATCGATTCCTCTAATGATTCTCCGGGATGAAATAAGAAGACCGGTTAAAACTAGTTCTTTCACACTGTTGGCATTGGCGCCGGGAGTATTAAAAACCACGATTCCCCGTTCTGTGCACCGGTCGATGGGAATATTATTCGTTCCCGCTCCGGCTCTGGCGATTGCTTTGACGGAAGCGGGAATCTCCATGTCGTGCATTTTATAACTCCGGAGAATTATTCCATCAGGTTCTTTTTCATTATCCGAGATTTGATACGTATCCGGAAACAGTTCCAATCCCTTTTTAGAAATGTTGTTCAATGTAAGTATCTTAAACATAAAGCTTATCCCTTCTCCTGTTCAAAATTTTTCATGAAATCAACCAGTTTTTTGACGCCGGCCGTAGGCATGGCATTGTAAATACTGGCCCGTACACCGCCTACAGAACGGTGCCCTTTCAGGTTGACCAGACCGTTCTTTTCCGCTTCTTCGAGAAACACGGGCGTTAATTCGTCTTTTTCCAGTACAAACGGTATATTCATAAGCGAGCGGTCCTCTTTCCTTACCGTACCACGGTAAAAAGAGGAGTTGTCTATAAAATTATACAAAATGTCGGCTTTTTCCCTGTTGCGTCTTCCTATTTCTTCCAGACCCCCTTCTTTCTTCAAGTACTGCAGAACAAGACTCATAACGTAAGTGGAGTAGGCAGGGGGTGTGTTGTATAAGGAGTCTTTTTCCGCGTGTATTTTATACTGCAGATAAATCGGGGTTTTTTCCTGTTCCTTGCCAATGAGATCGTTTCTGATGATTACCAGAGTGACTCCCGCGGGTCCAAGGTTTTTCTGGGCTCCCGCGTAGATGAGTCCGAATTTTGATACATCGAACGGTTCCGACCCAATGTTGGATGACATATCCGCTACCAAAGGAACGTCTTTTGTATCTGGAAAATCCATAAAACGGGTTCCGTATATCGTATTGTTGCTCGTTATGTGTATATAATCAAAATCATCTTCGATCCGCTGAATTTTAGGGATAAAGGTGTAATTTTCGTCCTTGGATGAGGCTATTATTGCCGCGTTGCCGAATCTGCTTGCTTCCTTAAACGCCTTCTGGGACCAGCTCCCGGTATCGATAAATCCTGCTTTTCCTTCCCTGCTTAACAGATTAAGCGGAACCATGGAAAACTGGAGTGTGGCCCCGCCCTGAAGAAAAAGGACTGTATAGTCCTCGGGTATATTGAACAGCTCCCGTGTTACCGCAAGAGCTTCTTCCATAATACCGGCGAAGACTTTTGACCGGTGACTCATCTCCATAACTGACATACCGCTGCCTCTGTAGTCCAGCATCTCCCTTGAAGCTTGTTCCAAAACAGATTCCGGAAGTATTGACGGCCCGGCTGAGAAATTGTATACGCGCCCCATAAAACCCTCCATATGTGATATTCTACGTTACTATATACAGTAACGTAGGGGTTTGTAAACAGCAGTGTTGATCTGGACGGAAATTTCCGGTGATCACATTCGCATTAAAATTTATAAATTGTATTATGACAAGCAATTACATAAATCGGCATCACCGAAAATTGCCGATTTTCCGCGAAAAAATATGCTGTTGATTTGGATAGGAATACTTGTTATTTAGTAACTTCAGGAATGTAAATGCGGTTGCCGGCAAATATAAAATCGGGATCTTCAATATTATTTTCGGCTGCTATTTGATTGTACAGCCAAGGGGTACGGTAGAATGAATTCGACAGATCCCAAAGTGTGTCACCCCAGGCAATGGAATACCATACCCCTCCCTTTTTCCCGTTTTGTGCAGATACTGCTCCGGGCGTCTCAGCCGCTTTCCGGGAGTCCGGTTCTTCAACTTCCGGTTCCGGAACGGTTTTACTTTCCATTCCGGCCGGCTCGGATGATTCTTCCTGCGGTGCTACCGTGCTGTCTGATTCAGCCGCTACTGAAGGATTTTGTGCGTCACCGGCTTCAAGGTTGTTTTCCTGCTGTTTCAGCAGCGTGAATATCAGGAACACAAGGCCCGCAATCACGGCTAGACCGATGAAAACAAAAAGAGCCACAAGCCATTTTGACCCCTTTTTTTCTTCTGCCGGTTCATTTTCTTCCGGGCCTTCATATTCAGATACTGGTATTTGCGGTTCGAACGGTTCGGTGGGACTTAAGTCAACATCGGGTACTGAATAATCTTCCGAAAGGTCATCCGATTCAGTGTCAATTTCGTTTAAATCGACCGATAAAAATTCTTCATTATTTTTTTCAGGGTCTAATAGCCGGGCAGTGAGTTTCCCGAAGGGGTCTGTCCCGAGGATCAGCTCCAATTCGGGTTCTCCTTTTTTTTTCGGGTTTAGATCACCCAGCTTCAGCTGTCCGATACGGACTGGATTCACCATTTCTTCGCCTGTACCGCGGTATATTTCCGCGTGTATCTCCGCTTGATCATCTCTGGCAGTGGTCAATATTACCCTTTTGGTTGAGTGTTCATCCTCGTCTAAGACCGAGTAAATTGTGCCGTCGGCTACTCTGATACCAATTTTTTTTGAATCCATCTTCTACCCTCTTTCTGAAAAACTAATGCGATATTTTAACGGAATCTACCATATATTATCATTTATTTTCCGGACAAAAACAATCCCGAACATCCTATTTCCGTAATATCAGCTCTGACGGTGTTCCCGTCTGTCGAAAAGTTTAATGAGAATGAGACCAGCGGTAAATCCGCCGATATGCGCCGCATAGGCCACTCCGCCGGCTTGAGATCCGGATCCGAGGAGACCGATTCCGCTTATGAGCTGAAAAATGAACCAGATGCCGATAACCACAATGGCCGGGATGGGCAAAAGGATACGGAAAACAATGGCATGAACTCTCCTTTTTGGGAAAAGGATGACATACCCGGCTAATACAGCCGAAATTGCTCCTGACGCCCCTAAGGTTGGTATAAGAAGATTCATTTTAAGAAAGTAGGAAACAAACACATGGGCTAAAGCGGCAGCTATACCGCAGAGCAGATAAAAGAGGAAGAACCGCAGATGACCGATCCTATCTTCAACATTATCGCCGAAAATAAATAGATAAAGCATATTTCCGAACAGATGGGTAAACCCCCCGTGCATAAACATGGAGGTGATTAACGTCAGATATACAGATACGGGGGTTTTTTGGAGCTCCGGAAGCATAAATGTGGTTCCGGAAACCGGATCTTCCACTATCCGCTGCCCGTCGCTTACAACATCCTTGCCGGTGATGATTTCCTCCGGGACGGTAGAAAAGGCAAACGTGAAATTTTCATCGCTGCCGAATCCCTGAAGGAAGATAAAAACGAGGATATTTACCGCTATAAGTATCCAGGTAACCACGGGGTACCTTTTCCGGTCTGAATTATCATCCATTACCGGATAAATCATTTTTCTTCTTTCAACCGGAGATGAAGGTCTTCCAGCTGTTCAAGGTCCACTTCAGAAGGGGATCCGTCCATCGGAGAAACCGAAACGGTGTTTTTAGGAAAGGGTATCACCTCTCTGATAGTATTTTCACCGGCCATTAGCATTACCAGACGGTCCAACCCCGGGGCGATTCCCCCGTGTGGGGGAGGTCCGTATTTGAATGCTTCAAGGAGAAATCCAAATCTCTCTTCGGCGTCCTCCCTGCTGAAACCGGTCAGTTTAAAAATTCTTTCCTGTAGTTCGGGGTCATGGATACGGATCGATCCTGATGCCAGCTCGTTTCCGTTGCAGACAAGGTCGTATAATTCCCCTTTCACTTCACCCGGATTGTCTTCCATATTATCAATATATTCATTTTTCGGCATGGTAAACATATGATGTGTTGCTTCCCACCGGTTTTCTTCTTCGTTTCTTTCAAACAAGGGAAAATCTATAATCCAGGCAAATTTCAGAATGTTCTTAGCCGTAAGGTTTCTTTCCTTGCCGAGCTTGAACCGTACCGCGCCGAGGGACAGACACGCGGTATTCCAGTTATCGCCAACCATAAGTATTATATCTCCGGATTTAGCCCCTGCGGCTTTCAAAATTTCGTCCGAAATTCCGGAAAGAAATTTCGATATACCGCCTTCAAAACCTTCATCCCCCACTTTTACCCAGGCAAGCCCTTTTGCGCCGTAGGTTTTCGCTGTTTCTTCCAAACCGGTGATGTCTTTCCGGGAAAGGTCCGCGCCTCCCGGTAGCAGGAGTCCTTTTACCGTACCCCCTTCGGAAGCGATTGTCCGGAATACTTTGAATTCGGACTCAAGGAAGATCGAAGTCAGGTCCTTTAGAGGGAGATCAAATCGTATATCCGGTTTATCTGAACCGTATGTGTTCATAGCTTCGTCATAAGTGTAACGGGGAAAAGGAGTCACTAACTTCTGATTCATGGTCTTTTCAAATACGTACTCGAGCATTTCCTCGGTGAGTTTTAGAACGTCATCCTGGGAAACAAAACTCATTTCGATATCGATTTGATGAAATTCCGGCTGCCTGTCTCCCCTCGCGTCTTCATCCCGGTAACAACGGGCTATCTGAAAATATTTATCAAATCCGGCGACCATGAGGATTTGTTTAAATAACTGGGGAGACTGGGGCAACGCGTAGAACTTTCCCGGATGTATTCTTGATGGAACCAGAAAATCTCTCGCGCCTTCCGGGGTCGAGCGGATAAATGTGGGGGTATCTATTTCATAAAACCCCCGGCTGTTTAGGAATTCCCGTGTATGAAAAGCTGTCGCGTGGCGGAGAGCAATTTTCCGCTGCATCGAAAAGGATCTGAGGTCCAGGTACCGGTGTTTAAGCCGCAGATCATCCCGCGCTTCTGAAGTTTCATCCACCATGAATGGAAGGGAGCTGCTCTTGGAAAGTATCAGAATATCTTCGGCTGTTACTTCAATCTCACCGGTTTTTCTCTCCGGATTAATCATGGAATCAGGGCGTTTGCGGACCTTGCCCCTAAGGGCAATACAATATTCAAATTTCAGTTCCGATCCTGTTGCTTTGAGTTTCGGATCGGCGTTCTCGTCAATAACACACTGGGTAATTCCGTATCGGTCACGTAAATCAATAAACAGGATTCCGCCGTGATCCCGGTTCCGGTGAACCCATCCGTTTAAAACGACCTGTTCTCCTACCTGAGCGGCAGTTAACTCTCCGCATGTAGCAGTTCTTTTCATGTTCTCCATGGGTATGGATGCTATAATATCTTATCCATCAAGGCAAGACAGATACAGCAAATCCCGGCTTTTGAATCTGTATATTGACGGTTTCAGTATGCTGCTGGTATAATCTTTACTGACGCGAGCGTCGTATAACGGTATTACCCGAGCTTCCCAAGCTCGTGAAGCGGGTTCGACTCCCGTCGCTCGCTTACGCCGACACAGTAGCCGAAAGTTCCCGAATTCTTTGCTGGATCCAGTTGTCTAAGGCATATTTAATAAAAGAATGTATCTTTTCTTTAACCGAAGGAGCAGTTTTCGGGTCGAAAAGAATCACGTAAATCCTTTCCCGTTCCTGCCGGATACCCGCAACAATTCCCGATACAGTGACGATTTTACCCATCAGCCGGAGCTGAATATCCGGTATGGTCTGTTTTTGTTTTATTTGTATAGTTGAGTCATCAAAATGACAGGCCATGCCTACTGAACTGATGTCCCGAATTTTTCCCGATTTAAGGCTTCCGTCTACATATGCGTTGAAGGTTGCCTTGTTGTCGCTGTTGCACTTCGCCCGGACAAACCTTCGGCGGCCTTTCGCCTTATGAGTTGTAAGGACCTTGTAAATACTCTTCCTGACGTCGGCAATGCGCTGTCTGAGGATTATAAAACCTCCCGCTACCTTTAGGGAGCCGATATATTTAGAGACCAGTTCTTTCGCGTTATTGTTCGTCATCACACAGACAGTGACCTTTTCATTTAAAGGCGAACTCTGTATTTTGGAGATATATTTTTCCCACTCATTTTCCTTCGGACCGTTATCTATATTGATGAATAAAAACGCCGAGTCTAATGTTTTTAACAATGGAAACAGTATCTTATGATTTTCCAACGAGAACGCTTCGTATTCGTTGGAAACCAGTTCTTCTATAAACTCTTCCTTTATCCACGACGGCGGATAAAGGAAAATAATTTTTTTGCCTATATTATTTTCCGGAACCACTTGTCCCCCCCATACTAATAAGTCTACACAAATCATAATGAATGAGCGGAGGAGAGTGCAAACAATTTGACCAAAATATTAATCATTTTTATCTCTAAAGCAGCAAATCCCGGTCAACTCCTTTTGTG
>CAYLLE010000098.1:0-14302 GCA_964384485.1 uncultured Spirochaetales bacterium | reverse complement strand
AATTTATAAATTTTAATGCGAATGTGATCACCGGGAATTGCTGGCTCACCACAGGCTGCCATTGTTTTATTATACGTGATAACAGGGTAAAGATAGTACCGTTTTTTTCCGATAATAGAACAGGGTATGACTGTCAAAGCAATAAATCCACTGCAGCACCTCAACCAAACCATTGAAGAAAATGCCGCCCGTTCACTCGCGGAGGCACGGGTTAGAAACCGGCGGGTACGGGTACAGAAGCAGCGTGATACCGGCCGGTACCACGCTGTGGACAGCCGGGTAAGGAACCATGAGAATATCCACGCGTCTATCCTCGGAAGCGCCGGAGGACCGGTAATGTACCGGTATTCCCGGGGTCCCGACGGCAGGATGTACGCCGCGGGCGGTTCAGTGAAAGTTGACTTGTCTCCCGTCCCCGGTGATCACGAGGCCACCGTCCGGAAGGCAAGAAAAATCCGCCTTGCTGCTATGGGCCCGCAATCGCCATCAGGTGCCGATATACGGGTTGCCGCAAAGGCCTACCGGATGGAGATGGCCGCGAAACGGGAGCTTCGGCAGGAAGAAAACCCCCTTTCCCGCTACGCATGAAACGGATAAAACGGCAGGTTTACGGAAAACCTCATACCGCGCAAATCAGTCCGCCGCCGGGATTTACCGAGATTTGCCGGGAAGAAGCTGAACACCTTCTGGTGAATAGCTGCCGGGAACCGGGGGAATACCGGATTAAGCAGGACCGGGGGAAGCTGCACCTCGGATCGGCAGATTACCGCGCCCTTCTCGAATACACCGCCCGCGCCGTTACCCCTTCCCGGGTAGAGCTTGAAATTGAAAGCGGCAAGGCGCATTCCGGGAAGGAACTGAAACGTTTTTTAGAGACGGTTCCTTTTGAACTCTACCTTCCCCCCGAAAGCAGTGTGAAATGCGGAGCGGAGTCAACGGCCAGTTCACTCTACCACGAGGGACTTATTACCGAGATTTTAGAAGACCGTTTAAAACAAGACAATTACATCCCGGTCCGAAACGGAAATTTCAATATTAAAATAGACATCTATCACGATACGGCTGCCGTCTGCTTAGATCTGTGCGGTCAGCCCCTTTGGCAGCGGGGTTACCGGAGTTCCTTTACCGCACAGGCCCCCCTGCGAGAAGACCTGGCTCAGGCAGCCCTTCGGAGCGGTTTGGCCGCCGATCCGGGGAAATCGTTATACATCCTCCTGCCCTTCTCCGGATCGGGTACCTTATATTTTGAATCGGTGATCCGTTTGATGGATCTGCCGGGCTTTTTCTTCGGACGGGATTACGCGTTCAGTCATTTTGTCTGTCATCCCGAAGATTCGTACCGGTGGATGACGGGAAAAGTCATATCAGATCTGCGGCAGAAGCCTGCCGGTCCGGTTCATGCCCTTCTGATGGATACCGATTCCGGAGCGATTGAAGAATCGGCAGAAAATTTCAAATCATTTTCAGCCGCTTTTGACAGAGCCGGAATTGATCCGCCGGAAACCCCCGTTTTTAAACAGGCTGACGCTATAGAAGAACCTTGGGAAATGCTGATCCCGGACACCCCGGCGGCTGTTTTACTTCCGCTTAATCCGCCCTTCGGCAGACGGCTATCCGCCGGGAGAGAACGGCAGATTTACCCGGAATTGGGGCGTAAAATATCCGGGCTCGCGCGTTATCTGGCCCCGAAAGGAACGGGGCTCACCGGATTTCTGCTCTGTCCGGACGAACGGAGATGGCGGGAAGCGGAGAGTGAAATGACCGGGCTTCGCACTCTAACAACACACTTCAGCCAGGGAGGCAGGGATATGCGTCTGCTGTCGTTTTCCGCAGGCTAATTGATTTCGACAACCGTATCGGTTAGACGCGCCTTCTCCGCCCGGAAAACCATAATGTGTGATTCCAGGGTCTCATCGGGTCCGGTAGTAATTTTACCCGGATCGTTATTCTGGAGGGCGCCGACAAAGGCATCCATTAGGCCGGTATCTCCTCCCCCGTGCCCCCCGGAAATGGAACCGTCGGAGGAGGATAACTCCACCGTCTCCCATTCATCAGTCATAAAATCAAATATCCGGATTTTCTCACCATCCCCTTCGATCTGACCCCGGGTTCCGAAAATCCGGGTCTTCCGGTGGCCGGTAGGGGTAAACGCCGTCATCGTGAACGAAGAGGTTTCTCCCCCCTCAAAATACATGTTCACAACCTGGTTATCCACCACGTCGTTATCACATTCGTAGACGCACCGTCCGTAGGGACCCCGTTTGAGCGCTTCCCTAATGCCGTCTTCATTTACATTCGGCGTTATCACCGACACAGGCCAGCCGGTAAACCCCCGTTTGTACCGGCCCATATAGAGTTTGAGCGCGGAATAGGGACACTTCGGTTCATAGCCGCAGGATGTGCAGCGGTCTCCGGCTTCAGCCGGCTTTTCTTCTTTCCGGAAATGCTTGAGGCTTCCGAAGGATGATACCTTCAGGCACCGTTTTCCCATTATGTATCTGATCCAGTCGATATCGTGGCACGATTTGGCAAGAAGCATAAAGGAGGATTCTTCGGTATTCCTCCAGTTCCCCCGGACAAAGGAGTGAGCCTGGTGCCAGTATCCCACCGGTTCAAGACGCTGGATCCCCACGATTTCACCGATGCGGCCTGAATCCAGGATCGATTTCAGCTTTTTCGTATATCCGGTGTACTGAAGAACATGACAGACACTGAAGATGATGCCCGCTTTTTTAACGGCATCCACAATAATCCGGCAGTCCTCCTCATTCGGCGCGATGGGTTTTTCAAGGAGCATGTGGTACCCCTTTCGAGCGAACGCCAGCGCGGGTTCTTTATGCATGGCATCCTGTGTGGAAATGATAACGCCGTCCGCGAATTTCGGCCGCTCCGCCGCTTCTCTCCAGTCGGTAAAGACATTTTCATCCGGGATGGAATGGGCGTCCCGGATCATGGTCCGACGTACTTCATCCGGTTCCGCCACACCTACTATCTTTACCCGTTCCGGATTGTCCTTGGCAAATCGGGCATAAGCACTTCCCCTGCTTCCGGCTCCAATTATGAGTAATTCAATCTGCTTTTCCATTATTAAACCTTTCTAGTAAATATCTTCAGCCGCGACCCGGCGCTGACCCCCGGATATTGTTTCCGCGGAGATGATTTCACAGTCCCTTTTCTCAACCGACTTGATCCATTCCTTTAATTCTTTCCGCATAACCGAAGTTACTTCTCTGTGAGAATCGTATCCGATCAGATTTCTTAATTCGTAAGGATCGGATTTTAAATCGTACAAATATGCTTCCCGGTAGGTATCGGCATAGGACTCACTGCCGGCATCAAGATCGGGAGCTTCAACCGCGTATTTCCATCGCCGGCTCCGTACCGTTCTGCCTACCACCGCTTCACTGTACTGTGCGAACACGGTTTCCATATCTCCCCGGGATCCGGATCTCTTTTCGAGAAGGGATCTCCCTTCCATGGAATCCGGAACAGAAATGCCGGCACTGTCCAAAATTGTCGGCGGGATATCCACAAGATTCACCAGGGAACTGATATTCCCTCCTTCGTTAAACCCGGGCCCCCGGACAGCAAAGGGGATACGGAGTGAAACTTCATGACATGAGCGCTTGTATTCGTCGTTCCTTGTCTTAAAGTGGTTTCCATGATCGGATGCATAAAAAAGGATCGTGTCATCAAAAAGGCCCATGCTCTTTAACGCGTCCTGTATTCTCCCTAAAGCCTCATCAAGTTTGGCGATCATCCCGTAATATCCGCTTAAATGCTGAGGAGAGGTTCCCGGATTTGCTTTTAGATCCGGCGGACACCATGGGTCGGAATACCGTTCACGGTAACCGTCGGGAGGCGGATAATCATCCAGATGATTCTGATGATGGGGTTCAAGATAGGAAACAAACAGAAAGAACGGCTCATTCCGATGCTCCGTAATATACCGGATAACCGCGTCGGTCTGCGCGTCGATACGGTAACCGGGAAGAAAAACCTCTTTCCCTTCCTTGTCGTACATAACGCAGCGGTAGGGCTCAGACGTGAATTCCAGGATATTCGCTCCGAGCCAGTAGTCATACCCACCCTGCTCTTCCCTCGGTACCGGATCTCCCGACGCGAGGTGCCATTTACCGATATATCCGGTGGTGTAACCCGCTTCTTTGAACCAGTGGGCCAAGGTTTTTTCGTCTTTTTTTAGAGCAATACCGTTCCGGAACACTCCGGTATTGGTTGAATATTTTCCGGTCTGCAGACTGGCACGGGCCGGGCCGCACACAGGCTGACAGGTGAAGGTATTGGTAAAACAGGTTCCTTCCGCGGCCATGCGGTCAAAGCAGGGAGTCAAACCCATGGGATTACCTCCGGGTCCGGTGGTGTCCCACCGCTGCTGATCGGTAAAGAAAAATACTACATTCGGCTGTTTCATTTCCGCCTCCTAAAATCGGATTTTCCCATTCTACAGCACATTCCATCGGGATTAAAGTGGCAATTCATGGTCAATACTATTTTTGATTTATGATTAAAATAGTATATTGGCACCATGGACATTAAAAAGAGAAAACGGATGCTCAGAAAGGAGATCCGGGAAAAACTTAAAAAGATGGACCGCTCCGCCATCCAAGCAAAAAGCGAAACGATACGCGGATCCCTAACGGAAACTGTCTCCTGGAAGCTCTCGGATATCGTCCTCTGCTTTCTCTCCATGGGGATAGAGGTAGACACTGAAAAAATAATCGACACGGCAATCGCGTCAGGAAAGATGGTGGCGATCCCGCGCATCAACAAGTCGGAAATGATGTTTCATTTTATATCGAGCTGCAGCATGGAGTGGCAAATGCATCCGTACGGAATCCGGGAGCCTTCCCATACGTTGCCCGTCTTCGGAGTGAACCGGTGGCCGGACCACAACGTCCTGGTGGTAACTCCGGGTCTCGCTTTCGACCGGCAGGGAAACCGGCTTGGAAGAGGAAAAGGGTACTACGACCGGTTCTTGTCATCATTCAAAAACCCTTTCGACACGGTGGGTGTCTGTTTCTCTGAACAATTGGTATCCAGCGTTCCCATGTCCGGGAACGACCGCACGGTTAACCGAATTATAACTGAAGAAGGTATAATCAATATCGACAAAGATATTTTCAAACAAGCCGACAAGATATATTATTAAGCACGGAGGTATATTGTGGCACAGATAAAATCTGCTCTTGAACTGGCAATGGAACGGACAGAAAATATAAAGGGAAACAAGGAGAGTCTGGAAGCACAAAAATACCGGGAAGACGGGATGAAGCTCGGTTCCCGGCTTTTGGAAAATCCGACTTTTGATCTGGGAAAACAGCTGAAGCAGTACGGCAAAAAAGAGCGTCCCTGGGTAATTGAGGGGCTGAAAAAGGTCCTTTTCGTCAATTTGGCCCTCCCGTCATCGGAAGAAGACATTCCGAAATTAGCAACCCTGCGGAAGGGATTTGAAACCCTTACCGGAGAGAAGAAAAAGGTAACCTTTCTGTTTCAGAACGTTGAAGAGTACTTCAAGCAGTACCTCGGGAATAAGCAGCAGCTGATCGAAAATCTCCGGAATCAATTTTCCGAGCAAATCCAGAGAAAAAAAGCTGCCCTTTCGCAAAAACTGGGCATGGAAGTCAATTTAGATCCGTCCTCGGATCCGGAGTTTGCCAAGGCACTCCAGCAGAATATGAGCAGACTGAAGGATCATTACGGACAGGTGGTTGCTCAAGCAAAAGAAGAACTCGAAAAGATGCTGAAATAACCTTCCGGCCTCTATTTCATCAATTCGAACCATTGAGGCGGGATCTGTGAGACCGGGTAGATATATCCGAGTTTCTGGTTCCCGTTTCCCACAATCTGACTGGGTATTCCAACAAGCTGGAACAGGGAATTTACGGCAGCGCCTCCAGAATTCCCTTTGTTGATCTGCGCGTCCGTCTTGATTATCCGCATCTCCGAAGAACGCTCAAAACCGCTCACGATGCCCCTGGTAAAGGTGATGGAAACCCGGGAACCGGTACCTCCGACTTCAGGATATCCGATAAATCCGAGGGGATCACCAATCATGAGTTCGTCCGGATCTCCCATAGTAAAATGGGGAAACCTGAATCCTGCATTCAGGGGCTGTCCGTAAAGTCCGGAATGGATCTTCACCAGGGCCAGATCCTTAGAGATATCCCGGCCGACAACTTCTCCGACAAAAAGTTCCCGTGAAGGCACCTCATGATCCAGGCTCAGACCGATGACCAGCTCATCATCGGCTTCACCGGACGGTCCGCGGACAACATGCCAGCTGGTAAGGATGTACCCCTCAGGATCGATAAGACAACCGGACCCGCCGCCGGACGCTGTAAAAATTTCAACGGTGGAAAGAAGAGCATTCTGCAGCGGATCAGCCGGTGGTGTAATGTCCGGGAGTGATGTCAGATATACCGGAGGCTCTGTTCCTTCGGTGACAACCATGGAAAATTCCTGCACCACATCGGGAACTACCTGGTCGATAACCGAGATATAATAATCACCCGGAGTCAAAAATCGGTCCGTACCCCTGATTACAAGGGATTCACGGGAGAGCAGGCTTTCTGAGCGGTAATCGGTTTGGTACGGATCGATAAAAGGTTTATCCTTGGTTACTAAAATGTCCAAATCACCCTTGGTATCAAAGAGGTCGATCCGGAAGGCCTCCGTCTTTTCGGGAACTGTATACCGATAGGTTCGGAGCATCCCTTCCGAAGGGAGAAGTTCATCATGTATCAGCTTATCCGGTATGATATCCTGCCGGGGCTGGTTCTCAATCGCTTCGTAACGGAAGTTGAAGGGGATATTCTTTTTCTGTCCCCCCTGATAGACGGGAAGAAAAGGCAGCTGATACAGGACCCTGACTGTATATTTTCCGCTGGCCAGCGGCGGCTCACTGATTCTGGTAATGATAATTTTTTCATTAAACATTTCGGTTTCGGCAATAGCAACATCGTTTCCATTTTCGTCATAAAGCGCTATATCAAGATCCGCCGGTGATTCGGTCACCTGTATTCTGATACCGAAATATTCATCCGGAACCGTAATTGAATATCCCTCGGCTCCTCCGTCCGGTACTTCAACGGCGATAACTCCGGACACCTCCGAGCCTGACTTGAGGTACCGTTTATTCCAATTCCATCCTGCCGGCTCGGAAAAGACAAATCCGCCGCATATAATGGTAAATAAACTGATTAAAGTAATCCTGCGCCAACTCGATTGCATCAAACACGGCTCCTTCCGGTTATTCCTACTACTATTCTCGGACAAAACGTCAGGTTTATCTACTCCTTCCCCGATGAATTTGCCGGATCAGCTCCTTTAAGTATTCAAGCCGTTCCCGGGTGAACCCGCTCCATTCCAGGGGGAAAAAGGTGTTGTTCTGAAAAAGCGGTTCCTTTTCCAGAGGAAAATTACTTAACCTCACCGATTCATCCCACATAGCGGAACCGGGAACAGGTGAATATTCAGCCAAGGATAGGGAAACTCCGTGAGATCCCGCGTACCGCACCGATTCCTCAACCTCTTCCCACCGCTGTCCCGGGAGACCGGCAAGAATATAAACCCGGATGTTTACCTGGCGGAAGCCTGCTTCCCGCAAAAGAGCTACCGCCCGGCCGAATTCTTCCGGAGCATATTTATTGTCATGCCGGACATGAAAATCGGGTGAACCGCTTTCGAAACCGAGCCTGATCTCCCGGAATCCGGCATGCTTCATAGCCCGGGCAGTATCAAGATCGAGGAGCGCAATGTGGAGAGCGTTGGGAAGATAAAAGCTGACATCTCTGAAAAAATCATCCCCCTTAAGCTGTTCCAAAAGCGGCAAAAAAGACTTTTCCTTCTTTACAAGGAGTGCATCATCGTAGAACGCGAAATTACGGGTTCCGTATGTTTCCCGGATCTGTCTTAAAAACCGGAATACTTTATCCGGATCTCCCTGGGAAAAACCGGGATCAAGCTTCCCGGAAGCGCAGTAACCGCACCGGTACGGACACCCTTTGTTCATTCTGACCACTCCCGCGTCCCGAAAAACCGGATGGATAAGCGGCCAATCGGTAACGAACCCCGGCGGAACAGGCAGGTCCTGCTTCTCCAGTATCCTGCCCAATTCGGACGCGGTACCCGCGGCACCAGTAATTCCGCCGGTGATCTTCCCGCAGTGTTCCGGCAGAAGGGAAGCATAAATTCCGCCGCAGACTACAGGTACGCCGGGAAAAGCTGATTCCGCCTCCTCCGCCGCTTCTTTCACTCCCAGGTACCAATATGTCATTCCTGTGGCGAGGAAAATAATATCTGGGTTCCTCCCCTCTCCAGCCCGGAGCAATTCCCGCCTGAACACTTCCCGGGAGAGTCCGTACCTTGCAAAATTTCTGCCCGGATCCTTGCCGGATTCCGAAATTACCCTGGGAAGGGGTATCGGCTCCCGGGGGAATTTCCCGGTCCCGTCCTGTTTCCGGACCGTACCCGGGATGACCCGGCCTGTTTCGGGGTCCCTGTAGTCGAGACAGTTTACAACGCGGATATCGTAGGTGCCTTTGAGCCAGGCTGCGATCCTGAGTATTCCGTAGGGCTTTAGATAATGATCATAGAGAGCAAAATCGTAAACCGGTGGTATAATCAGTAAAGCTTTCGGTTTTTCCATAAATTTAAACTTTGTATTTGACAACCCCATCGGGCGGTTCTATAGTTTATGATATCATGAACAAGGGAAGAAGACAAAAGCTGAGCCGCCTCAGAAAAACATTATTCGGATCGGTCTTTTTGGGTATCCTTTTAATCGGTTTTTCCCTGATCTATCTGGCTTCGGGGTTTGATTTTTTTGAACGGCGGCTTCTGGACCTCAGATTCTCGACTTTTAATCAGAATCTGGAAGTGTCCGAGGAGATTGTCTATATCGATATTGATGAGATCTCCCTCCAGACCCTTTCCCGGCAGATAGGCGGCTGGCCCTGGCCCAGAGGTTCTATTATCGCTCAACACATTATCGATTATGTTATGCAGGGAGATCCGGCTTTGTTTCTCTTTGATATCCTGTATACCGACTATTCCCCCAAATCACCGGATGTAGATATACCGGAAGAAGACCTTTGGCTTCTGGAATCCAGCATGATTTCTCCGGAAATCAGCCACGCGGCGCTGTTTACTGTTGAAAACATCGAAACCTCTCCGGTTCTACCGGAGAGTACGCAGTACAATTTTCAGATTGAAATAGACGATACTCAAAGTACTGTCGAGCAGCGTTATTTCAACTATTTTCATCTTCCCTTCGACCCCCTCTTCGCGTACGCGAACAATCTTCACACCGTCAATCACCAGGAAGATCCTGACGGGATATCCAGAACCGTAAACATGTTCGTTCAGTATAACGGCAATTATTACCCGTCCCTTACCCTTAAAGCGCTTCAGGCAAAACTCGGCCTAGGTGATCTCCGGATCGAAAGACGCGTCCTCCACGGCACCACCGAAGAAGGCGAAACACTCCGGATTCCCCTTACGGAAAACGGCGAATACCGGGTCAACTTTTATAAGGATCTGAATGAGTTCACCGCGTTCCCGGCAGACAACGTAATCGCTTCAAGCATGAACCAGCTCTCCGGAGAAGGGGATCTTCTGGTTTCGCCGGAAGAGTTCACCGGCAAGATTGTGGTCATTGGGGCTTCCGCGACCGGCCTTAAAGACCTTAAGGTGACTCCGATGGGAAAAAATATTCCCGGACCGTATATGCACATCAGCGGTATAAGCAATATTCTTCTTGGACAGCATTTGAAACCGCTTCCGGTCTGGGTGGATCTAATCATTCTTATCTTGACCATCCTGATTGTTTTTATTCCTACTTTTCTCCTGAAGGGAAAACTGGCAAAAAATATTATCGGGATTGGATATATCCTTGTCTTTATTGCCCTGTCACTCTTTCTCTTCAACCGGGCCGGTATTATCGTGAATATGGCTGCTCCGATAACAGCGGGACTGATCGGCTATTTCGGCGCCCTGATCTATGTGGCCGTATCCGAAGCATCGGAACGGAATAAAATCTCCGCTGCCATGGGGAAATACCTGGCGCCTTCCGTCATGACGGAAGTACTGGAAAAGTATGATGAACTTATCGGCGAGGTGGGAGAAAGCAAAGAAATCACCATCCTGTTCTCCGATATCCGGGGTTTTACCACAATTTCTGAAACATATCCCGCCGAAACGGTAGTAACAATACTGAACCGGTATCTGGAAAAGATGATCAGCATTGTTTTTACGAACCGGGGCACCCTGGACAAAATGATCGGCGACGCGGTGATGGCTTTCTGGGGAGCTCCGAATGATGAACCGGAAAAAGAATATTTAGCCGTAAAAACCGCGCTAGATATGATCAACGCGCTTCCCGAAATAAACCGGGAACTGGCGTCCGAAAATTATCCCGAGCTGAAAATCGGCATCGGCATAAATACCGCGGAAATGATCATCGGAAACATCGGTTCGGAACAGCGGCTGGACTATACCGCTATCGGCGACGGAGTAAATACGGGAGCACGGATGGAGGGGCTTACCAAGTACTATCCCGGTGTGACCATCCTTGCCAGTGAACAGACTTACGAACGGACCAAAGAGCAGTTTTTGTATCTCTTTGTCGATAATGTCGCGGTCAAGGGAAAAGCCAAGGGAATCAAAATATATACACCCCTTTGCGAAAATCAAGGCCCGGCCCTGGAGTATTTTTCTAAAGCGGTAGAGAAATATCATTCCGCCAATGAAGCATACCGGAATCAGCAGTTCCGTGAAGCCAATCAGCTGTTCGCGGAAGTTGAGCGGGATTACGCGGAGCTTAAAGAATTGTCAATTATGTTCCGGAAACGGTGCGCGATTTTTCATAAATCACCCCCAAAACCTGATTGGGAGGGAGTGTGGAAGATGGTTGAAAAATAAGCGTTTCCGGGATATCTTTCTATAATATCACTCTTTAGGAGGTGATTGTATGAAAAAAATATTTTTAATCGCTTTTTTACTTTTCTTTACATTATTGATGACGGCATTCGGAGAAACGGTATACGTAACAGCCAGGGTTTGTCCGCTGCAAAGCGCGGCCTCTCCCGGATCCTCCCGGACAGCCATGCTCAGTCAGGGAACCGAGCTAAGGGTGTTGGAAACAAGCGGCGCCTGGCTGAAAGTTAAAACAGCAGACGGTGATACGGGATATGTTCAGTCTTTCTTTACCGGAGCGGAACCTTCGGCGGCGAAGGTATCCCGGAACAGCTCTCTCGAGAACATTTCTTCCGTAACCCAGCGGCGGCGCGCCTCGGCATATCAAACCTCGGCAGCCGCGACCCGGGGACTCACCTCGGACAACATACGGGACCGGGAAAACACGTCCTTCAGTGAATATGATTTTACCGCTATCAAATGGGTTGAACAGTTCACCTGGGAAACAGATGAGATCATCGCTTTTGCATCGGAGGAGGGGCTTCTCTTTTAGTCATGAAAAACAGCCGTTTTCTTGTTATTACGATACCCGCGCTACTTGTTCTGCTTGCCTTTTTCGCAGGATGCGCCACAACAGATAAGACCGATTCCGCCCAGGCAGAAACAGCGGAACGGGTTGAAAAAGAGATGGAAATCGGGGAAGCCGCGTTCGCCAAACTGGCCGGTAAATACGGCGTTGTTATGGAAGAAGAGCCGACAGTCTATCTGAATAAATACCTAAAGAGCCTGGCCCTTTCGGTGGAACGGCAGGAACTTATTTATTCTATCGCCGTTCTTAATACGGAGCAGGTAAATGCCTATTCACTTCCCGGGGGATATATGTTTATCTCCCTGGGAATGCTTCAGGAAATTGAAAATCCCGGGGCTCTGGCCGGCATACTCGCCCACGAGCTTGGGCACATGAACAAGGATCATATCCTTGAACATGTCACAATCCAAGTGAATTACTCCTTTTTTGAAACGTTAGCCCGTCTTTTATCCGGTTCCCGGCAGGTGATCACCAACGCGATGAATCAGATAAATGAAAAAATCGAGGAACGTCTTTTCATCGAAGGATACGCCCGGGATGAAGAGTACGAAGCCGACGCCTACGCGGCCCGTATGCTTCAAGCCTTGGGAATCGGAATTCAGTCGTACATCGGATACCTGAAGGATCTGCAGGATTCTCCGGAGACGGCTTCTTTAGAAAACCTGGATAAAACCCATCCTCCCCTCTCGGAACGGATCCGCAGACTGGAGGAGCTGGCTGTTTCGGAACTTCCCGAACTAAAAGCCACGGAGCGGTTCCGTAAATTTAAGGAAACTATAGATTCAATAAAGGTAGAATGATGAAACGTATACTTTTTCTCTTTGTTCTTTCAGTGTTGTGCATTATCACCCTGTCGGCTGATGAGGACCACTTCATAAATATCTTCGTTGGAGACCGCGCTGCCGGAATGGCCGGCGCGTATACCGCGATTGCCGACGGTCCTGAAGGGGCCTACTACAACCCTGCAGGTTTAGCTTTTTCTTCTTCCCGGTACTTTTCACTTTCTACAAACGCGATACAGTACAAAACACTCCGGTACGAAGATATTTATGAGGAGGCGGACCCCCCGGTGGACTACCTCCGGACCTCATTCTCCTTTGTTCCGAATTTTTTCGGTTTTATCCAGAAAGGCAAAAAAACCACCTTCGCCTTTACCATGACCTCCCTGGACAATGAAGTTTACGACCAAAAGGACCGCATCCTCCTGGAAAATCTCATCGATCCGGGCTTAGGAACGTTCGATCAGAGCGTGAATGTCAACTTTAACCATTCCAATGCCGTAAACGAAGTGGGACCTTCCCTCGCTTTCCTGACCGGAGATACCTTCGGCCTGGGATTCAGTCTCTTCGTCCGGTACCGGAACAGCGACTACATTAATCAGCAGGTAACCCAGCTCTACGATTCAGCGGACAATTCCCAGCATGAATATTTCCAGGTCTACAGTACCTACTACAGCGAGGAACTGGTGAGTCTCCGCCCCCAGATCGGACTTCAGTGGATGCCCGCCGAAAACTTGTCTGTGGGATACCTGGTAACCGCGCCTATTCCGGTTTTCATGATTCAGAATTCACAATCCTCGGTTTTTATATATGATAATGCCGGTTTAATTCCCGATTATACTTTTGAAGACTATATAAATGTCCGGGATAACACCGTAACCTACTGGAACATCTTCTCAAATCCGTTTTTCCGCTCAACCTACCTCAAAAACTCCCTGGGCTTGGCATGGTTTGCTTCACGGAGTCTGATTGTGAGCGGAGATGTCTACCTGTATGTGCCGATTCCGAACGCGGCCGGAACGGCTTCCCGGGTCTTTACCTGGAACGCCGCACTGGGAATGGAATGGTACATAAGCCCCAACTTCCCGTTCCGGCTGGGGGTATTTACCAACAACTCAAACAAGCCTTCCATAATAGAAGGGGAAGATACCAATTCTGACGATCACGTCGATCTTTACGGAGGAAGCCTCTCCATCGGTTATGCCACTGCCGATTCCGCCATTAACTTGGGCTTTTCCGCCTCCTACGGAGCCGGCCAGGCACAAATTTCAGCAGGCTCAGAGGCTGTTCAGGATTTAAGGGCGTTCTCCATGTCCATTTTCCTCTCCGGCGGATACCAGTTTTAAGACGACGCTTAGGAAACGGAAATATGCCTCCCCCGACCACTGCCGAATCAGTCTTCTACCGGACCGTAAACCGTGATGATTGTCCAGGTCTTCTCGAATTATGGAAAACCCTTCCGGGGATCGGTTTAAGCACCGCGGATTCAGAAGAACATATCGGCTCTTTTCTGGAAAGAAATCCCGGAATGAGTTATCTCGCGGAAGATAACGGCCGGATTATCGGTTCGGTCCTTACCGGGCATGACGGCCGCCGGGGTTACCTGTATCACCTGGCGGTACATCCCGATTACCGACGCCGGGGAATCGGAACCCGCCTGGCGGAACTGTCCGTTACCGTTCTTAAACAGTCAGGCATCCAAAAATGCCACATCTTTGTATATAAGGACAACAAATCCGGCGCCGATTTCTGGCAGACGGCCCGATGGCAGCTACGGCAGGACATCGTCCTTCTTTCCCGGGAATTATGACAATCCTCGTCATCCTTCGGCAGCGTTCAACCACTTGCCATTGAGACAATTTTTATTTATTATTGATTACCCAAACGGCGCCGTACCCAAGTGGTAAGGGAGAGGTCTGCAAAACCTTCATGCACCGGTTCGAATCCGGTCGGCGCCTCTCTGCCTTCTAGAGAAGACCATATCCGCAAGCCGGGCCGC
>CAYLLE010000097.1:0-14434 GCA_964384485.1 uncultured Spirochaetales bacterium | reverse complement strand
GAAACTTCCCAGGGATAAAGAGATAGTTCAATTTCACTGCTGTCTTTCACAGCATGGTTTCTTGAAAGGGTGAACACCTTCCCTGCCTCCGGATCAATAATAGTTCCGAGCAGGGGATAAGATGCTGAACCGGGAAAAAGAATATAACCGGCCACTAAGCCCTGTGAATCAAGATTCAGCGATTCTGCGCCATACGGAGGCAGATAGGATAGATCAACCTCCCGGAGAAGCTTCTTCAGATATGTTTCGGCGTTGTTCTTAAGAGCGGAATGGACTTCGGTCCCGGCTGGTACAATTCTGTAGAACAAAAGACTATTTTCACCGTTTTGTATGGTGATATTTTCCGCAGCAGCCCCTGTAATCACCAGTACGAAAAGCAGCAAGCCTAGCATTTTTCGATTCACAGAATCCTCCTTACTTCTTCCTGATAGTGAGTATGGTAAGATCATCATATTGATCATCTTCCCTTACATGGCTGTAAGTAACATACTCGCTTTCTTCCACCGGTGCAACCGGATGATGATTATAAATGGTATACTGTTTAAAGTGTTTCTGCAGAAATAAATCGATTTTACGGTCAACCGAAACCACATCATCCCGGCCGGATTCCGGATCGGGATACATCCGGAATATTTTTTCAACCGCCATCAAAGCGAGTGTTGCCTCTTCCGCATTACCGCTGCAGGTGGAGAAGTCAAATACAAGATCCCCCTCGATTTTGGCATTCACTTTTTTCAGAATGTAGCTGCCGCCATTCATTACCGCTTCAATTACATCCTTAACCCGCTGCATGCCGAATTCCTCTTCAGTACCGTCAATTACTTCATCGGGGATTTCTCCGTAATTCTCCTCCGTTACCGTTGTAGGCTTAAAGGAACGGTCTCTGATAACCCGCTTGGATTCGGGAATTCCGTCCGAAAACAGGAAAACTATGTCTCCTCGTTTAAGCGGAAGTTTAACCTGCTGAAAACTTGACTGAGTTTCCACCAGCATGGAGGGGAACACGCCCGCCGCGGGTGCTTCGGGTAGAAGATGTTCTTCAACTTTTTTCGTGTTTCCATGATATATCGTGACCAGGTTGTCTCCTGCATTACAAAAGTATGTTTCGCCGCTTTCAATGTCCATTAAACAGACCGTTAAGGCCGCAAATCTGCCTTTGAATCCCCGTTCTTCCAGTAGATCGTTTATACGATATACCACTTTCGGCAGCTTTACTCCGTCTTTTTTATGGTTCCACTCACGGAAATGATCCAGGAAGATGGTTGCAACTTCTACCATAATAAGGGCTGCCGGTACTCCTTTTCCGGAAACATCACATTTGATTATGGCGTAATGACGGTCATCCAGCTTGAGATAATCAAAATAGTCTCCGGATACACCTTTCGCGCCTTCATAATATCCGAAGAATTCGATGTTCGGATTCACTTCTCTTCCCGTGGTTAGTTTCCTTCCCGCTTTATCTTTTTCAAGCGGAATAAACATCTTTTGCACTTCCTTACCCATGGTCAAGTCCCTGCTTGCCGCCGCCGCGCGGACCAGGCCCTGGGTCATCTGGTTGATGGTTTCAGCAAGCACGGACAATTCGTCCCTGGACTTTACATTGATTATATGACCCTCCAGATTTTCCTTATTTTCAGTATCCCTGATTATTTCCACCCCGCGGACAAGCCGCTTAATCGGTATGACTATGATAGAAGCCAAGAGCAGCGCTCCTAAAATCCCAAGGACCATGGCAATGAGGGCAAAAATGACTGTCTGGAAAATCAGGGTGTTCCGGGCAGATATAATTTCTTGAACGATTTTTTCGGTTGATATCCCCAGCCGTACGGTACCCCGGTAAAAATTATCTGAACCGGGTTCTCGGTACATGATGGGTTTGAAAAAAGTATATTCCCTCGTATCGCTTAAGAGCTTATTCGCGTTAAAATCGGGTACGCTCCTGATTACATCGCCAATCCGTATCAGGGATTCCTGTATACGTTCCCGGAGCTCTTTCATGTCGGAATCAATCCGGGCGATTTCCTGATCCACCTCCTCACCTGTCTGGGTAACAAGTTCCTGGAACCGATCTTCCAGCTGGGAAAGATTTGCAGCGTCATCGCCAATCTCCGCTCTGGCCCTCTGATTCAGATTGTTCTGCAGTTCAGTAACCAAGGGACTGACCCGGTCGTCTATCTGACTAATTCCGAAAATAAGAGATTCCGTATTGATTTTTTCAGAGGAGCCGGGATTTTCGATTGCCGACAGAATAGCGGGATCACTTGTTGCCCAAACAGAATTGAAATCGGTTGTCTCATTACTGTTTTGACCTGTTATCGTAGCAAACTGGGTTATATCCATAGAACCGATCTGATTGATCAGAGCATTCAACTCAATCAGTCTGTTTTCAGCATTCGGAAGGTATTCCCTTGCACCTGTGTTGAGCATTTCCATCATTATATCAACTCTGTCGGTCAAACTTTCAGCAAGGTTGTTCTGCTGAACCCCGAGCATGTAGTACCCGAGAGGTATCGAGACCAGCATAACCACAGAAATTATGAGCAGGATAATGAAGATTGTAAATTTGATCCTGAGACCAATACCTCGTTTTTTCATCTTCCGCAATTCCTCCTTCTTTGCTTCTAAAAGAAGCCGGTCTCCTGTTAAAAAAGCTTGAACTTCCCTGCGGAGCAGGATTCCTTCTTTAGTGAGCGCACCTATTTTTAGTGATGAAAATACAATTACCATCGAGAGAAAAGCCATGATGAGCCACATAACCAGGGAGCCGCCTGAAAACTTGAATAAAGAAGGCGCAGGGAATTCCCAGGCAGGCGCATACCGTATGGTGAAATCTCCGAACAAAATGGTTCCCGTACTCCGCAGAGATAACTGCTGCCGGGTAAAGTACAATCCCCGTTCGGGGTGAGAAATACCGACGTAGTATTCTCCCTCCTGTATGGTATCGATGGTTGGACCGCTGATCCTCCGGTCGGAAACAACTTTGAACGATCCGTTTTTTCTGTTAAAGACGTAATCGTAAGGTTTTTTCATGTCCCGGTCCAGGATAAGTTCATATACCGTACCATTAGCGGTAAATCCACGGCCGATGATTCTCAAATTTATATTTCCGATGTCGTCTTTAGGCGCTTCCAGGGATGTGATTGTTGTAAAGGGTATAAACTTATTGAATCTGAGATAGATTACCGCAGGTTCTCCTACGTTGCCGACCGTGTCGATTGCGCGTACGGCAAAAGCCCAAAGTCCGTCTTCAATATTGGTGCGGGAGAAGCTTGTAGCCTGGGTTAGTACTTCTGCGGGGGGACTGATACTTATATTTTCCGGCTGGATGATCTGCCGTTCTCCTCCAATATTCCGGAAGGAGTAAGAATAACCTGCTACATCATCATCCGCGGGCGGTCTCCATCGGATGGTAAACGTGTTGGAAGTTAGAAATCCGTCCTCATCAAGTTCTGGCGGAACAAATTCGACCGGTTCGGGAGGAGTGGTGTCCCGGAGAAAAACGCCGGTGGCAGGGGGCGACCAGTTGCCCGCCCCATCCAGAGATGAAACTCGCAGGTACCAATATCCGTCCTGATCTGCCGTGAAGGTTTGCTGCAGCGAGCCGGGTGGGGTCAGCTTATCTTTCGGAACAGGAGCGTCGGGATCTCTGCCCCATACATAACTATAAGCCGCGACGCCTGAAGGATCATCCGGAGGTATCCATCTGAAAGTAGGATGGTCTATCGGACTAGGTTTTCCCTCGGCGAAGTTTGTCGAAACAACCCTGGGCGGTTCCGCCCGTGTATCCGGTTCTAAATAGCTTACAGTTGCTTTATCCCGGTAGACTTCCTGCCAGAACAGATAGAACTTATCCTGAAATTCTGCAGCCGCGGGGAAACGGGAACTGAATCCCCTCCGGGAAAGGGATTCTGCGTTCCATCTGTTATTATCCGGTGTTGAAAGGTATACAGTTTCTATGGAAGCACTGCTGTCGAACCATACTATGCGGGTGACATTATCGTGGATAATTATTTTGGGTGTGTTTGCGTTGTATCTGTCCGATGTAACCTCTTCCGGCTGGTCGAGGAAAGTTCCGTTTTCATTTAACCTGGTAAAATATACGGTGCTCCCGTACCGCCGGTACTGCCGTTCCCAAGCTAATAGGAGCCCGTTATTTTCGCCGCGCAGAAAAGGACGCTGATTCACGTATTCTTCAGGGAGGGTATTGCCGGAAGAAAAACCGGTGAGTAATTCCGCGTCACTCCACGTATATCCGCCGTCTTCACTCATTTTTATATAGAGTTGCCGCCCCATCTCTCCCAGTTGAAACACCTGAAAAACAACATATTCTTTTCCCCGGTAACTTGTGTGAGAAGGTGTAAAATTGTATATGAGATCTTCCTGATTCTCCAAGGGAGAAAAATCGGACCAGATGCCGTTGTCATATACTGAGTAATAATTGCTGATGGAATCTTCCCGTTCCCGTCCGAGAAAAAGAATCATGCCTCCAGAAGCTTTAGGAGACAGAACGGGAGTCAAATTGGTTCGATCGAATGTAAAATCTCCGGTCCGGCTGAATGTTTGCCCAAAATCTTCTGAACTAATTACCGCGGTTTTATTCTCTGATAATATTCCGACAATATGCAGTACTCCTTCGGTATCTACCGCTATATCGTAAACCGGGGCCGGTCTGCCGGTAAAAGGTATTGGACCGAATATCCTCTCATTTCTTGTCCAGCTCGCGCCGTCCGCGGAACGCTGCAATGATATGTAGTAGTTCCCCTCATTCTCTCCGGTATACTCTATCTCCTGGTATGTTAGAAAAAGGTACTGATCGGTAGCGGCGGTTTTAGGATACCTGCCGTTCTCGCTCGCAATGGTCCGCGGATTTTCCCAAAACAGATCTGCCGCTGATCCTGAAGTGCCCTGGAACATGCAGAGAATAATGATGACTGCTGGCAAAAGAAGGTATTTAAGTTTCATCCGCATTTACGTATCCGAATCGACACCCAATTCACGTTTAAGCCGGTCGTGCAGCTGTATCAGGGGGCTGTATCCCAGGTTTTCTTCATTCTGCAGAAGAAGACTCGTCTCCCGGTACGCGAGAGCATAATTTCCGTTTATAAAGTAGTCCAACGCCCGCTGATATTGTTCATACGCAGCGCTCGATAAAGTAAACCGGACTTCGCTCCCCTGCTCCAGCTGAAGTCTATCCCAGAGAGACGCGGCTTCCTGGTAGTCCGGATTGATATCCAACGCTTGGTTCAAGTTTGTAATGGCTTCGGCATATCTTGCCTGGTTTTCATTTTCGTATATTGCCAATGCTTCCCTGTACAGTTGTTCCGCCCGTTGCTGCGCGTTTTTATCGGGAGGCGGAATACGTCTCCCCGTTAAAATTTCCGCCTGATAAATAAGGTTATCCAATCCGGGATAATTAGGTTTTATCTCTTTTAGATCCAGGAGATCATAATAAGCTTCATCAGGATTTTGAGCAAGATTATTCCGCGCTTCGGTGACTTTTTGGGTGAACAGTTCATCGAAGTTATCCGGATTTAAAATCTGCAGGATCTTGAGAGTAAGAACGCCGGCGTCTTTATTAAACGGGAATTCGGTAGTAACAGTGAGAAGTTTATCCCGAGCGGCATCAAGAACCTCCACCGCATCTTTCCTGCTGCCTTTATCAAGCAGGGTTTGTCCGGCCTCAAAATTCTCCCTGGCATAGTTGAGCAGATTCATGATTGACGGGTATGACGGGTGGGTTTCAGGTATTTCCCGCGCCTGCTCCTGATTGAGTGCGATAGTTGTCAGGTTCAGCCATTGTTCCACCTGTGGATGAGGATCGATGGGATTGGTTCTGTCCCATAGCCTGTCGGCGTCCAGCAGGACCTGTTCCGCCCGCGGGAACTCATTCTGCAGGTAGAACTGCCGTCCTTCTTCGACATATTCGGCTACCCGTACCAGGATAAGCTCATGGAGCTTGCGCTTTACCTTTTCTTCCAGGTCTTTTAACAGCTGATCGTATTCCCTGCGGAACGGTATATCCTCCTGGTTGGATACGGACCGGTAAAAAAACTCACCGGCTTCCTCAATAAGACCTCCGATCCGGTCAAAATCAGGATCATCTATGGTTGTTATCCCGTTGTAAGCATCCTCGGCTTCTGAAAAACGGTCGAACCCTGATTCCCGCAGTTCTTCGGCAAGGGCGATCTTCTCCCGGGCTTCCGTCCGCAGGGCTATGGTACTGTTTAGGAGCTGGTTGATCTTTTCCAAAAGTTCTTCCCCCTGACCAATCCACCTGCTGACCGGTTCCGAAATCACGAGATATTCCGGTTCATCCCGGATATCGGAAACATAGGATGTAACATTCCGGCGTAATGAAGTTAGATCCTGAATCACTTCATTAAAAATATTTCTTGCCCTGTCCGGATAGGAAGAGGTAACCTCTATAAGCCGTCCGTTCCCTGTAGAGACCTGCTGTTTTATCCCTTCAAGATAGGTTTGTCCCTGGTTAAACGAACCGGTAATAGAATCGTAGGTATCATCTAGGGGATAAAATTTGATTTCAGCGATTCTTCCGGTCAAAAGGATTTCCCTGTTTTCGGATAAATCTCTCCAATCCTCAATTTCCGCAGAAAGGGATACCAGTTCCTCTTTTCGTGCGGCCGGAATATAAGCAGTATTTAAATTTCTGTATGGCTCCGCGGTTTGCTCCCAGTTTTTTAAATATTCAAGAAACAGTTCCCGGTATCCCCGGAAAAAAAGCTGATCAGACGATAGTTCCGGAAGGGTGCCGGGATTTTGTTCATACCGTTCTAGGAATGTCTGTATCTCTTCGGACATATCCGCCTTCAATTCCGCCATTTTAATGACAGCTCGGGTCTCCACGTGAAGCGGCAGCAGTCTAAACGCTATATTTTTTCCTTCGTGAACACGGTAACCGTCTGAAAGACGAATTAATCTCTGCTGAAGGTTAAGAACCTCTAAAGCGGCTTCCAGTAAAACTCCGGAAGTTCGGTATGATGATTCCGCTCTCCCATATTCTGCGATTTCAAATGCGGATTGGGCTTTTTCGAATTCCTCTTTCCACCGCTCTACCGCGTCCTGACCCGAGTCGTCAGTGATATTTTGAAGAACAAGACTTACCACTTCCGCTAAACCTTCATCTCTCCCTTCTCTGCCGAGAGTAATAAGTTCCATATATTCAACATGCCGTAATGCCAAAAGAGATGGATTCTCGGTTATTCTGTCTACATCATCGCGGTATGACCGGAGGTGGTTAGCGGAATCTTTTAAGGTGAAATATGCATCAGTCTGTTTATTGTAAGGAGTCCGGAATTCCTGAATTATTTCTGTTAACGAAGACGGTTCAGCATCGGTAAGATTTTTCATAAAGTCATCACGGCTGCTGATAAATCCGTCAATTTCCTGAATAAGCATTTCCGTGGAATTTCGGATATCGGCTATTTCACTGTTCATTTCCGTTGACAATAACCCGTAGTTGACACTCAGGTAATCATCCCGGTGGAGGGTGAATCCGGATTTATAGATTGTTATTGCGTTTTGGTATTCTTTATTCTGAATAGCGACAGCGGCTTCATCCATGATGTTATTAAAAATATTTTCATTGTACCTCAGCAGAGCAGTGATTTCGGCTTGCTCAATCTGTCTTTTTAAAGTTTCGTTCGGATTTTCATCTATATTTCTCAGTTCTTCAATCAATCCCAGGGTTTTTTCCAAATTATCCGGTTCGTTCCGGACCGCGTCTTCAAATTCTTCAAGGATATCCTGATATTGATCCTGTATATCAAGTATTTTTCTTAGATAAACCGTGGCTTCCTGCTGAAGTTCGGGATAATTTTCTACCACCTCCTTGAGGATGATCAAAGCATCATTATACCGTCTTTCTTCAATAAGTTCTTTGGCCATAAGAATTTGGTCCTGTGCCCGCCGGATACTCCTTTCCCGCTGTCCCAGTGAGTACGTTGAAAAAACCGGGAGAATCATTAGGAGGAGAAATATGAATAGTATTCGCCGGACGTCTCTAAAAATCATTTCAGGACATTTTGCCTTTGGTGCCCTTTCACAAAATACAATTTACCATATTATCGACATATGTTCAGCTATATATGAAAATGCCGACAATAAAGTCGTGGATTGTTGCTGGTATGCGCATATGCACGGAGGTGCATAGAAAAAAAGCCGGAAAAGGTATATATTTATGGATGATATGCGTTTAAGCAGCCGTATTTTTACGGGTATTATTTTTCTCCTCGTTTTGGCCGGCGGGTTATACGCGCTTGGACAGGATGAAATTGAAGGTGAATCTAACGGTTTGACTTCATTCTATATTTTGAACTTGCCCATTGGAGGTGAGTACGAGGGAATGGGAACAGCATATACTGCCGTGGGCAGAGACGCCAGTTACTTTGACGCTAACCCGGCAGCAAGTTCAAGTTTGGAACGCACCGAATTATCCATGGTCCATAACGACTGGATTGCGGATTCTGATATAGAGGGTGTGGTTTATACACAGCGTAAAGAAAATCTGGGAATCGGCGTCGGAGCAAAGATCTTCCATGTTCCGTTTAATACACTAGATGAATGGGGTGATCAGGTATACCTTGATTCAAAAGCCGCCAGAGGCAGATATTCCCAAACCGTTGCGGGTTTCAATATATCGTATAACTTTTTATCGTCATTTGATTTCGGCGGAATTTCCGCCGGCTCAAACATCAAAGTTGCGTATACCAATTTACCCCGGCGTATCTATGAACACCTAGATGATATTGGTAATCAGTCTTCCTTTATGGGAATGATTGATTTCGGTGTATTAACCAGGTTTAATTTCCTTAAATTTTATCCGTCCCGGGAAGGCAATTTTTCTGTCGGAGCGGCATTTAGGAATCTGGGACCCCCGGTTAAAAGTGAACCATTGCCTACCCGTCTTGATGCCGGTATTGCCTACTCCCCTTTTCGGCCGGTTCTTCTTTCGTTTGATATCAATTATCCTATTTTTCTTCAGCCGGGAGTACCCGCCGAAAATCCAGGTGTTGCCGCGGGGATTTCTCTTAAATTTACCGATTTTCTGACAACCACAGCGGGATTTCTTTTGAAAGGCGCCAATCCGAGACTTACTTTAGGCACATCAATCTTTCTTGATAGAATGAGTTTAGATATTAATTATACGATTGATAAAACAACCCAATTTAAAACGATCGACCGGTTCAGCGTTCGGGCCAAATTAGACTTGGGAGATTTCGGCAGAGAAAAGCTTCGACAGCGGATAGATAATCTTTATGTCAGCGCGATCGATGCCTACAGACTCGGAAAGTATAAGCAGTCCATATCATTTTGCAACGAAGGATTATCTCTGGATGCCACTTTTACGCCGTTCCAGGAGATAAAGACCAACGCGGAACGGGTGATCAAAAATACCAACGCTATACTGGAACTTCAGGAACTCGGCCGCCAAGAATAATTACCGCCCCAGAGAGTGATTCAACTGTTTATAAAGCGCAAATAGGGATAGATCACCGCATTTCGCTTTCAGTAACTTTTTATACGTTTCCTGATTCTGTCCGGTTCCCTTTTTATCATCCGTAAGCTTCTGCATGGACTTAGACGGCTTACCCGATTTACCGGTCCGGAGTGTGTCTTGTATGTATGAAAGCAGTTCCTGTACTGTGTCCCTGCTCGTTTCAGGAATAGTAATTTGTTCCGGATCAGCTATCCGGGAAAGAAGCTGCTCCGTATCCAGCTGCTCATTTTCTTGAAGAATGTTTTCCACATCCCGTAAAATGCCGCACTCATTAAATACTACAGAATCAACTTTTTTCCGCAGTGTCAGCCTTTTTTTTAATGCCGCATCAGATCGCATGTCTTTCTTTCCAAGAAGAATATATGAGACGGTACCTACACCGAAGGCGATAATAATCTCATCCAGGAGGGGCAGCGGATCCCGCACCACAAAGGAGAAAACCAGGTAGGTTAGAAGAAATGCTCCTGCAGAGAGAAGGAACCGAGGTATAAATTTGATATCGGCAATCCAATTCCGAACCTCTTCTTCAATCAGGCGGTACAATTGATTCCGGAAAAGTGTGATCGTTTCAACTTGCGGTTCCGATCCGTACTTACCGATTATTTGGTTTTTTTCAATCAGTTTAATTACGTTATGATTTTTCCGTAAAGGGTGCAGCAGCAGTGATGTGCCGTCCTTACGGTGAAGATGAAAAATCGTTATGGTTTTTGTGTTATTCATATGTCGAAAAAATATCGGACCAGGATGAAACTGTCAAGTTTTTCAATTATTCTGCACATGATGAAGCCCTGAAATCGGTGTGCTCAAAGAGTTTGATGATCTCCTCGTGTTTAAAGAGCCTGGCGTATTTTTCAGCGGTCATACCTAAATGATCGACAACGCTTAAGTCGATTCCTTCCCGGAAAAATTCATTCGCAATATCTGCGTATCCCTCTCCTACCGCCATCATCAGCGCGGTTTGACCGTTTTTGCTTTGTATGTTCATGTTCGGTCTTTTCTCCATGAGAAGTTTAACCAATTCTGTTTCCCCCCGTACTGAAGCTTCCATTAAAGGAGTTGTTCCCCGATCCTCATTTATATGATTGATGTCAGCACCGGATTCCAGAAGATATTCCGCAACATTCCGGTGCTGTTTTCTGATAGCAAGGGAGAGCATGGAAACTCCCTTTTCCGTGCAAGTATCGGCAGAGAAACCCGCGGCAAGGAAATTTTTGACTCCCCAGAGATCATTCCGTTCCACACACGAGGCAAATCCCTCAGGAGAAAAAGCCAATCCGGAATCGAATATTTCTTCCCGGGCCTCTTTCGCGGTTTTATCTGTCTGTTTTTCATTATTCGTCTTTTTTATATATGAAAGCACATCTTCAACATTCGAAAACGATGGTATTTCATTCAGGAGCGGGTCCGGAAAAGAACTGCCGGAGAAAAGTACTTCTTTATTCCCCCCTCTGAAGAATCCGATTAGATAAAACATCCAGGACGACACCTTCTTTGGTTCTCCGGTCTGCAGTACCAAGTGGGTCGTATCCGAAAACAATTGTTCCAGCCTTTGAGGAGACAGATCGCGCCAGGTGCTGTTAAACTGAAGCGCTTTCACATTTATTCCGGCATGCTTCACCGCTTTAAGGAGGAAATACGCTCTTTTTCTGTTTTTGGGGCTGAAAACTATTTTAACTATCACAGTTTTTAAGGATAAGAGAAAAATCCCCGGCATGCCAGTCTTTTTTGTTCAGATCTTTAACACGGGACCGCCTTTTTTGCTTCCAAAATGTGGGTCCCGAATTCTTCGGTTACCTTGGCCGTCAAAAGATATGCCGTCCCGTATCTGAGAGAAAGTCCCCACCTCTCATATACTTCGGGAAAAAAAACGGTTTCGAATATTCCGTACTCGTCTTCAAAACTGTAAAAACTCATTGCCTTGGAATTTGAGGCCGCCACTTCTTTTCCCGTTACAAGAATCCCGGGAATCCGGATGATTTTCCCGGTCTTGATATGGATTTTTCTAGAGTCGCATAATGATTTTTGATTCTCCAGGATACGTCGGAATACTTGAATGGGATGACGGGTCAGGATAAGCCCCATTGTCTCCAGTTCATCCTTTATTTTCGTATATTCGGTGTAATCTGTAATACAGTCCGGCACATTCCATGCTTCTTCCGCAGAAAACAGTTCTTCTCTGCCGAATCTTTTTGCACTGTAGTTTGCGATGATCCAAAAAATATGGGGCCGGTTATAGTTTTCTGAAATACTGTCCAGAGCTCCCGCTTTGACGAGCATGCGTAAATTGCTTAATCCCGACGGATGAATCCGTGAAGTCCGATGGCTGTGTATTATTTTTATGATATCTTCTTTTATCAGCCGCAAAAGAAAATCATTTAAATCCCGGAACTTGCCTCTTTCTGAACGTTCCCGCAGAATTGAATGGAGAAACCGGGAATCTAAATCCTTTACCTGTCCGAGCCCAGCCTGTAATGAGCGGTTTTCTATGGTATATTTTTCCTGACTCCGGTTGACGTCAGGCAGATGAATAGCGTATCCCAGTCTCCGCACCTGGTTCAGATACACCTGCCGGGTATAAAACCCGCCCCCGTTATTTATTACCGCTGTATAGAATTCCAGGGGGTAATACCGCTTCATAAAGGCCAGGCGGTAGGAAACCAGGGCGTATGATGCGCTGTGGGATTTACAAAATGAATACCCTTCAAAAGAAAGAATCATATCCCATAGAACCTGAAGAATTTTTTGGCCAACTCCGATCCTGATCCCTCCGGCAAAAAAACGCTCCCGGAAACTCCTGAGCCTCTGGCTCCGGTCGCGCCGTGTCAATGCTTTCCGCAGACCATCGGCTTCTTCCGGAGAAAAAGCAGCCGCTGCAATTGCCACACGGGAAACATCTTCCTGATACACCATTATCCCGTAGGTTTCTTTCAGGATATTATCAAGGGCAGGCAGTAACGGATCGTAGTCCCCTCCTTTTAAGCGCCGCACAAATTCTGAAATATACCGGTTAGCGGCAGGACGGATGATGGAACTGGCAATAATAAGGCGCGGGAAATCCCCCCGGCCCATTTTTTTGAGGAGCTGCCGGGTAGCCGGTGATTCCACATAAAAGACTCCCAAGGTATCACCGGCTTCAATTGACTTTCGTGTTTCTCCGTCGTTGAGAGGATTAAATGATTCCCATTCAATCTTTTCCTTCCTGACAGGATTAACCATGGCGATTGTGTCTCTAAGAACTCCCAGGGATCTGTTTCCCAAAAGGTCAATTTTAATGAGCCCGGAATCTTCTGTTCCGTCTTTTTCCCACGCTATCACCGGCCATCCCAGAGGCGATTTTTGAATGTGGGTGTATGTGGTGATAGGGTCAGGGGTGATAACAACACCTCCGGGATGAGTCCCTAAGTGACGGGGAATCCCTCGAATGGCTTCCGCGGCCCGCCGTACCCGGAGCGGAATCGTTTCATATCTTCCCCGTCTCCAAAGATCAATATAGGTACCGATTTCATCCTCCGGGATTCCAAAGGCTTTTGCGCTTTCCCGGATTGATGATTTTGCGGCAAAGGTGATGTGATCCGCGACCATTGCGGAATGACCGCTGTATGTTTCAAACATATACGATAACGCATGCTCTCTTTCATCCCACGGAAAATCGACGTCGATATCCGGAGGGTCTTTCCGGCCCATATTCAAAAAACGCTCGAAAAATAGACCGTGTTCTAGAGGATCGACATGGGTAATCCCTAAAAGATATGAGACAATGCTTGAGGCGGAACTTCCTCTTCCGCAGGTTCTGCGGCTTTTTGAGACAACATCATAGACAACAAGGAAATAGGAAGAAAATTGCTTTTTCCGGATAATATTGAGCTCATATTTCAGCCGGTTTTCCACTGTTCCGGACATCGCACCGTATCTTCGGGAAATCCCCTGAAAGCAGAGGCGGCGTAAAATTCTGTAAGCTTCCTCTTCGTTTAATTCCGCAAACCGGGGAAAAACGTATCCCCGCTCTCCTCCGGTTATTCCTGAAGGAATTCCGGCTGGATCCGATTCTTTCAGGATATATTCCTGGGCTTCCAGGGCCTCGGGAACAGTACGGAAGTAGTTTTCCACTTGAGCCGGATGAACAAGACCTTGAGCGGAAACGGGGTGCTCCCGTGACGGCAGATCTTTGACCCGGATGTTGAGATCAATCGCCCGGAGGAGCGCGTAGAGCCGCTGGGTTTTTACGTCGCTGAACACGCTCCGGTTTACCGCCAGGGGCTTAAGTCCGAGGTTTCGGCTTCCGACCAGAAGTTCCCGGAACGGCATGCCGTAGGTCAATGCGGTATAAAGCCCCGCTTCTGAACGGGTCATAAGTTTCCGCAGCAGATTCAGATCGCCTGAAGTCAACACAAGGCCGCCCCAGCCGTTTTCTAAAAAATCCTGTACCGGATCATATTTTTGGGTCTGATCCTGCATTTTCATTTTAGTGATAATTCCGCAAAGCCGGCTGTATCCTTCCCGGTTCATGCAGAATGCGGTGAGACACTCCCGATTTTCATCCGGCCGTATTTCCGAAGCAATTACCGGTTTCAGATTGTTCCGTTCGGCAGCGGCAAGAAAGCGGGGAAGACCGTAGAATCCGTTCATATCCGCGATTCCGATTCCCGGGGCTCCCCATTCCGCGGCTTTCCCGCATATTTCGTCGGGAGACATGATCCCGCGGAGAAAGGAATAGAACGTTCTGCAGTGGTTCGGAAACAGCGCTTTTTTTCCTTTCATACTTAACAAATGTATAGTATAATTTGCCTAAAAAGCAAGGGGATGGGGGTATAATTGTGGGGTATAACGGTAGTAAAATCAGCTTCGAAGGGAGACCGGATAGGAATGCCACCGAACGTGGACAAATTTTTCCCCAAGTTTTGAATTAATTCGCACAAA
>CAYLLE010000096.1:0-14556 GCA_964384485.1 uncultured Spirochaetales bacterium | reverse complement strand
TATATGAAATTATGGCCTTTTCTTAATCACAAAAGGAGTTGACCGGGATTTGCTGGTACCGTGCCGGCTACGCCGGGGGTGGGTGTGGGAATTCAGGCATCCCGGGGAAAACATTGCGCGGTTTATTGTTGATGAGCTTGAACCTACTGACCGTAGTAGGCGTCTTTGCCGTGCTTTCGGAAATAATGTTTGTCGATTAAGCTTTGTTTTAGGGTCGGGGTTCCTGATTCTATGGTCAGGGTGATAAATGCCATCCGGGCCAGTTCCTCCAGAACCACACTGTTATAGACGGCCTTAGCGGCGTCCTTTCCCCAGGTAAACGGGCCGTGACCGGCCACGAGTACCATCTCCGTTTCCCGGTAGCTCAAATCCCGAAAAACTTCAAGGATCTGTCTGCCCGTTTCTTCTTCGTAATCCCGTTTTACGGCTTCATCACTCATGAAGGCGGTGCAGGGAATCGGACCGGCCGCGTGATCGGCGTGGGTCGTTCCCAGACAGGGAATCGGCTTTGCCGCCTGAGCCCAGGCGGCTGCGTGGGTTGAGTGAGTGTGTACCACGCCTCCAATGGTGTCGAATTCCCGGTATAGCACGGCATGGGTTTTTGTGTCGGATGAGGGATTCAGATCCCCCTCTACTTTCTGTCCTTCAAAATCAACGATAACCATGGAATCCGGTGTAAGGGTATCATATGAAACCCCGGAAGGTTTTATCGCAAAGACGCCGTTCTGCCGGGACGCGGCGCTGACGTTTCCGAATGTGTAAACGGCCAAGCCGTACCGGGGGATCTCCATATTTGCATGGTATGCTTCTTCTTTGAGTAAATCGTAGCGGCCCATCTAAAGTGATTCCTCCGTAAATTTACCGAGAGCTTCGTATTTTTCATAAAGCTTCTTGTACACCGCCACATTCTCAGTTATCGGGGTATAATCTTTTTCGAATCCCTGCCCCATGGCAGCCTGGGCATCTTCTACGCTGGAATAAATTCCCGCGGCCGCAGCCGCGAACATGGCCGCTCCAAGGGCTACCACCTGTTCGGACCGGGCAACCCGGATCGGCATATCCAGGACGTCAGCCACAGTCTGGACCACAAAGGGTGATTTTTTCGCGACACCGCCAAGTCCTATCACCTCATTAACCGGAACCCCTTGGGAGATAAACTGATCTACAATCTTTTTTGATCCGTAGGCAGTAGCCTCTACCAAACTGCGGAAAATACGCGGAGCATCAATGCCCAGGCTTAAACCGGTTACCGCGCCCTTCAGCTCCTGATTCGCGTAGGGACTGCGGCGGCCGTTGAGCCAGTCCAATGACAGCGGTATAGTCCCGCCGGGCTTCAGCTGTTCCGCCCGGTTTGAAAGTTCAGGAATGATCTGGTCTCTAACCTTTTCGATATCGGCGCCCGCAATCAGGCCGGCTTCCATGGGCCAGGAAAGAAGATCCCGGAACCACGCGTACACGTCCCCGAAGGCGGACTGTCCCGCTTCCATCCCCAGCATTCCAGGTATGATGGAACCGTCCACCTGTCCTGAAATTCCTTCGATCAGTTTGTGCCCGAAGGTCTCGCTCGGAGCTATCAGCATGTCGCAGGTCGAAGTTCCCATAACCCGGGTAAAAATATACGGCGCGATTTCACCCCCCGTCGCTCCCATGTGAGCGTCGAACGCGCCTACTCCCACGGCGACTTCTCCAGCGTCACTTAATCCAAGTTGATCTTTCCATTCGGGTGTCAGGTATCCGGCGGCGGCATCGGACGTGTATGTATCGGTATATAGCCGCTGCCGGAGACCGTCAAAGAGCGGATCAACTTTATTAAGAAAGTCCTGGCTGGGGAGTCCGTGGAAATCGGCATGCCACATGGCTTTGTGCCCGGCGGCGCATCTGCTCCGTTTAAGGGTGAGAGGGTCTGTGTTCCCCGTAAGCAGAGCGGGCATCCAGTCGCAGTGTTCGACCCAGGAAAAGGCCGCCTGTTTCACCGCGGGATCATTACGGTAAATATGAAGGATCTTGGAAAAAAACCATTCCGAAGAATACGTTCCGCCTTCGTATTTTGTAAAATCTTCACCGCCCCAGGATTTTGCCGTCCCGTTTATTTCCCTGGCTTCCCGGACAGCGGTGTGATCCTTCCAGAGGATGAACATGGCGTTCGGGTTGTCCCGGAATTCATTCGTCAAGGCCAGGGGTGTTCCCGCTTTATCTACCGCCGCCGGGGTTGATCCGGTTGTGTCCATGGAAAGAGCTTTTATTTTCGCGGCAGTTCCGGCAGGGCAGGCTTCCAGTGTATTCCGAACGGACTGAGTAAAACTTTCGATATAATCCAAAGGGTGCTGTCTGAACTGGTTCTTCTCCGGCTCACAGTAATCTCCCTTTTTCCACCGGGGATAATACTGAACGTTGCTGCCGATTTCCCTCCCATCAGCCGAATCAACGACCACAGTCCGGACCGAATCGGTACCAAAGTCGGCTCCGATGACGAATTGTTCCATGCTCATATATACTCCCTCAATCAATCATTATAGTTACTGCTCTTCTATATTAACGGTTTATCCCCAGAAGATTAATATGTTTCCCCAGGTGAAATTGAAGTTTACGGTAATGCAGTTTCTCATTTTTCTTTAGTGATTCATATACCCGGGGCCCCAATTCGGGATCTTGCAGTACAGCGCCATAGGCAATGTGTATAGTCTGCCGGAGATCATTATTCTGAAGGTACGCGTCCAGCTCGTGATCAGATTTTCCCGATACCGGCGGGATGGCCGCAGGATCCGCCGTTATATGGTAAAACTTGGTGTTTTCCTTGAAAGAAGAAAACGCCTTCTCGTGTATCTTCCGGTAAAGATCGGGATCAGCTTCGGCAATTGCCGCTACCGCCTCGAGCCAGCTTGTCCCGGCGGTCTTTAGATGAAGCCGGACTTTTGTTAGGTTTCCG
Source organism: uncultured Spirochaetales bacterium (assembly GCA_964384485.1). Classification (GTDB taxonomy): domain Bacteria; phylum Spirochaetota; class Spirochaetia; order CAYLLE01; family CAYLLE01; genus CAYLLE01. Next base: position 11,630 of record CAYLLE010000096.1, on the reverse strand, counting down.
ATGATGGGGTAAACCGAAAACTTATCGCTTCCGGAGTGGACGGAAATCTTGTATGTTCCGAAATTACGGGCGATGTCGCAATGCAGGGAAAACTGTCTCTGAAATTCGGTGGTGTCTCCGATGTAATCCACGGCTTTCTGGAATTCGCCGATGAAACGGGGAGCCAGGGAGTTGATCTTGATCTCCCGCTGTTCCAGTTCCCGGGCGATGAAAAGATGATGGGACGGCAGTGTGGGTGTCGTTGTTTCATCAATACTTATCTCCAGATCAAAATGGTCTCCCCGTTTTTTCCGGATATGGTGATACACCTCTTCGGAAAAATCAAGGGCTTTACCGTAGGTGACGGCACACCGCTTCGCCTCTTCCTCGGTAAATCGGATAACCGTATTGGCGATGCTGAAGTCCCGGCCGGAGTACTCCTTCATGAACCGTTCCTGTTTTGATCCGGGGAGCCGGGAAAAGGCTTCCTCGATTTTGGAAAACGGCCAGTCCGCCGCTTCCGGGTTCATGACTTCGGTGAGATCCAGGGTTATCATCGGCATTCCCGCGTCCAGCGCGGTATCAATGGAGGGAATGCTTTTAAGATGATCCCCGTCGGCACCGTATCCGTCTTCGAAACCCTCCTGGAACACGCCCCAGGAGGCATCCGAAACCACATCGGTGTAGGTTCTTCCGGTGAAGGATAGTTCCCGAAGGCTCTGCTGAGCCAACACCGGAGACGCGGCAAATTCTTTAACAGCCCGGATATGACCGGGAGTCGCCAGCCCCAGCCGGTCCCCCATCCCGATGGTGGTCCTGACCTGCCGGAGAGAAATCGGTTTGGTAAAAGCAAATTCATGCCGGAGAGGTTCGGATGTTTCGGCTGTGAGTTCCATCTCACGGTAATAAAGACCGCTGTGTTCCTTCAGATCACCGGGAAAATCGGAAGGAAAACTTTTTTCTGAAACGATGTAGAGACGCTTATCAATACCCCGGCGGGCGATAAAATAGAGGAGCCCTTTTTTTCTGTAGATTGACCGGATGTATACCACGGCATCCTGATTGGTGAATTCGATCAGATCCTTTTTTTTAAGCAGATTGATATCATCCTGACCGATCTCAGTCAAATTCTGGTCTTTAAGTATTCTAAAAAGTTTATCCATATGGTCATTCTCCCAGCCGGAAATATTCCGACGCGTTATTGTAGCTGATATTCCGCACCATGGTGCCCAGCAGTTCCATCTCCCTGGGATAATCACCCGATTCGGCCCAGGCACCCAGCATATTGCACAGGATTCGGCGGAACATTTCGTGCCGGGGGTAGGACAGGAAACTCCGCGAATCGGTGAGCATTCCCACAAACCGGGAAAGCAGCCCGGTATTGGCCAGGGCGGTCATCTGTTTCTCCATCCCGTCTTTCTGGTCGTTGAACCACCATCCCGAACCGAACTGGATCTTGCCGGGGATTCCGCCCCCCTGAAAACATCCCGCGGCAGTGGAGATAAGATCGTTGTACTGGGGATTCAAGGTATAGATGATGGTTTTCGGCAGGCTGTCCTCCCGTTGCAGGATATCCAGAAACCGGTTGAGCGGTTCCGCCGCGGGACCGTCGGCCATGGTATCGTATCCTGTATCGGGACCGAGCTTTTCGTACATCCTGCTGTTCACATTCCGCAGGGCTCCGAGGTGAAGCTGCATCACCCAGCCCCGCCTGGCGTACATTTTGCCAAGCTCTGCCAAGCATGCCGTTTTGAACACTCTGCATTCATCAGCGACAGGTTTTTCTCCGGAAACGGCCTTTTTAAAAATCCGGTCCGCCTGTTCCAGGGTGTAAGGTTCTCCCACGGGAAGAATCAGGGCATGATCCGAAATTCTCGCTCCCCGGCTGTGAAAAAAATCGATCCGGTTCTCAAGAGCCTTGAGCAGTGACTCAAATCCGGAAATCCCTATCCCCGCTGCGCCGGCGAGCTTACCGATATACCCGATGTACTGCTCCGGATTCTCAACCCCGTAGACTTTATCCGGCCTGAACGCGGGATATACTCGGAAAGGCAGCCCGGTTTCCGACGCCATCGCCTGATGATGTTCCAGGGAGTCGGCGGGATCATCGGTAGTGCAGATCACCTTCACATTCATCCGGGTGATGATTCCCCGGGCGGTATAGCCGTCTCCGGCTAAAAGCTTTTCGGTCCGCCGCCAGACTTCTTCCGCGGTGTCCGGTCCAAGAAGCAGATCATCGATTCCGAAGATCCGCTTGAGCTCAAGATGGGTCCACTGATATAGGGGATTTCCGATTGTGTGAGGTACCGTCTCCGCCCACTTCAAAAACTTTTCTTTGTCCGCGGCGTCTCCGGTAATGAATTGTTCATCAACACCGTTGGCCCGCATGGCCCGCCATTTGTAATGATCTCCGGCGAGCCATACTTGAAAGATATTGCTGAACCGGGTATCTTCCGCGATCTGGGCCGGCGGAAGATGGCAGTGATAATCGTATATGGGCATGGAAGCGGCATACTGCTGATACAGCTCCTTGGCCGTCTTGTTGTTCAGTAGGAAATCTTCGGTAATATATGCCATTATATGTTATCCACCAGAAAACCGCCGTCCACCGGTATGGTGACCCCGGTAATAAATCCGGAAGCGCTGTTTGATGATAGAAACACGGTCACTCCCCCTAACTCTTCCACATCACCGAATCGGCCGAAGGGGGTCCGGGAAATAACATCCTTTCCCCGGGGGGTAAGGTCGCCGGTTTCCTCATCGATAAGAAGGGCCCGGTTTTGTTTTCCGATAAAAAAACCGGGGGCAATAGCGTTGACCCGGATTCCATTGGGAGCAAACTCTTTTGATGTCGCCATGGTCAGGTTCATCACACCCGCCTTCGCCGCGTCGTACGCCCAAACCCCGGATAGGGGAATATAGGAAGTCATGGAAGCAAGATTGATGATCGACCCTTTAATCCCCTTCTCTATCCAGTACTTAGCAATTACCTTAGTCGGAACCACGAGTCCGGCGATCAGGTTCAGCTTTAAAACAAACTCGAACTGTTCTATGTCAACTTCGGTAAAGGGAGATTTTCCCCGGTTACCTCCGGCCGCGTTGATCAGCACGTCCACCGCTCCGAACCGTTCTTCCGTTTTCTTTACCGCGTCCAGCATGGCAGATTCATCGGTCGTATCCGCTTCCACCGCCAGAAGCTTCCCGGTAATCTGGCACTCCACCTCAGCCCGTTTCACGCCGTCTTCGGCAAATTCCATCTTCAAATCGCAGAGCGAAACATCCGCCCCCGCCCTTAGAAGCGCAGCGGTCATGGCGCCTGCAATAGCTCCGCCGCCGCCCGTGATCAAGACTGTTTTTCCTTCAAGACTGAACGTATCGTTTAGATAACCCATAATCATTCCTCCAGGTTTTGTTTGATTCCCCCGTTAATTTTACGGGGAACATATTATTACCTCGACAGAATCGGAAGAAAACCAATCTTTCCCGCCGATTCCGCTGTCGGTGATCACCGCGTCGATATCCCCTTCCTGGGCGAATACCGAAAAGGCGGATGATTCAAATTTTGATGAGTCGGTCAAAACGACCGAGCGGGCCGCGGCTCCTATAACTTTTCGCTTGAGCTGAGATTCAATTACGTTTTGGGAGGAGAACCTTCCGTCCCGGGTTATGCCGGTGGCACCTAGAAAGGCGGTCTGTACGTGAAATGACCGGATTCCCTCAACAGAAATGGGTCCGATAAAGCTTCCCGCATCCCGCCGGTAGGCGCCTCCCACGGAAAAAAGGGCGATGCTGTCGGTGTCTCCCAGTTCATTCAGCACGTCCAATGAATTGGTTACCACCCGGAGATTCTTTTCTTTGATACCCCTGGCAAAAAGCAGGCAGGTGGAACCGGAATCGATATAGATGGTATCCCCTTCTTCCACCAATTCCGCGGCCTTTTCCGCGATGGCACGCTTCTGAGGAAGGTTCTCCTTCTTCCGGATACCCGCCGGTTTCAGCACCCGCCGGTCTGCTGCCAGGATCGCCCCTCCCCGGGTTCTGAGGATATGGCCCATATCTTCTAGAAGGCTCAGATCCTTCCGAACCGTCACCTCGGATACGTTAAGCCGGCGGGTCAGTTCACCTACTCCAACTTTCTTTTTGAGACTGATAATTTTAAGTATTTCTCCGTGCCGTTCGTTCCAGGCCAATGTTATTTCGTTTCCTTTCAGTTTTAACAATATTACGAAAGCAAAGAGGGTGTCAACTTGGCAGACATACCCGGTGTTTGTATTATATGAGGTATGGAAAAAAGAAAATTAGGGAACAGTGATTTAAAGGTTTCGGTAATCGGAATGGGTTGTTGGCAGTTCGCGGGCGGCAAAATGTGGGGCGAACAGGAAGAGCGGGATTCTAAAAAAGCGGTGGACGCCGCTCTGGATTCCGGGATAAACCTTTTTGATACAGCCGAGGGATACGGGAACGGTTCCTCCGAAGAAGTTCTCGGCCGGGCCCTTAAAGGGAAACGGGACAAAGCCGTTATCGCGACAAAGGCTTCCGGTCCGACATTCGCGCCGGACGAACTCAGGGATGCCTGCGAGGGAAGCCTCCGTCGTCTGGATACTGATTACATTGATCTTTATCAGCTTCATTGGCCGCGGCAGAAGGCGGTTTCTCATGAAATTATTATTGAGGGGGTTCGACAGCTTCAGAAGGAAGGGAAGATCCGTTACTTCGGAGTCTGCAATTACGGACCCGGCGATCTGTCAAGATCCCTCCCTGCTGAAGAAGAGGAACCGGAAGCCCGGGTTGTCTCGAATCAGCTGGCATACAGTCTTCTCTGGCGGAGCATCGAATACGAAGTTGTCCCGATCTGCATGTCGCACAATATCGGGATCCTTACATACAGCACTTTGATCCACGGTCTTCTGACGGGAAAATACCTGACTCCGGAGGAGTTCCCCGGCATCCGGGCCAGAACGCTTCACTTCTCAAGCAACCGTGATGAAGTACGCCACGGTCAGGAGGGACAGGAGGAGCTCACTTTCAGGACACTCAGGGAAATAAAATCGGCATGTGATGAGGCGGGGACGGACATGGTAACCGCGGCCTACGGCTGGGCGGTTCATCAGCCGGGAATTACCTCGGTGCTCGCGGGCGCGCGGAATAAGGAACAGGTGAAGATGAATGCACTGGCGGGAACCTACAGTTTTCCCGGGGGGTTTATCGAAAAGCTGACCGATGTTACCGCGGAGCTCAGGAGAGCGTTCGGCGCGCATTTGGACATGTGGGAGGTTCCGGGTCGGATTTCATAGAACGCAACTCAAACTGCGAAGCGGATTAGAGCAGTGTAGAAACCGTCATTCTTCAGCTTCCGGAGGTTCCGGCTTTTTGTCTCCGTCTTCTTCACCGGCGGTTTCAGCGGTCCCGGGGTTCTGCATGACGATTTTACCGTCTTCCATGTAGAGTTTAACCTTGTTCTTCCCGTGAAGGTGCATCTGCTCCAGATACTCCCGGGGGATTTGAAGGCGTCCCGCGCGGTCTAAGACTATGAGCTCTTCGTGCTCGCTGTCGTCAATAGTATCGATCCGGCTGATATCGCCCTCCATGTGTGCCAGTTCTTCGGAGTACTTCCGGCGGATGAACTCACTGGAGGTTTTTCCGTCCCGGATTGCTACGACCCGGTCCACGGCACGGGATACCTGCATATCGTGGGTTACTATGATAACAGTAACCTTGTAGGTGTCGTTCAGTTTCCGCAGGACCGAGAGAACCCGCTCCGCTGTCGCGGTATCCACCGCGCCGGTGGGTTCGTCCGCGAGGATCATCTTCGGTTCATTGGCCAAGGCGATGGCGATTGCCACACGCTGCTGTTCACCCCCGGAAAGCTGCATAAGTTTGGAATTCATCCTGTGGGAAAGTCCGACGGCGTCGAGAAGTTCTTTCGCGCGATTCCGCCGTTTTCGGTAGGATATGTTCATGGGAAACTCCACGTTCTGCAGGGCGGTAAGATAGGGAACAAGGTTCCGGGCATTATTCTGCCACACAAATCCGACGGTGTCACGCCGGTATTTTACCAGTTCTTTGTCGTTAAGCTTTAGAAGATCGGTGCCGCCTACTATGACTCTTCCGGCGGAAGGACGGTCAAGCCCTCCCAGGATGTTCAGCAGCGTGGATTTACCGCTTCCCGAGTTCCCGATTATAGCCATCATTTCACCCGGTTCCACAGTCAAATCAAGTCCCTGCAGAGCAACTACTTCAATTCCGGTGGCTTTGTAGATTTTGACCAGGTTATCGCACCAGACCATGTTTTTATCACGTTCGGCCTGCTCGTGTTCGGCACTGTAATCTGCTTCACTGCCCCCGGTTATGCTGGGACCTTTTCTTTTAATTTCAGTTTCAGTTTCATGTTTCATCAACTATCTCTCCATCCTCCAAGGAATAGACCTTGTCGGCAATATCCATCATTCCCGGGTCATGGGTTGTCATCACCACGGTGAGTCCCTTTTTTTCCACCAGTTCACGGAAGAGTTTCACAACCTGGAGTCCGGTGTGGGTATCCAACTCCGCTGTCGGTTCATCCGCGAACAGCACTTTTGGTGAATGACACACCGCCCGGGCAATAGCCACCCGCTGCTGTTCACCGCCGGAAAGTTCGTGAGGCCGGTGATGCATCCGTTTTTTCAATCCCACAAAGGTAAGGTAATCTTCCACCATCTTTTTCCGGTCTTTGGCGGGAAATCCGGCGACCCGGAGATTAAACTCCACATTTTCGTACGCCGACATCATTCCGATAAGGGCGATGGACTGGAAAACAAATCCCACATCCTGCCGCCGGATTTCGTCCCGGGCGCGTTCGGAAAGCTTGGTTAATTCCCTGTCACCCATGATAACTCTGCCCTTCGTGGGCCAGTCCAGGGCCCCGAGTAAATTCATAAGGGTTGTTTTTCCCGACCCTGAACGTCCTTTGAAGATAGTCAGGGTTCCCCGTTTTATATCCATGTTCACGTTTTTAACCGCGTCCACCGTCCGGTTTCCGACTTTGAACTGACGCCATAGATTTTCAGCCAGGATCATGGTACCGGTCTGCGTCTTGACTTGGGTGCTCATTATTCTTCTCCTAATTTGATAGCCTGGTGGATCCTGATCTTGGAAACGATAGCGCTCAGAACGGCAAGTCCCGCGATCAGCATAAATCCCACAAATCCGTACACCTTGAGATAATCGCTCCAGTAAGCAATCACTTCAAACGGCGGGATTTGTTCCGCCGTGCTGAATACGGCTCCGAGGAGCGGTACGAACAGATAACTCGCGACTCCGCCGATGAGGATTCCAAGGACTACGGCAACTCCGGAGACAAGCACCTGTTCGGTGATGAGCATACCGATAACCTTGCCGGTAGAAAGCCCGGTGGCGCGGAAAATACCGAACTGCAGGAGCCGCTCCTTTATAGAGATAATCCAATAGATAAGAAAGCCGATGATGCTGATTGCCAGAGTTATCACGAAACTCATGGTCATCGCTCCGTTGGTTCCCTGCAGCATGGGATCGTTTTTCTTTTTGATGATCTCCTGTTCCGCGTTCTCAAGAGTTTTAATATCCACTCCAGCTTTCAGTAGCTCATCATAGATCCGGGCGCTGGAAACGCCGGGTGATTTATCAATCCATACGGAGTACGGTTTGGGAGACATCTTTGAACTGAAGTATGAGTAGTTTCCGATCAGGAAATGTTTCCCGTTCACCTTATCCACATGAAGCGGTTTTATTGCCGGCCAGTAATCGACGAAGGCAAACACTTTTCCTTCCATCGGCCGTTGATCATCCCAGGTAATCCATACGGTGTCTCCCACGGATATATTGTATTCTGCCCTTAAGGTTGATGATAGAAGCACCGCGTTTGGACTGCTGGCGAGCAGGTTCAGGTAGTTGAACCAGTGGTACGGCAGGAGATCTTTCCTGAACCAGGCAACCTTGCCGAATTCGTGGGGAATGATGCCCATAATGGTAAGTCCCCGCTCCCTGTCTCCGGACACATCGATGACATTACTGCTTCCCGTTAAATGGAGTACTTTGGTCGCGGTCTCGACTCCGGAAATCTCGGTGAACCGGTAGAACGGCGGTTCCACATAGCCGGTGCTTGTGGGAGGAATGTAGCCCTCCATCTGGGATTCTTCCTCCGCGAACGGAGATTCCTCCCCTTCCCAGTGTTCCCTGACAGCAATGTCTGCGCCGATATCGTACCGGATCCGTTCGGTCATGTTCGTGTTGAAGGTACGGGCGGAATTGGCGTTATAAATCCCGATCGCCAGGGTAAGCATTATAAAGAGCATAAAGAAATGGTACCGCTTCTCCGAACGGCCCACCTGAATCAGGGAGGCGTAGAAAACGGGAGACCAGATTTTGCGTCCAAGCCAGAAAATGAGTTTGATCAGATACGGGTAGATACGCAGGAAGAAAAGCCCCGCACCGAGTATGAAGGTAATGGATACCAGATACAGCAGGGGATCCATTACAACTTCCAGCCCCGCGGCTCCGGTGCTTGCGAGAATCTGTTCCCTTTCATGGAATTGATAATACCCGTAGGCTGCCACACCCAGAAGGATGAAATCGAGAAACAGTTTTTTCCAAAGCGGTGCGCCGCCCCTGCGGGCCTGCTTCCGCTTATGAATTACAATGGTAGTCCGGGAAGAGAGATACGAGGGAAGGAGCATAAAGAGCAGGAACGCGAAGAAGGCTAATGCCGAATAAAAGTATGCTTCCCAGCTCATGTTCAGGGGGAGCGCGGTCCGCTGGACAAACTCCATAAATCCGTTGGATGCTCCCAGAATTGCGGAAAATAAATATCCCAGCGGCGGTCCCGCTGCTAGTCCAGCCAGACCGATAATCACACTTTCCAGAAAGTATATAAAAAACACCTGTCCCGTCGTTTTCCCGCGGCTCTTCATGACGGCGATCTCGTTCTGCTCATGCTGCACGGTCAGGTACGATATCATAAAGATGTAGAAAGCCAGCATCAGGAGTACCGGTGCCTGAAGGACCCAGAGGGTGATCTTGAGCTGCTGTTCCCGGATCATGTACTGTTCCAGTGTACCGAACGCGGGAAAATTGATTGTTCTGATGTTGTACTGGGCAAGAAACCGCTGCAGATTCCGGTGGGAGGTGACCACCTGGTCCAGATTCCTGATTGTTATGGACTGATAATCGAAGGCGTAATACCACGCCGCATCAAGATATTTAATCCGTTCTCCCACAAGGAAATAATCTTTGAATTGATCGATCGGTATAAACAAATTCTTGCTGTAGTAGCTGGGCTGTTTTTCCCAGTAGGGATCGTGCATGTCTTTGGCCTTGAACGCGCCTACCACCTTGGCCCGGATCGGTTTTATGGAATCCAAGACGTCGTTTACCGCGTAAACATCGCCCAAAATATACCCCCGGGAGATAAAAACAGCATGGGGAACAATTACTTCCATTATACCGTCTTCGTTTATTTCACCGGAAGGATATTCCCCTACTGAAATCTCAATATGATCTTTTAAATTACCAAGGGCCGAAACTGAAATACGCTCCACCGGCGCGTCTTCCGGATCCATGTATTCCGGGTGCATGGTGAGGTATCCCCGGCTTAAAAATTGGTACTCCGCGATGATAGGTACTCCCAGGTAATCGGCTATCTCTTCCGGATCGAGCCGGTCCGTCAGAGAATTGTACAGCTCTTCGGTAGTCATATCACCGCCGGCAATCAGAAAGGAACCGAAAGATGCGCTGATCTTGTAATGACCCGGAAAATAATCCGATTCTCTCTGGAACGACTCCAGGTCTTTGGTCAGCATCCGCTGCAGGACACCGTTTGTATATATAGGAACCATTCCCGCCATGGCAATCACCAGAATCGAACCGATCAGCAGGCTGACCACCATCCAGCGGTTGTTCATCATTTTTCTAAATACTGTCTGAAACAAAAGATTCTCCTTTTTCTAATCCATCACCACCAATTCGCCGCCTTCAAGCCCTTTGATTATCTGTACTTCCGTGGGTGTGGCGATGCCGATCTGCACGTCCCGCCGGGTTTTAACGTCATTCTCCAATACAAAGACATAACTTGTACCCTGATATTCGTGCACAACTTTCCGCGGAACAACAATTGTATTCTCGGCTTTCTCCTCAACGTATTCCCAAGATACCAGCTGACCGATTTCCGCTCCCGGGGGCAGTTTTTTCATGTCAAATCTGACTTTATCCTTCTCGCGTTCCGGCACATCAATGGGCATGGAACTGGGATTCATCACAACTTCAGCAGTATATTCTTTTCGGTTAAAGCTGATGATAACTGTTCTTCCCAGGGGCAGAAGGTTGGAGTTAACTCCCTGGTATTCGAGCTGCAGATCCCGGGTGTTGGATACTTCCACTAATGTATTGAATGCCGAAACGGGCTCTCCCGGCTGAATGTTGTAATTGACGTAATTTACGTACCCGGACTTGGATGCCGTCAATGTAGATTCAGTCATCTGGCTCTTCAGATTGTTCAGCTTCATCTGGGAAGCTTCCAGATCAAGCTCCTGTATCCGGATGCTGATGGTGTTGTTCTTACGTATCTTTTCATTTTCCAGGCTTATCTCTGCTTTCTGCAGGCTTATTTCCTGATGTTTTATGCGATTTTCGATGCTTTTGATCTGATCTTTTACCGAAGGATCCACCTCCACTATTTTTCGGAGCTGAGACAGCTCTTCTTTGAGCTCATCTAGACTCAGTTTTGCGGTATTCACATTCAGTTCAGCCACCAAAACGTTCGAGTCCGAATTCGACTGCTCTCTCATATTCTCTAGAACGAGCTGCTGCTTCTCCACGATTATTTCCTGCTGACGGATATCATCTTCAAGAGAACCGGTTCTGACCCGGACAAGCTCCTGACCCGCGCTAACCCGGTCGCCCACGTTTACCAGGATGGCATCCAAACGGCCCACGGGCCTTTCATAGTAGTACCGGTGCTTTTCCACCGGCTGGAACGTGGCGTTTCCCCGAAGAACGCTTTCGATGGTACCGGTCTCGGCCTCCATGGTTTGATAGGTAATCTCTTCCGGTTCGATCAAAGGAGGAGGGATTATTTTTTCCTCTTGAGGGAATAAAAAACATCCGCTCAGGACGAGGATCATCGGTAATATAATGATAAAGTATTTAAAATGCTTCATTTAAGGCATACTCCTTTTATAAATTACTCTGATTTTAACAAAACATTAACTGCAAACTCAGTAGGTTACAAAATTAACATAAATTCCATATTTTGTCAATACCTAAATGTTAGATTATTAAGATTTTCTGCTGACCATGCGTGATACGGGATTATTTGGACGATTTTTGTCAATATGATAAAACACAGACCGGCAATACCCGGTCAACTCAATCTAAATTTGTATATTATATGTCCCAGACACGGTGTTGATCGGGAATTGCTGAACTCGGACAGGCCAAATATCCATGTATATAATAGCATGAGTTGGTAAAACGCGCAACACATGATGGGAAATGTCCGAAGCAGAAAACGTCCCTGAGACCGGGATTTCAGGAGGTGCAAGCCCGGTTCGGGACGCTTTTCCTGCCGCTGATCATCAAAATTTCCTGTTTATGAATTTTTTAGCTTTACAAATTGGGGTTAATAGGTTAGAATATTAGTA
>CAYLLE010000095.1:0-14632 GCA_964384485.1 uncultured Spirochaetales bacterium | reverse complement strand
TATTCAGCTGTCCGTTTATTTCCGGAATGACTGTCCGTTTTCAGCGGAATATGCATGTGGACTAAAACTTTTTTAAAAGCTATAGTGATAGATAAATATGAAAACTGAGGTTGAATTAATTAGAGTAATTAGACTTATAATTGATAAGTTTGAACAAGAAACAACGCGTGGCCGACGACATCCATCCTACATATCAAATTATTTCAATAACCCTCTCATAAAAGAACATGCTTTCTCCGCCTCCCTGTCCAAATCAGCTCCCGGCATCAAGTCCCTATAAACTTTTATGTCCCGACCGACTTCCCCGCCGGGCATGAGAAACGGTTCCATAACGACGGGAATGTCCGAATCGAGTTTTTTCAGCGCTTTTGCAACCTCTTCCCACGGGATATGCCCATAGCCGGGAGGTTTGCGATTATTCTCGCCAATGTGCAGCTGCCCGAGATTCGCCCCGGCAGAGAGGATGGCATCGTACATCGAATCTTCCTCTATATTCATATGAAATGTATCGAGAAGGATTTTCAAATTCGGACTTCCTACATCACCAACATATCTGACTGCTTCTTCACACGTATTTAGAAGAAAGCCTTCAAACCTGTTTATAACTTCTATATTGTATTGTAGTCCAAATGACTCAACAGTTTTCATGACTTCTTTCATAGACGAAACCGACCAGTCCCATGCTTGTCTTTTTGTCACGCCGCGATCTTCAAAGGATCCCGGCCAACTGCAATAAATGATACCCGACAGTATTTTAATTCCGCATTTAACCATGGCTTCTCCAATTCGTGATAGATGTTGAATCCCATGGCCCCTTACAGTTTCCTCTGCGGAAGAGATGTCCGAGTCATTCGGAAGGCCGTAGCAGCATTGCAGGATGATTCCTTTTTCCTGGGCAGCCTGTCGCAAAGTTTCACATTCCGAATCGGATAATTCTGCAATTGTTCCCGCGTTTATTTCCAGTATATCGAAACCGAGTTTTGCCGCTTTTTCTATGTAAGGAATGAAGTCGGCGTCCCAGTCATGTGTCCAGTATGCGTAATAGATTCCCACCTTCATGACAATAGTCTCCCTGAATTGGAGAAGAGGGAATATTCTATGCCCATCAGCTCAGCGACGAGCTTCATCTCCTCCACATAGTCCCCGTACACTCCATGAATATGATTACATGGAAAATTTTGAAGGAAATAGCTTTCATCGACCTCCAGCCGGGTAAAAGCAATCGGCCACATTGGGGTAACGGCAGCACCTTTAGCCACAGCCTTTTCCCGGTCAAACCCGATGAACTCTCCCGGCACAATAGTCAGATGATAGGTGCCGTTTTTTCGAGCCAGGCGTGCAAGGGTCACCTTGCCCGGGGCGGCGAAAGTGTGGACCGAAGCACCCCCCGCAGGGTAATAGTCCTTTTCGGGATAAAAGGTCACTTTTTTAAGATTGACTTCCGGCACAGGGGAGCCGGCACCAAAGTAGGTAGCATGGGTCCCGGAGTTAGAAAAATACCACACGTTTTCCTCCGAATCGAAATGTCGAACATCTGAAAACAGCACCGGCTTTCCGGTAAGGTGTTTAAAGAGCTGCATGGTCAATGCGCCGTCCATGTCCGATTCGGTGGCTGCAATAATCGGTTCATGCGGTCCGTCCCAATCGTAGGGGTCGTTTAAAAATGCCTCGGCAATATCCATTGTTACAAAATCTTCAGTCAAATCCCCGTGGGCTTTGATCCCGATAAAATCCAAGGCACGTTGGTCAATTATTTTTCGAAGCGCATAATAGGAGGCAATTTGCAGTTCAAGTTTTTCCTCCGTCAGTCCGTCACCATCATACTCAATACTTCCGACCCGTTCCTCCAGCCATTTTCTGGCAGCGGTCCGTTTTTCGACAGGGACCTCCCGGCTGTAGGCGACGATATCATTCTGTTCTATATGCTCAATATCGATGCCGAACATCTTCTGCCACTGGTCTAAGTTGGATACGGCGGTATACATGCCCAACGGCCTCCCTCCGAAGCAACCGAAGGTTAAACCTGACAGGCGTTTCACCGCGGCGGCGGATTTCACAAACCGAAGGACCTTGTTGACAACCATTGGATCATTGCTGTCTCCCCAAACCCGGCCGTAGGGGAGGTCCAGCTGATCGAGGGTTCCCGCCGCGGCAAGCATCCCGACCATTCCGGGTTCCGAAGGATGCAGATTACAGAAAAGTAAAAACGGACCGGGAGCAAACCTGGAAGCAATCGCCGTCAAGTGGGGGTAGCACCAGATCGCATAGTTGAATATTGTTAGTTCGACTCCGTTTCCGGCGAGTCGTTTTGCCTCTTTCACCGCGGATAGCTTGTCCCAAACTATATCTTGTCCGGCAACAACTTCAATTTCACCGGTTTGTTCCAAAGCTGACTGCAGGTTATTTTGATGTTTCCGGTTCGTCTCCAGCAGATCATCATGAATATGTTTTCTTCCATCCGAAAACGTTACAATTCCTACTTTTATCTTTTCCATTTCTTAATCCTAATTGTTTTCATTTATAAAGTGTTTAGCCACGTGAGAGTAGGCTGCAAAGATTTTTTCTCCCGGAGTCTCAGGTAAAATATTGTGTGTTGCCGCAAAAACACCCCCCCCTTCAGGCATCATAACATCCAGGTTTCTTTTTACTTCCTCAGCTGTTTCAGTACTACTGAGCTCTGGCAGTAGTTGAATGTCTATTCCTCCACCCCAGAAGCTTATGTCTTTACCGAACTCTTTTTTCAATTTGGATAATTTCATGTTTTTCGCCCTTGTTTGTACAGGATTCAGAATATCAACACCTATCTCTATAAGATCCGGTATAATGTCGAATACGGATCCGCAGGTGTGAAGCCAGATTTTCGCATCTGTCTTTGACCGTATAAATGAAAATAGTTTTTTATGCCATGGTTTTATTTTTTTTCGATACATCTCAGGAGAAATTTGTAAGCCTGTCTGCATTCCCAAATCATTGCCCTGACAAACGACATCCACAACGTCACCAACTGCTGAGAGTTGAACATCCCACATACCGAGTACAAAATCAGTAAGTTTCCCTAAGAACTTATCAGAGAATGTATTATCAAAGGCAAGATCTGTAAAAAAATCCTCAAACCCCCGGGTTCTGCACGCTTGCTCAAAAGGACCGCCGGCCTTGATGTCCGTAACTATTGCATAATCTGTTTCTTCCCGCAGCTTTCTTGTTTCTTCTCGGAGGCCTCTGATTCGGCCGGGGTTATAAGGGTCGGGCCAGGTGTATTTATCTAAATCTTCAGTATCCATCCCTCTGAATGGGTACCGAACCGGAGCATAGTCATATCGGTTTTTTTTCCATACAACACCGAAATCATCTGTGAATTCATGGCCTTCCGGATATCTGATAATTTCCGCAGAGATAAAACCTTTTCCTTTGGTGTACTTGTCAGAACTGTCAACATCAGGTGCCTTCATTCGAACCGTACGAAAATCTGTATCAAACAGTTCCAATATTTCCTCCAGCACACTTACTGCTTCAGTCAACGGACAAACGATTTTTTCCCCTTTTTTATTGATGCCTAAATATTCCTTGAGATTGTCGTTTGCAACCAGAGTGAGAGTTGTGCACTGGGTTCCCCCAAGATCTATTGGAACCCGATCCGGCTCCTGATGATTTAATGCTTTAATAACACGCTCTCGATGTGTCATAATTCCCCTCCTGTAATAAATAAGAATGAAGGGCCGGTTTCCCGGCCCTTTCGCGTTTTATTGTTCCGCGGTCCAATCGGCATAATCTCTGGACCAGACATTTTCCATATCGGCTAGGGTTTCCGGATAGACAACTCGGCCTGGAACCAGGCATCCTTCTTCGCCGCATCCGGGATCTTTTCCCAGTGCGATATCGATAATAACCCGTACCAGCTCTTTCGCATGAAGGTATGCGTCCCACGTGGTGGTCACATCGATATAGCCGTTCTCCATGGCAACCAAAGCGTCCGGGAACAAGTCGCATGTTGCAGTAATAATATGGTCCGGTTCACCAATTTTCGCCCATTTCCCGCCGGTCTCCAACGCCGCTTGGACAGCGGACCACGCAAAGTCGCTGGCAAGAAAAATACAGTTCGCATCCGGATTCGCCTGCAGGGCGTTGGTAATTCCGGAAAGGAATTTTTGCGGGTCCCATTCCGTAGGGACCTGGTTGACCACTTCGAAGGCACCTGTTTCTTTCGCGACTTCATTCAAGGCCTGAGAACGAAGGACGGCATTATTGTCTTTTAAATCGCCCATGACTTCGATACACTTTCCTTTGATCCCTTTTTCCTGAAGCAGTTTGGCCAGTGCTTCGGCAGTCGATCGTCCCTGCCGATAACTATCGCCTCCGACATACGCATCCCCTTGTTCCTCCGTCAGCGATTTCCGATCAAATACGATGAAGGGAATACCTGCCTCATGGGTAGCACGAATTGATGATCCAATTGCCGCCCCGTCTTTTGCGCGGGCAAGGACTACATCTACATCCTGCTGAATAAGGTCTTCGATATTCGCTGCCTGCCGCGTCGGATCAAGGTCGGCAACGTTGACAACCCACCTGATATCAAGACCGTTTTCGGGTCCAAGTACCGCCGCTTCGGCTTTCATGTAATCCTCCCATGCCTGAATCAGCGGGATGGACTTCTCGTCCCACGAGACGCCTACCGTGTACGCGCCGTCGTCTTCTGCGGATTCCTGTTTACCGCCGGCAAATATTAATCCGACAGTACAGAAAACCATGAGTAAAATTGCTACAGTTTTTTTCATAGCTTCCTCCAAAAAATATTTTTAACCATTACATGGTTTTTCACATTGTTATGTTTCATCGCTCTCAACCAGAAGTGCGTGCCGACGGATCCTCATTTTTAATGCATCTACCGACATGGCAACAAAAATGATTCCACCGTTCACAAATTCGTATAAATAAGGATTCGCTCCGAGATGATTCAATCCGTTTCGGATCAGTTCGAGAATGAAGACACCGAGCAAAGCACCGGGAATAATTTTCCCTTCCCCGCCGAACAAACTAATTCCCCCCAGAACAAGCGCGGCAACGGCGGTAAACTCAACTCCCTTTCCTAAAAACGTGGTCAATTGACCAATTTGTGATAAGCTGATAATTCCGCCGATGGCCGACAAAAATCCTGCAAGGACAAAGGTAGAAAAGGTAATCCGCTCAACCCGGATACCTAGTCTCTTACCAATCTCCGCCCCGTTTCCCAAAGCCATGATGTGACGGCCGAATACGGTATGTCTGTGAACCAGATGCAAGATGATGAGAATCACGAGGGCGATCCAGATATCGATGAATACTCCGCCGAACCGTCCGTTTCCCAGGGCCCGTACCACTGCGGGCATTCTAATTTCATATGATTGCGTGATAATCAGACCGATACCGCGAAAGGCGGTCATCGTACCGAGGGTGGTAATCAGGGGATTAACACGCAGGATGACCACAATAAAGCCGTTGACAGCTCCACACAGCAATCCGATAAATAATGCGAAAATAAAGCTGACAATTGGACAGATTCCGGCGTCCCTCATCAGAAGTGAACCGGCACAAGCCGATATGTAGGCAATGGAGCCGAGTGAAATATCCAGTTTCCCGGTGAATACGACAAATGCCATTCCTGTGGCAATAACGATCAGCGGAGCGGCTGCATGAAAAAGGCTGTTAAAATTTCTAAAAGTTAAAAAATGGTCCGCCGCGACGGCAAAATAAATAATGACTCCAAGCACTATAAAATAGAATCCGTATTTAAAAAGAAACATTTTAATTCGCTGCACTCGATCAGTCTGCTGCTTATTCATTGTAGTCCTCCGCGCCTGCCGCCAGTGCGACAAGTTTTTCTCTTGTTACGGTGCCATAGTGGTAGTCTCCGATTATCCGACCTTTATTCATTACAAGAAAACGGTCGCAAAGTGAAAGCATTTCATCAATTTCTGAACTTATTAAAATAATTGAAGTCCCCTCGGATGCAAGATTGATAATAATTCGTGCAATTTCCGCTTTCGCCGATACGTCTAATCCCCTAGTCGGTTCATCCATGATGATGATCGGGGGATTTAACTCAAGCCACCTGCCGACAATCACTTTTTGCTGATTACCGCCGCTCAAAGTTTCGACGATTTGGTTTTGCCCCGAAATTTTTATACTGAGCCGATCGACAAATTCTTCACAGAGTATCGTTTCTTTTTTTAAATCGATTGAACCGAAAATGTTTTTCCGAAGATTCGGCAGATTAGCCGCCGACATATTCCGTTCAACTGACATGGACAAGAGAAGCCCGTCCACACGCCGTTCCTCGGTAATAATTCCTATATATTCCCGCGCAAGTTCCGGCTGCATTTCTCTGAAACCTTCACCAATATTCAACGAGAGTTTTATCGAATCGGCCGGGTCCAGACCCACAAGTGCCCTCGCGACCTCTGTCCGTCCGGACCCAAGAAGTCCCCAGAGTCCCAGTATTTCTCCACGGTGTAAGGTGAAATTTATATCGGACAGTACGCCCGTCCGATTCAGGTTCTCCAATTTTAAAACCGGATCTCTTTCACCGCCGGTTCTCGCGCCGCTTCGGGATTCGATTTCTACTTCCCCCACCATATGTTTGACCAGCTCCGGCATGGTGATTTTGTCGGCGTCCTGCACACTGACGACCTCACCGCCGCGAAGTACGCAAATCTGTTCACATATCTCGAAGGCTTCATTTAAAAAATGGGTAATGTATATAACCGTCATTCCTTCCGCTTTCAAACCCTCAATGACGCTTACAAGCCGCTCTTTTTCATTTGCCGTTAGTGACGATGTGGGTTCGTCAAAAATAAATATCCTGTTTTCACCAAGCAGGGCGCGTCCGATTTCCACCATTTGCCGGTCACCGGTTCCAAGGTTCTGTACGAATTCGTCCGGCGATATATTTCTTCCCAGTCGTTGGAATACAGCTTTGCATTCTTCCCGCATCGTCCTCCGATCTATCGAGATTCCTCCCCTTTTCGGGAAGGTTGAAATGAACATGTTTTCCATGACCGTCATTTTTGGAAGCAGCGCCATTTCTTGATGGACAAATGCTATCCCGTGTTTCGTCGCCTCGATGGGTGAACTGATTTGTATGCACTGATCGTCGATAAATATCTCGCCATTGTCGGGCTGCACTATTCCACCGAGCACATTCATGAGGGTGGATTTTCCCGCACCGTTGGCGCCGAGCAGGGCGGTTGCCGCCCCGGCAGCTGCGTCAAAGGTAACGTCTTTGAGCGCCACAACGCCGGGAAAACTTTTTGATATTCCTTTCATGCGTAAATATCGTGTATTCATGGTCTTTTACTTTCCCTTCCTTCGAATTGAATCCATTGCCACAAAAGCAATGATTATGACTCCCTTTATTACCTGCGCCGGAAAGAAATCAACTTTCAAAAGATTCAAGCTGTTGTTTAGTACCGTGATGATGAGGGCGCCTAAAGCAGCGCCAAAAGGACTGCCTACGCCGCCGTAGATACTTACCCCTCCGACAACGGAAGCGCTCATAATATCCAATACGACATTGGATGTTCCCATGAGCGGTCCGGCAGCACCTAGGCGCGCTGTAAGGAAGACACCGGTAAGGCCAGCAAATAGTCCGGATGTGACATAGGTGATGAATATGACTTTCCGTGTAGGAACACCGCATACCTTAGACGCTTCAAGATTGGTACCGATTGAATAAAGCCACCTTCCGGATACGGTGCGCTTGCACACAAGTGTCGCGACAAGGGTGAGGATGATGAAAATATAAACGGGTAAAGGGATATGGCCGACATTCACCAATACGGTATTAATATACGGCAACGGTACCGCGACGCTTACAGAGTTGGTGATCCAGGTAGATATACCGGACATCACCTGCATCATTGCCAACGTTACTACAAAAGGGATCATCCGTAAGAATGCAACGGACAATCCATTAATAGAACCGACGACACCGCCGATGATAATGGTTAACGGTACCGCAATTACCGGATGGACACCGGCGCGCATAAGAACAGCGCCTAAAATACCGCTCACTGCCATAACCGAAGGTATAGACAAATCCATCCCGCCGATAAGAAAAACAAGGGTCATCCCAATGGCCATGAGACCAAGAGTTGAAGATTGAACAAGTATGTTGCGTAAATTTCTCGGATGGTAAAACCGCGGTACGAAAAAATATAAAAGAACAAGGGCAACGATTAAAATAATAAGCGGGATATATCTAAGGAATTTTCCTTTCTCAACTTTTCCTTTTTCTTCCAGTCGACCCTTTCTTTCGGCAAATGAAAGTTGCATGTATTTCGCCCCTTTGAATACTTATGTAAGAAAATCATAGGTGCGATTACTGTAATTGCCTATTTTTATTATACGTTAATGCTTTATATTCCCACCATAAATAAGTTTAAAATAGTGCTATTTATTTAAATTCGTGCTTTCTTTTTCTTGCTATTTAGATGAAACAGCAATACAATGGTGATTGCATGGACATAAAACGGCTTATTTTGTTCAGAATTCTCCTTTTCATTGCAATTATTATCATAGCCACGCTTTTCGTTTTCCTTATATTTCACAGTTTTCAACGCGCTAAATACAGTACAATATCAATGGAATCACTGAATGTCCTGAATTCATGGACACAGCTTGAACGAATAAAGAACGATTTTCTCGTGAGCGGATCAAGTATTTCGCCGGAAGGTGAGTTCAACTTAAAAAAACAACTTGCCCAATGGGACCAAAGCACCGACAATTTCAAGCAATCATTCACGGAATTGGGGGGTCTTATTGAACGGGAACCATCATATTCACCTTTGACTCCCAGACTGAAGGAAGCACAGGCACTGTGGAAAACAACCTTCAACCGGTTACAATCAGTACAGGATAATTTGCTAAAACTTGAAAAAGCGGGTTTGGACGAAGAGTTATTCCCGCGGCTGCTCCATAACTTCTATTTAAAGCGGGATTCCCAGCTGCTCACATTCAGCGATTCGGTAACGATAATGAATATTATCAACCAATTCTCAATTCTAGATATATCGTCGAAAGAGTTCTCTCGAATTGTCAGAGAACTCATGAACGAAATACAAATACGGAGTGACGTCGTTTCACGACGGATGGATTTTATTTCTATTTTTATTGCTGTGTGGATTACCTTTACGGCTGTAGGCAATATCCTGCTCCTCGTGAAGATCCGCTCATTAGAAAAAGATTTTTCATCCTATCAACAAATTGAAACGGTGAAGGAACTTCGCGGCTTTTTGCTTGACGAGGAACCGAAAGAAATAGCCGGCATCTACCCATACCTTACTAATCTCAACATTACCCATGAGACTGAAGCAATCGGGTATTTACTGCAGCTTAATAAGTACAACCTGCCGGACAGTGAAAAAAAAATTATACGCTTTGCTGAAAATTTATCTATCTGGTTTAAAAACAATAAAACACCGGTATTAGCGGTTCCCTTCAGCACCTCTGTCGTGCTTTTTCAGTTAGTTCGGGGAAAATCCTTTGTAGAAACGGAAAACCAAAAAACAAAAACATTTTTAAAATCATTGCAGGAGTTTTTAAAAAAAGAGGAAGAATTCTACTTTTCAATTACCGCTGGAAGATTGATGAAATTCCCCGCGGAAGCCCGGAAAATGTACAGAAAACTTGTTGCTGCTTCTCAATACCGCCTTATTTTCGGTCATCATACAATTTTGGATTTTACCATGGTCGAAGAAAGGGAAAACGTTACTGGAGAATATCCCATCTTAAAAGAAAAAGAATTAACCAATCTGTTGAAACAGGGGAAGAACAGCCAGGCAAAAGAACTCTATCTAGAAATAGTTGCTGAACTGTCGAAATATAAATTTAATTCATTGAAAAACGGATTAATTCGGCTTATTATGGCAATCACTACCGCCCTCGATACGCTTGAACGAATAAACGAAGGTACGCATCACATCGATATTTTGGCATTTACCTCAAATGTTAATTCCCGCGAAACACTAGAAGAAATAAACACCGATATCATCGGCTTGATTGACCAAATCGCGGAAGAAGTGAACACTAGAAGAGACAATTATGCCTATACTCAAGTCAAGTATGTAAACCGAATAATTGAAGAAGAATTTTCCCATCCAAATCTTTCCAGCGGTACCATTGCCGAAAAAATAGGACTTTCCAGTTCCTATTTAGGCAGGATATACCGGAAGCAAATTGGTGTATCTATCCAGGAAATGATTAATCAACGGAGAATGGTGGAAGCAAAAAAGCTTGTTGAAGCGGAGGATACGCCGTTTACGGAAATTGCCGAATCCGTGGGGATTTCAAATACACTGTATTTTTATACTCTGTTTAAAAAGAGTTATGGAATGACTCCAAAGGAATATCGTATAAACGCCCGCATAAAACAATCACATTCAACTCGTATCGATGAACTCTAATTTCGTAAAGACCACAGGTCATCAATTTCATTGATGTTAAAAGCACTCAGCACACGTCCGGGTACGAGAAAAACCTCCTGTCCCGGCATGACAGAAGAAGCCACCGTTCTGACTACCTGTACAAGTGTGACCGACATGGGATGAATATCGAAGGCAGTGGTGACATCAATATAACCCTGACGTATATCCGGAATTGCCTCCTTGAAGGCGTCCTGCGTACCGAGATAAAGATGGTTTGGATGGCCATAAGGATACCATGCATTATATTTTAACAGGACTTTGCGTACCTCCGGAATTATAAAGTCGGAACTTAAAAATATGGCGTTGAAAACAGTTCCCTGTCTCAATAAATTAGCTAATCCGGCTGCGGCTTCTTCTGCATTCCAATTTGATTCTATTTCCGCGACAACAGCGGCATCAAACTCTTCCACCGCCTGCATGAAGCCTTTTCTCCGGTTTATGGCATTCCGATCTACCATATCCCCTAATACGATGACAACCCGGATGGGGATGCCGTCCTCTTTCATCCGCTTAAACAGGGCAACGCTTGTCGTATAAGCTTGATCGTATGTATCGAGACCGACATATGCTTCGGGAATAATCGTTGGATGCGGGTCCTGCTGTCTATTATATACCACCACCGGGATGCCCTTTTGATGGGCCAACTCAATTGAGTGCAAAATTGTTCGGGAATTTTGGGGCATGAGGATGAGTAAGTCGATGTCCGAAGCAATTGCTTTTTTAATATTAGACGCTTCCCTGTCAACATCCCCATCGGCATACCAGAATTGGACATTTATCGGCTGATTGTAATCGTCAATCGCCTGTAAAAACATATCCTCCATTGCCTGGTAGATATCCAGCCATTCCGCTCCGAAAGAGAAACCGACTTCAATAATATCAGATTCTACTTCCTTTTTTCCGACGGCAGCTATAATTTGTGTATAAAAGAAGAGAAAACAAACCGCAATAAAGAAAATAACCGTATGCTTCTTCATCAATGGAAAGAATACAATAATATTAGGCACCTGTCAGCAACAATTATTGAACCGGCGGCCCCTCCTCGGAGGCCCGTTGTGGGGCAGTCTAACAGGGAATTAAGGAACCGTTCCCCTGCCGGAGTTCTTTTCTTTCCATTATGGACGTCCTGTCCGTGCATAGGGGGGAAGTATTTATCCGAAGCATCAATTTTTATTGACTCTAAGCTAAGATGTCATGGTACTATAGAATATACATGAAGAAATCTATATCAATAACCAATATACCGGAATTATGTAAAAGGAATACCAGTGCAGTACCTCAGCCTGATTTGGGAATAGATGACATCTATAGAGCGATTTTTACGTACCATCAATGGGGATATGCTGGATGCTGTGGATGAGTATAACGGAGGTAGTTAATGACAGGACGCGAAAGGATTATCCGTTTCATTGGAAACAAGCCGACAGACTGTCTTCCTTGCATGCCTATTACGATGATGATGGCCGGAGACCTTATCGGAGAGCCTTATGGTAAATATGCTACGGATTATCGGATCCACGTCAAAGGGCAGACGGCTGTTGCCGACTAATATGACTTGGATTATGTATCGGCGATTTCCGACCCCGCCACGGAAGCTCACGACTGGGGGGCGACGATAGCTTTTTATGATAATCAGCCGCCGGCAGTAGATGAACGGACCGCCCTGCTTCGGGATAAAACTGCACTGGCAAAATTAATACCCCCGGACCCGTATGAGGGGAAGCGGATGTCTAATCGCCTGCGGGTGGTGGAGGGATTGAAAAAAGAAACCGGAACCGAAAAACTAGTGGAAGGCTGGGTTGAGGGACCTGCCGCCGAAGCTTCCGATCTGCGCGGTATTAACCATATCATGCTCGATTTGGTTGACGATCCCGCTTTTATAAGAGATTTATTTGGAATGGTAACGGAAACCGCCGTTCATTTTGCTTTGGCCCAGTTGAAATCAGGTGCCGATATTATCGGAGTCGGTGACGCGGCGGCTTCTCTCGTGGGACCGATTATCTACAATCAACTTATTCTTCCCTACGAACAGAGGATTGTCGAAGCTATCCATCGTGCCGGAGGAATGGTACGGCTCCATATTAGCGGGAATACGGGTCCGATATGCCGTGGGATGGCGAGCCTCGGATGCGAAATAGTCGATCTGGATGCTCTCACTCCCATGGGCCCAGGGAGGAAAGATTCCGGCCCTGATCAGGTTCTGCTGGGGAATATCGATCCCGTTCGTGTGCTGCGGAACGGCACTACCGATGACGTATGGCGTGAAGTCAATCAGTGCTATGAGGACGCGGGGCCGCGGATAATTATCGGCGCGGGGTGTGAAGTCCCTCGTGACACTACGAAGAGAATATGCGGACAATGGTTCGGTTTGCCAAGGAAATGATTTTTTCAGCAAGTTCTATTTAATCGTGTGCCATTCAGGAACCGCTCGCTCAGGAACTTTCGCCATTACCGCATCGAAACTGGCTAAGATCTCCTGTTTATTCTTCTCTTTGGGTATTGCGGGTGACACTTGCAGCCTAAAAATCGCCACAACCTGTCATTTTCTTTCGGAGTGTCCCCCCCCCGCAGGGAGGCAGGAGCTGCGCAACGGGTAAAATAGTTGACGATAGACAGCTGAGTTTCCGTTTCTCCGAGAAGGAAAGACTATGCCTTCAGAGGGCCGCGTTCAGCCCTGCCTTCTCAGCTAATTTGACTTGTCTTGAATAGAAGGTTAGAAACCGGTCGGCACCGAACAGCGATGCAGCGGCAACATGCATAATGTCGAGGGACCGGCACCCGATTTCCGCCGAGAAAACGGTGTATGAGAGACACAGTGCGGTATGATTTTTCCTGTCTAATTCAGGTGTATAAATATATCCCTGCTTTCTTCCGTTCCTTGAAAAGCAGAGATAAATGCAGCGCCTCTTTTTCACTCAATTCCCTCCGAAAAACTTTGAGTTTAAGGGCATTATGAAACTCAATTACATGTAGGTTCCACATCGGCAGGGGGGCGGCATTGTCTGATACTATTTAATGATAGGAAAAGTGATCCGAGGTGTCAAGGCAAAAACAGGGGAAAATGGGGACCTTCCACCCAAAATCGGCAGAAATCGTCGCTCTGTAACGAACAGCCCCACCATGTCGGTCTTCAAAATCCTTCAAACCGTGCCAATAGACTAAAACAAACCCATAATGACCTGAAAGCAATGGGCAAAAGAACACACCGCGCCCGTCGAACGATGCAGGAGAAAGGATAATTAATTCAGAGACGCCGGATCAAATCCAGGCGGTGGGCGTCCCTGTTTTACAAGATGCCGTAAAATGCGTTTTATTTCTTCCGGTTCCTGAATAACGGCAATAACTTTCATTTCCGATCCGCATTTCGGGCAGACCATAGGATCTATCTCATAAACCTTCGACAACAATCGGGCCCATGCCTTCTTGTAAGCGTGTGCATCTGGGGAGTCATCTGAAAAGCCTGTATTCTCGAAGGTTTCGAGCAGATGTTCTACGAGCTGAAGAAACTCAGCGTTATTGAGATCGATGACAAAAAGCCTATGATCACTGAACTTACCAGGAAGCAGAAGGATATATTCGAAGTCTTTAAAATTCCTCTACCAATGACGACATAGTATAATTTTTGCGGAATTTAGGATGATCGTCGGCTGGCGGGTACTGACGACAATGTGTTCCGAACTCACCCTGGACGCCTTAGAGCAGGCGTTGTGGGCTCGTAAGATTGGTGATAGCCTAATTAATCATAGTGACCATGGGAGTCAATATCTTTCCATCCGATATTCTGAAAGATTGGACGAGATGGGAATCGATCCTTCGGTCGGCAGCGTCGGCGACTCATACGACAACGCCCTTGCGGAAACAATCATCGGTTTATTTAAAACTGAAGTAATTCGAAGGGGAGGACAATGGCGATCATTGGAGGCAGTAGAGTACGCAACGTTGGAATGGGTCGACTGGTTTAATAACCGGCGGCTGCTTGAACCGATTGGAAATATTCCCCCGGCGGAGGCGGAATTAAGATATTATCAGGAGCAGGATGTCCATGCTATAGTGGCTGGACTCACATAAAATACTCTCCGGTAAAGCCGGGGCGGTTCACTCTACAGTGTTGATGCTACTACCCAGCTTGCAGGAATGGCTTGTGCTTCACAAGCATATTTGGGCGATACTGGACT
>CAYLLE010000094.1:0-14658 GCA_964384485.1 uncultured Spirochaetales bacterium | reverse complement strand
CTTTGTACCTTCTATATATGAAAAAGAAAATATTCCTGTACGCGGTATTAACCGCTCTTACAATTTCCTCCGCAACCGGACTGCCCGATCCCGTCACATCACCCGGTCCAAGGAAACTGGACGCAGAAAGCACTACCTTCGAAAAACTTGGTCTCTCCGTATCGAACCTCGTAACAGGACTCGATACTCCGTGGGATTTGGTCTGGGGACCGGATGATTATATATGGGTAACCGAGCGTCCGGGACTCATTTCCAGAATTGATCCCGAAACCGGCAATCTGACCCGAATAGCAGACATAACCGTCTACGAACGGGGGGAAAGCGGCCTGATGGGACTTGTCTTCGATCCAGGCTTTGAGGAAAACCGGTATATTTTCACCGCGGAATCTCATACCGTACAGGGGAGCATCATTAACCAGCTGGTACGGTACCGGTACACCGGAACCGGTATAGAGGACAGACATGTCATAATCGACAACATCCCCGGGAATACGTACCACGACGGCGCCAGACTGGCGATCGGCCCTGATAAGTACATCTACATGACAACGGGAGACGCGGGGAAATCAACCTCGGCCCAGGATGTTGATTCACTGGCAGGGAAAATCCTCAGGATCGACCGGGACGGAAACCCCGCGCCGGGAAATCCCTTCGGAAACCATGTGTATTCATACGGTCACCGAAACGCACAAGGTATGGTGTTTCATCCCGATACAGACAAACTTTTTATTACCGAACACGGTCCGCAGGATAATGATGAAGCTGCTATTGTGGAAGCCGGACAAAACCATGGATGGCCGCAGGTTCACGGATTCTGTGACAACGATGTTTCCGGAGAAAGGGAGTTCTGCCGGGACAATAAAATCACAGAGCCCCTTGCGGCCTGGACTCCTACCATCGCGCCGGCCGGAGCTGATTTCTACACCGGAGATCTAATCCCGGAATGGCGGGGGGATTTCCTCTTTGTTACGCTGAAAGGCAGCGCGCTGCTCCGCTTACAACTGAAGGCTGAGAATCAAATTGAGGCGGTTCAGGTCATATCTGAAGATGTCTACGGAAGACTCAGGGATGTTCTAGTGGGACCGGACGGAACAATTTATATTGCCACCAGTAACAGAGACGGCCGCGGAAATCCGGCCTCGGAGGATGACCGGATATTGGCGGTACGTCCTGAATAGATTTTTAATTCAGTACGCTTTCAAAAAATGCCCAGTTCTCTTCCATACGGTCCCGGAGAAAGTCCCGGAAGTTATCGGCAGTTAATGCTGAGTCAGCATAATCCGGATTCGTTAAAAGCCGTTTCGCGAGAGTAACGGTGGAACTGTCATCAATGGGAACCGCGTGTACCTGACGGTCTTCCAAAAGCTGCAGGTAATGTTCAATTCTCCTCAAAAAGATGTAATTCCACCGGAGTACCTTTGCCTGTCCCGGAGTAACCAAGTTACCTGCGGCGCATGCGTCTAAGCCCTCTAATGTATTCCCGCTTAGCATATCATCACCTTCAGAAATTCCCTTCAGCTGCAGCGCCTGAACAGCAAACTCGATATCACGCAAACCACCCCGGCCGTTCTTTACATCCGGTCCGGACGGTATATTTTTTAAAGAAAGCTGTTCTAGGGTGATAATTCTGAGCCGCCTGATTTCATCAAGATATCCGTGATAGTCTATCCGGGTCCTGACAATCTGCTTCACTTCCCGCAGGAAATTGTTTCCCAGAGGAAGATCACCCGCGGCGGGGCGCAGTTTCAGGAGTGCCTGAATCTCCCAGGGCGAGGCCGCATCACGGTAGTATTTTAGCGCCGCTTCCAGTGGTACCGTAATCCTGCCGGAACGCCCATGTGGTCTGAGACGGAGATCAACCCGGTACACATATCCTCCCGCGGTGTGACTGCTTAGATCGCCTCTAACCCGCTCCACTATTTTCCGGCAGACCGGCTCATCGGTCCGGTCCGGATCATACAGGGCAAGCAGATCCAAATCAGAACTGTAGTTCAATTCTCTTCCCCCGAGTTTACCGAAGGCAAGCAGGCAAAAACCTTCGGTTGTCATTCCTTCTTCTTTGAGCCGGAGAAGACAAAGCCTGAGAACCGCGTCGGCAAGATTGGAAATGTCGGAGACCACTTCTTTCATTGGAGACCAAAGACAGATATCCCGGGTACCTATCCTGAGGGTTTCCCGCTGCCGGAACTCGCGGATTCTCTGCAGCCAGATTTGTTTTGATCCGGCGATGCCCAAATCAGATAAAAAATTCCGGATAAGTTCCTCCGGCGATTTCACCTTGGATACGGTTTCCGGATCGGTGACGTAATCGAAAAAAATGTTCTTTCTGATAAGAGTATCTGACAGGAATTGAGAGCCGGCAAAAATATTCAGCAGAATTTCTAGACGCTTCGGCTGCATAGACAGCTTACGGAAGTGCTCTGTTTTGTTTTCGATGGACGCGACAAAAAACTCCCAGTTGTTGAGGGCCATGTCCGCGTCCGGCAGCTCTATCATCATATCCCAGGCAAGTAAAGCCGTCTGGGCGAACTGCTCTCTCTGTTCCTTTACGCCGGAAAGAGCACGGATATTCCGGTATGCCTTTGCGGTGTCCTGGAATCCTGCTTGACAGAGAATAGAATCTTTAAGGTCATCCGGCAACTTATCGTTCAGCACAAGGTCGGCCGCGTTTCCCTGGGGGGGACCCGGTATTGATTCGCGGCCGAGGTACTGTTCGATAAACCGTCGAATTTCGGCAGTACGCCGCTGGAAATCCAGCTGAAGCTGTTCGGCCGGTGATAAAGAATCGGCCCCCTGATACCCCATCCGCCTGGCGAGGTGAATGTATTCAGAGGAATTCCGTTCCGGCAGGAAAAGATCCCTGGCGTTTCCTCTGAGCATCCTTAGTGAATTGATGAGACTTCGAAGAAAACCGTACGCCTTCTGAAGCTGCCCGGCCTCTTCAGGATCGATGATTCCGGTCTGTCCGAATTTGAGCAGCGCCTTATGCATATCCGTCGTGCGGAGTGAAGGATTTTCCATTCCGTATCTGATCATGAGAATCTGCAGGGTGTACTCTAAATCTACCAGGCCGCCGGGACTGAACTTGGCATTAGCCCCTTCTTTTGTTTTCTCCTGAAACTGAATCCGCCTCAGATCCCGGAGTTCTTCCAAATCAATACTGCCGGTAGAGTAGAGAATCCTATCCCTAATCGACTCAATCCGCTGCCCAAGTTTCGGATCACCCGCGATGCACCGGAGCATGGTCAGCGCAAGCCGTTCGTAACTCCGGGAGTCACCGGTCACAGAGTAGTAACTGATGAACCGGTCAAGACTGACCGCTATGGGTCCGGCGTTGCCATGAGGCCGGAGACGCAGATCAATCTGGAATATCCCTTCCCGCTTTGCTTCTATCATATGAACGGTCTGTCGAAAGAATTGTTCAAAAAAAATAGCGTTCGATACCTGCTCGGGACCGTCGGTGGTACCGTTATCGCTGTATATAAACAGAAGTTCCAGGTCGGAAGCGTATCCCAGTCCCCGGCCGCCCAGTTTTCCAAGGGCCGTAACCGCGTAAGCGGCCTCTAATCCGGCGGCAGTCCTTGGATAACCGTACCGTGCCGCGGTCTCATCTCCTGCGATCCGCAGCGCCGCCCTGATGATCCCTTCCGCCAGGTTGGTCAATCCCGTGCTGAGAGTGAAAAAATCCTTACCGCCTATGATATGATCCAGATCGATAAGATAAATTTCCCGGTCTTTGTATTCATTCAGAACCCGTTTTTTTTCGTCTATATTTTGAGCTTCCTGTGTCAGCTTGATTATTTCTTCCTCGGTTTTTCCGGCAGTAAGGTACCTGCTGAAATTTCCTGTATCTTTCCTTAGTAATGGAATGATGTTTTCATACTGGGTCCGGATAAAATCTTCCCATAAAAAATCGCTGGCCCCCAAAAGCTTGGCCAGATCTTTAAAAAATGTCGGCCGGGACACATTTTCTTCCAGCTGTGCTATGTTCTCCATCCCGATCAATTCTCGTGACAGCGTCTCAAATCTTCTAAGAGCCGCGTAAGGATCCGGAGCGTTTGGAAGGAAATAGGTGAACTGCTTGGTAAACAGGATAGATAGCTTAAGCTCCCGGAGATCAGCGTCATGGAGAATAGGCTTGCCGGAGGAATCCGCAATCTCGAACAGATCGGTGGCGATACCGTTTCGGGTCGTGATACGGACATGTTCTATAGAAATACCTTTAAGCGCCAATGCTGATGACAAAGCGTACAGAAAAAAGGGGGTGTCTTCAGAGATAATCTCGACCGAAGTTGTTTCTTCCGTATCCTGTTCCGGAAAAAAATTGATCTCTACCGGATAAAGGGCTTTCCCTGTCTGAATCTGCTGCTTCGACAATGAAACAGCCACTTCATCACTTATGATTTCTTTTACCTGCTCCACCGCCTGTGGAGAAGAATCCGCGGTCAGGGAACTGAACCGGTCAAACTTTTCGGTAAACTTTTCTTTGAATAACTCACCCGATATATCCAGGCTCAAAGTACCGGTAAACCGGTCAATTATTTTTCTCCGCCCCCCCGGCTCCACGGATTTAAATGAGGAGGCTCCCCATCTCCTGAGCATCAAATCCCTGCCGGTTTTTCGGCTCCCCTTCCCGGCTCCCTCGTCCGGAAACATTCCTAAAGTAAAGGCGTCACCGGATTGGATGTTCATACCTAAAATACCCAGCAATCCGGTTACGATAGAAAACTCAGAAGGGAAATCAAAGGAAATGATGGCAAGACTTACCGTTCCATCGGTGTTTTCCTCAGCGGATACCCGGTACGGATCCGATTCGGTTAATCCATTGAGAAAATCAAGATGAATAAGCTGATCCTGCAGCGGAAAAGTATCAAAATACCGGGGAGGAAGATTGTTCAAAAAATACCGTATCCTGTCTACGGAAACATTCGGCAGGTTTTTGATAAAATATTCAGCCGAGGCGGTATTTCTATCTCCCATACAGGAATACTACCATTATCATCCGTCCGGGTCCACCGGAGCTCACACGGCCATTCCCGGTGATGCCGATATATGTGATTGCTTGGAACTCTCAAAGTTTCATTGACACCATCCGCCGGGTTCGGTAGGTTTAAGATATGAAAACAGTAATCATTGGATCCGCAGGACATATGGGATATGCCCTGGAGGCAAAAAAAACAAATCCCGATATAATTTTTTCCGGTCTGGCCCCGGGAGCAGCTGATGAAGATGTTTCCGGGTTTTATTCGTCCAGCATGAAAGGTCATGGTACAAAATTATACGATAATTACCGTGAAATGCTCACGGCAGAAAATCCGGAAACCGCGGTTATTGCCACGCAGTTTCATTTAAACGGTTCAATCGCGGCGGAATGTATGGAGCGGGGCATTCATGTCTTTGTCGAAAAACCGATCGCCTTCAAACACTCTGAATTGGAACGGCTCCGGGGCCTGGCAGATAAAAATAACGTGAAAATAATTTCCATGCTCCCTTACCGGTATCATCCCGATTTCTGGGCCGCCTACGAAGCGGTTGAGAAAGGAAAAATCGGTGAACCCCTCCTCATCAATGCACAGAAGTCGTACAAATTGGGCAGTCGTCCCGAATTCTACCGGCACAGGGAAACCTACGGCAGCACGATTCTCTGGGTCGGGATCCACGCCATAGACTGGATCTACTGGTTTACCGGGGGGAAAATTGAAACAGTGACCGCAAACCACACCGTAAAAGGTAACCGGGGACACGGAGAACTTGAAAGTTCGGCACATATCCTTTACCGGCTGGAGAATTCCGGCAGTGCTGCCGCGAATGTGGACTATTTCCGGCCCGCCGGCGCTCCGACACACGGTGACGACCGGATCAGGGTTGCCGGAGAGAACGGCGTAGTTGAAGTGATGCGGGAAGAGGCCCGGCTTCTTTCCGGTAATAACCCGGAATCCGTACTCGTAAAAGAGCCGCCGGTCTCTCTTTTCGGTGATTTCATCGGAAGCATCCGGGGCACTGCAGTGCCTCGGTACACCATGGACGACACCTTCGGCATTCATGAACTGGCGATCCGTACGCGGGAAGCCGCGGATTCCGGTAAAACCATTCCTTTCCGGCAGTAGATCATAGCAGCATGAAGTCAGTACAGGTTTTCCTTGATTTCGACGGTGTCCTCTGTGATTCGGTTCAGGAATGTTTCGTGAGTTCATGGCTCGCGTACCACAGCGTAAGAACTCTGGAGCCGGTAAATTCAATCCCCTGCCAAGTAAAAGAAAAATTTTATACATACCGTCCTTTGATCAGAACCGGAGCGGATTATGTTTTGCTGCAGAAAGCCCTGGATAAGGGTATCCCGCTGACCAGCCAGAAAGATTTGGACGATCTCCAGGAACACATCGGTTCTGAAACGATGGCCGGCTATAGAGAAGCCTTTTATTCGGTCAGAGAATTCCTTCTAGAGAACCACCGGGAGTTCTGGATTTCATTGAACCCGCTGTTCGAATGTTTTATCCCCGGTTTAAAAGCGGCTGTACGGGAGCCGGAATATACTATCATCTCAACAAAAAAAAGCTCATTCCTGGCAGAGATTCTCAATTCAAACAACATCCGGTGGCCGGCAGATCGGATAATAGATTCCGGGAAAGAGAGGAAACTCTCCATAATCGGGACGTTGTTAACGGATACAGACAGGGCAGTTTTTATCGACGATCAGATCGATCACCTTTTAGGAAACACAGACAACCGGATAAAACCGAAACTTGCTGAATGGGGATATATTAAAGATGAGTGGCTGGACCAAACGGAAGTGGATACAATCGGTAAGGAGGAACTCCTTTCACTTCTCCCGTAATCCTAAACCTCCCCTTCCTCTCCTGCTTTAAACAGGAATTGATACTCTTCCTGAGAGACTACATCCTCCCCGTTTGAAACAACGGAGGCGTCATTGCCGCTGTTAAGCTGCTGATGTATTTCCTTGATCTCATTCTGCTGCGTATCTTTGGACGCGGAAAGCTGTTTACGGAAAGGAGACAATTTAGCACAGAACGGAGACGCGTCTGACTCAATCTCTTCCATAAACACAACGAATGCTTTTTTAGCCCGCTGAAGACTTCGGAGGTAATCATTCCGGTGGATAAGATAAACGTTTCTGGTCAGGCTTTGGTATATTTTCCGGAGACCGGAATCTATAAAGAGAATATCTTCCACAAACTTATCTTTAAAAAAATCGGGATCAATATCCAGTTTTATCCCGTTCTTTAAATTCCGGATCTGAGTTGTTAGATAAAAAATATTATCTTCATAATTTATTTGAACTGCCATTTACTGTTCCTATTTCAATCATAAGCTGTAATTTATTACAGGTCAAATTCAAGAAAAACTACCGTCTAACTCCCCTTCAGGATTCGGGAAAACTGATCCATGTAATCAGTAAACAACTCGGAATAAAACCGGTGTTTTCCGGGATCCGGTGTGTATTCCTCGGAAAATGAAACAAGCCGGAGGGCTCCCTGGGCGATATCAGTATCATATCCCAGCATCACCGCGGCGGAAATACAATTTCCCAGAAGCTCTCCATCATGGATTAGCGGGACTAGAATCCTCTTACCCGTAATGTCCGACTTCATCTGATTCCATATCGGATTCTTCCCCTGTCCGCCCGAGATCCTCAGGGTGTCCACAGAAAATCCGCTCCGTTCTATCAGCTCCACCGTATCTCTTACGGCGAACCCGATTGATTCCACCACCGCCTGTCCAAGTTCCCGTTTTCCGTGCTGGACACCGAGTCCGGTGAATGTTCCGCGGATAAACTCCCAGCTTGCCCCCCGGTGGGTAGTCGGGAAAAAATGCATTTCATCCCGTTTCGCCTGCAGAATATCGGCCATCATCTCCCGGTAATCGGTATCTTTTTGACCGGATATGCCCCGGTACCACTCGAATAGTCTTCCGGTAGAAGAGAGGATACCGGCAATGTTGTATAGTCCGGGAACGGCATGCGGAAGAACCCGGAACCGGGGATCGGTAACCGCTATTTCGGCGCAATGATTGATGCCTTCGGAAGTACCGGCCCGGTCGCATGTCCTTCCCGGTAAAACCGACGCGGTCCCGATGAGGCTCATAAGGAAATCAGGTCCGCAGGGGGCAACGGGTATACCCGGGGGAATTCCCGTTTCCTCTGCCGCTGCGTTATTAACAGTGCCTACTTTTTCACCAATCCGGATGAAAGGAGGGAATTTTTCCGGATCAAGCTGATACCGGCTCAAAGATTCGGCTTGCCATAGGTACGGGATGAATTTGTCTTGAGGTATTACCGCTGCCATTTCACCCGTCAAATAGAAATTGATGTATTCGGGACAGGGAAGAAAACATGCTGTCCGGTCGTACGCCTTTGGATGGGTATCTTTATACCAAGCTGCTTTCGGCAGGAATAAGGACGAATCATTTTTGATCCGGAACTCGTCGCCGGAATGCCACATTATCGCGGCTCCTGTGGGCTGTCCCTGGCCGCTTATCGGAACAAAGGTGGGACCGTGGCCGCTTACCGCCACGGCAATGGTATTCCTGGTATATTTGAGTTTTCCGCTTATGCTGCGGACCTTCCTGATCCATTGCCTCGGGTCAGTCTCTTCCTGTGCGTGGGTTTGACCGGTTTGGGAATGTTCAGCCGCAAAGGAAAGAAGCTCACCCTCCGGGGAAATACATGCCCCTTTAACGGTAGAAGTTCCAACATCAATACAGAGAATATTTTCTTTCATAGAAGTATGATACGGAGTAAATCAAGGTGAATCAATGGATTCACCGGAAATTGCTGCCGGAAAACTTACCGCCTTCTTAATTCCCCGGAAATACGGTAAAATACGCGGTATGAAGATCCTTCTCGCGGAAGATGAAAAAAAACTGAATACGATGATTCATGACTATCTGAATGCCTTGGGTTTTACCGTTACCGGCGTACATGACGGTTTAACGGCAGTAAAAGAAGTACAGGCGAAAGAATATGATATAGCTGTACTGGACATCATGCTGCCCGGAATAGACGGAATCGAAGTCCTCCGGAAAATCCGCGAAGAACACGACCTTCCGGTTATCATGCTCACAGCCAGAGACCAGGAATCGGATAAACTAATGGGTTTAGAACTGGGCGCGGATGATTATATGACAAAACCGTTCAGCATGAAAGAACTGGCAGCCAGGGTCAGAGCTCTCCTTCGCAGGAGCAGAGGAGAACTCAGCCATAGTGGAAGCAAACCGAATGGTACTGTTTCCCGTTTCGACCTTACACTTTATCCCGAAAAAAGAATACTCACAAAAAACAGCAAAAACATCGATCTGACCTCCCATCAGTTCGATATAATATCATTGCTTATGCGGTATCCGGGAAAGGTTTTCTCCCGGGCAGATATACTCTCCGCGGTACAGGATATGGGCTTCGAGGGATACGAACGAACGGTGGATGTACACATTAAAAACATCAGGAAAAAATTGGGAAAAAACGAAAAAAATTTTTCATATGTAGAAACAGTGTGGGGATTCGGGTACCGGTTCAGGGAGGAACAATGATTCGTGGAGGTCTTCAGGTTAGACTGACGGCAATACTGATTCTCACAATTCTCCTTCTTACAACCGCCATGGTTGTTACGATCAATCTTGTTACGGTTAACCGCTACAAAATTTTAGTACGGAATGCCGATCTGCGGCGGGCGGAAGGATTGACGGATTTTTTCGCGTCTTATTACCGTAACACGGGCTCCTGGAGCGGATTGGATAATCTACTCCATCGGGAAATGCCCCAAAAAGGCATGGGGAGAATGCGGAACACTCCCCTCCATTGGGCCGCTGAACCGCTTCTGAGGATAATTGTAACCGATCGGAAGGGAAGAATTGTGGCCGCAACCGCGGGAATGTCCCCCGCCGGACCTCCCGCCCTTCCCGGTACAAAAACCGGACGCAAATTGTCGTCGGGAAAGGAGATAACTGTTGACGGGGAGACCGTGGGATATCTCTTCGTAGGTTCTATGATCGGAAAAGATCTTGCCCCGGAAGACAGCCTGTTCCTCCGGACAATAACATTTTCCGTGATTTTGGTCGGAGTACTTTCGGCATTTATTGCCTTAGCAGCCGGTACTCTCACGCTGACTAAACTAACCGAACCGCTTCTGAAATTGATCGAGGCCAGCGAAAAAGTGACGCGGGGTGATCTGGATGTAAGGGTCCCTGAATCACAGAAAGACGAAATCGGTCATCTAGGGTACCGGTTCAACAGTATGCTCGATGCCCTGAAACTGAGCAGGTCACAACAGAAACGGATTATCGCGGATTCGGCTCATGAACTGCGGACGCCCATCTCCCTGATTCAGGGAACCCTGGAGATGATGCTCGAAGGGATATACCCGATGGACCGTTCCCGTATAAAAACCTTGCATGAGGAATCGGTCAGACTGGGGAATCTTGTTTCGGAACTAGGAGCCCTTGCCAAGGCGGATGAAAATAATTTCTTCATGCATTTTATCAGGATTGATATCAAAGAATTACTCAATTTTATTATAGAAAATTTTGATCCCGCGGCAAAACGTTTAGGGGTAGATATTCAGGCAGCAATAAAACCGGATACCGTTATAAAAGGCGACAAGGAACAGCTCATCCGGCTTTTTTCTAATTTGCTCAGCAATGCTCTCCGGTACGCCCCCGAAGGCAGCGCGGTGTTTATTTCATGCGAAGAACACTCCGGCAAGGTCTTTATCTCTGTTACGGATCAAGGTCCGGGGGTACCGGGAGAAGAACACCACCTTGTCTTCCAGAGATTTTACCGGGTAGAGAAATCCAGAAACAGGGATTTGGGCGGCACAGGATTAGGACTCGCCATCAGCAGAGAAATCGCGGAAAGGCACGGCGGTGAACTTTATATCGATCCGGAATATTCGGACGGTGCACGCTTCATCCTTGTTCTCCCGCAGCTGCTGCCGATATAATGGAATTGCACAAATGGTTAAAATAGTTTACACAAAGATCCAAGGAGCATTATATGACCTCAACTACCGATCCGCAGCTTATTGATTCTCATTTCCATTCGGTTACCATGCAGGAGCAGGGAATCGATTTTAAAGAAATGGCTGCTAACAATTTTGGAGGTACTGTTAAGGCGGGCCTCGATATTTGCATCTCACCCGACGACTTTAAACAGCACATCCTGCTTACGGAAAATTTTCCCTGGATTCACTGGGCCGTAGGCATTCATTCCCTGGAGGGGGCGCGGGAAGATCCGATGGATTTGATCAATAGATTTGTGCTTTATATTAGGAACCCCAGAGTGGCGGCTGTTGGTGAAACAGGTATTGATAACTACCGGAATAATGTTCCTAAGGAAGAACAGGAAAAACTCTTCCGGTTTCATATCGACCGGGCTATGGATTTTGGTCTTCCCCTGGTTATTCATAACCGGGAAGCGGACGAAGAAGTGTATTCTATCCTGAGTGAAAAGAAACCGCCTAACGGCGGAATTATGCATTGTTATTCTTCCGATTATAAGTGGGCAAAAAAATTCATGAATCTCGGATTTCTTATATCTTTTGCCGGCAACGTCACCTATAAAGGCTCTGACGATATCCGGGAAACGGCGGCGAAAATTCCAGAAGACATGATTCTTGCGGAAACCGACGCGCCCTTTCTCTCTCCCCAGCCGGTTCGAAAGGAAAAAAACCATCCCGGTTTGATAATGTACACTTACAAGGAACTTGCCCTCCTTCGTCGAAAATCGGTAGAGCATTTAGCCGAAGCAATATACACAAACTTTGTACAGATCCTTCATTTGGATTAATAAAAAAAGGCTGTCCGGAGAACCTGCATAGATCCCGGACAGCCTGTTATCTTCACATGAATGAACTTACCAGCCGTCTACCATATCATCAGGATCACGGGCCTCTTCGGCGAAGAGGTCGGTTGTTGCCCGCAGATCATCAAAATAGATGTAGTAGGTTCCATATGTTTCCAGAAGGTCACAATCAACCCTGAATCCGATTATCTGCAGTCCCATTTTATGCTGATAATGGTAATCCTGCTGCACAATGGAAGGAGGAATCGCAACGGTCATTTTTTTCCATCCGGTAAAATTTAATTTCCCCATGTTGAGTTCAATGTAATGACCAAAGTGATCTTTAAGTAAAAGAACAAGGTTGTGGGGAGTATTTCGTCCTACAACCCATACAGAAACAGTTTTCACGATTCCGGGCACTGCCAGAGGTTTAACCGGTTCGATGGAAAAAGAAGATGAGGATCTCCTGTAAAAGTTTGTCTTTGCGCCTAATACGTACATATCCCGTTCAGCAATACCTAAGGACTGCTCCTCCGGAATCGGTTCCTTGGCAGCAGGCGCCCCTTCAAACCGCCGCATGCTAATGAGACCGTCATCCTGGGAAATGTGAACCCGCCAGAACCCCTGATCTTCAAACTTGGATACGGACAGCTCCTGCAGTTTCTGCTGCGCGGTATCCGTTCCCAGTGTTTCCGGATCCGGCTCACCCACACCGGTAAGCTGCTGAGAAAATCCGGTAAGGGCGACAGCTAATAAGATCGGTATTATTATTAATCGTTTCATCCTCATATCTCCTTTAATTCTCCGGACTGCCGCTGCTTTCAGCGTTAGTCCAAATGTCGTTTACATATTCCGGATCGGCAAGATCATCACCGTCAAATGGATTTTCAAAGACATCCGTAAAAATCTTGAGCTGATCAAAATATATGAAAAAATCCTCTACCCGCTCGGTAGGATGGGTCCAGACAACCAGCTTGACCAGTTCAAGACCTCGAAACAGCGGTGCATGGGTAACCGACTGGGGAATGTAGGTGGGAATTGCGGTCTGAAGATTTCTCCAGCCCAGATAATCCAAATCACCCATCTTCAGAACATGAACGATTCCGCGGTGATCTCTGACATGCGCTTCAATATAATAACTAAGATTTGATCCCCAAACCCACAAATCCATCGACGCTACTCTTCCGGGGAGGGCTATGGCTCTCGGCACGGGTTTATCGTCCTCGTCATTTTCCTGTTCCACCGGAATAAGTTCTATGTAGTTATATCCTTTGCGGTCGAACTTCCCGTGAACCCCGAAAGATAAAAGAACGTCTTCTTCTTTCGGCCGCCGGTATAAGGCATCCGGATATTCTTTGAAAAATCCGAACCGGGGATATACAACTTTCCCGTCTTCGTTTTCAACAACTGTAGCGAATTTGCTGCCTTGGGCTACCCATCTGCTCTCTTCCGGGGTATCAAATGATTCTACGATTACCGATTGATAACTGGTCGTTATCTCATCGGTAAAAACCGGAACCGCCGCAATAAAGAGCAGGAATAAAATAAACGATATGCAGGGACCGCCTCGTTTCATATGGAACTCCTTTAATTCTTTTCAGTTTTCAGAATCCGCAGCGGATGCGGACCCGTAATTTCTAAATCTAATAAAACTGCCATAATTTTTACTGTATGGTGAAGTAAATTCAGAATCTGATGCAAAATATTGCCGTCATCCTAACGAAATTATTAGCCACACACTGAATTATATTTCCCCCCCATTCCTTTGTCAAACATTTTTCCTTACGATCTCTATTTTGATCGCCGTCTATTCATCCGTTTAAATTGTCTGCACCTTACCCTTTAATCTTTAATCTTTTTTCTGCCGGGGAAGCGGCTTTCCGTATCCATCCACTACTTCCGCCGGTACCACGATTTTTTTCGGGAAATCACTGCTTTCCCGAATCATCAGCATGCCTTCGATTCCTATATAAGGATTTTCTTCTATAGAAGCGATTATATTTTCAGAGAAGTAATCCAGAGAATTCCAGTTTTCCGTGATTATCCGATTACCCTCTTCTTCCAAGGCAGTCTCGAGACAAAAACTGTTAAAATCGGGACAGGCAAATAAAAAGAGTGATATTCCGGCCGCCAAATCCGCGTTTATTAAGGATAAAAGACTGTTCCTGTTCGGTCTGCCTTTAAAATCATGGAGAACAACCTCTCCAGCTCCCTCGAGGAAGGCCTGCAGTTCCCGCTCCCGTTCCGGTGAATCCACCGTAAAATAGACTCCAATAGCAGCAGATCCGGATTCATCCCAGTTATCAAGATAATCCCTTGCATATAGACCGGCAGAGCGGAATGCCTCCGTTCGGTCCGTTATGACATACACAATATTTTCTTCCAGCGAGTTAAAATCAGCGCCGATCACGGTAAAAAGGGTTTCCGGATAGGAATTCGATATTTCGGGTACTGTTTTTCCGGGAAAAGGTCCCAAAAAAACCACAGTAAACGGATTGTTTTCTAAAAAAGCTGAAATTTGGTCGGTGAATGACGAGTTAAGATCAAGAGGAACAACCTGTATTTCTTCTTCATATCTTCTGTTGATACCGGTGATTCGCCGTGCAATATTTTTCTCTGAATCCAGAACTTCTGACAGATAAGGATCAACAAAAAAAACAGAGTTCGGTTCGGAACATGATATAATGAGTAGTAAGGCAATGGGAATCAAGAAGAGTTTTTTCATTACCTAGACCCTAATTAAATGCTTCCCCCGGGTCAAGAAATATTTTATGAAATCTGCAATAACTGCCGTAAAAAACTTCCGGCAGAACCAGCAAATCCCGGTCAACTCCTTCTGTGATTGAGAATAGGCAATAATTTCATAT
>CAYLLE010000093.1:0-14690 GCA_964384485.1 uncultured Spirochaetales bacterium | reverse complement strand
TGAGAAAAGGTCTTCTGCTTATTTCGATCAATTACATAAATCGGGATCACCGGGATTTGCTGTGACAGTCCCAAGCAATAATGGTAGAATAATTCCATCAAACAAAACGGAGACGTCAATTGGAACTGCTTTCCCCCGCCGGAAATATCGAAAAACTCAAAGCCGCGTACCGGTACGGCGCCGACGCCGCGTATGTCGGCCTCTCCAGCTTTTCCCTCCGGGCAAAGGCGGATAATTTTCCTCCGGAACAAGCCGGCGAAGTCGCGCGGATTAAAGGCGGCAAGAAACTTTACTGCGCCATGAACATCTATTTTCATCCGGGAGATCTCAAACGGCTGCAGACCCAGCTGGAACAAATTTCCCGGTTTCCCTTCGACGCCTTCATCGTGAGCGACCCCGGGGTAATCGGAATTCTCCGGAAAGCTTTTCCCCATACCCAGCTCCATCTGTCCACCCAGGCGAACTGCATCAATGCCGAAACGGTGAAGTTCTACCGGGACGCCGGATTCAGCCGAATCATCCTGGGCCGGGAACTTTCCCTCGCCGAAATCGCGGATATCAAAAAGGAAGTACCGGATGTTGAATTGGAAGCATTTGTTCACGGCGCCATGTGTCTGGCCTATTCGGGACGGTGTTTTCTCAGCGCATGGATGGCCGGCAGATCCGGTAACCAGGGGATGTGTGCCCATTCCTGCCGGTGGGAATACCGGCTTTTGGAGGAACGGGAGCGTCCGGGGGAATATCTGCCGGTATACGAAGGTGACGGATTCACATCGATTCTGTCCAGCAAGGACATCTGTATGATCGACCATTTGGAGGAACTAAGGTCCGCGGGTGTGGACGCGGTAAAAATCGAGGGACGGATGAAATCGGTGTACTACACCGCCCTGGTTACCCGAGCTTACCGGAAGTTCCTGGATGATCCGGAAGCTGATCCCGCCTACCGGGACGAACTGTTCAGACTGAGCAGGCGGGAATACACAACCGGATTCTACTTCGGGCGGGAGGAGATCGAGGAACCCACCTCCCGGTCATACCTGCGGGAAGGGCTGTTTCTGGCCACGGTTGGTCCGGACCGCGGAAACGGCTTGTTCCGGCTGGAGACCCACAACCGGTTCAGCCGGGAAGAGACCATCGAGTTTATCGGCCCGGATGTGCCCTTCCTCACCGACACCGCGTTCGAACTGTTCGATGAGGACGGCGCTCCGGTTTCAGAGACGGTACATCAAAAGGGAGGATACATAAAGCCTTCCGTCCCTGTGGAGGAAGGCTATCTGATCAGGAAACGGGGTCAGCCGAGTATTTCATCCACCGCTTCAGAAAAGACCTGAACCGATTCCTCCAGGGCTTCCCGGGAGATCATCAGGGGAGGCGAAATTTTCAGGCATTCACCGCCGACTCCCACCGGGGCGAACATCAGCAGTCCTTTATGAAAGCACCGCTCGTTAATCCGCTGGGCGGTGTCCGGGTCCGGCTCTTTTGTTCCCGGTTTCACCGCCTGGATACCGGCGACCAGTCCCTTACCGTGGAGGCAGGCCAGCCGGTCCGGATACCGGTCCGCGGTTTCCCGGAGGCTGTCCATAAGAACGGGCTCTAATTCCGCCGCCCTTTCCACCAGCTTATCTTTGTGGATAAGCTTCAGGTTTTCTATGGCCGCCACCACCGGCAGCGGGCTGGCTGAGTGGGTACTGGTCATGGATCCGGGAGCGTAGAGGTCCATAATATCTTTTCTGCCGATAACCGCGGAAATGGGCAGGGATGATGATATCCCCTTTCCGCAGACAACAATATCCGGAGTAACTCCGTAATGTTCATAGGTAAACATTTTACCGGAACGGCCGAACCCGGCCTGGACTTCATCATAAATCGTGACGATGTCGTGTTCTTTCGCGAATTGCTCCATCTTTTGGGCGTATTCCACCGGAAGGAAATCCGGCCCCACTCCCTGATAGCTCTCGGTTAAGATACCTGCGATTTCATCTCCCTTTACCCCCTGTTCCTTCAGGCCGCGCAGAAACAGATCAAAGGAGGTATCTTCGTTCTTGAATCCGTCGGGAAAGGGGACCTGGATAAAGGTTTTTCCTTCGTCCACTATCCAGGTCTTGAGTTTATCGATTCCTCCTGCCAGCTGGGCGCCCATGGTCCGGCCGTGAAAGGCGTTCTTGAAGGACAGGATGTATTTTTTCTTCCTGCCGTGTTTTTCCAGGGCATAAGTTTTGGCCAGTTTGATGGCGTTTTCGATTGCTTCACTGCCGGTGGACAGGAGAAACACCTGATAGTTCTCCGGATCCGGGCTTAGGTCCTGAAGCATTCCGGTCAGTTCCGACCGTTTTTCATGAACGAATACGTAGGTCGAGAGCAGGGGTTTGTCGATCAACTCCCTTAGAGCATCGGATATTTCTTTCCTTCCGTGGCCGGCGTTAGCGATAAGCACACCGGAGGACCAGTCGATCCAGGTGTTTCCCCACCTGTCGGAAACCTGAAATCCTTCCGCCCTGTCCCAGACTATCGGAGGCTGTCCCATCATTGACCGGGGTTCACTCCGGCTCAGTGTTTTAAATACTTCCAATGATTCAGGGACGGGAAGCTTGGTCTTTATCGTTCTGTATTTGGTATTTACCTGAGGAACCTCCTGAGGTTCCAGACTGTATTTTGCTGCCATGTTTTGCTCCTTTTCTTCTGTTGGTTTGCCCTGCCGGAATCCGGCGGAAGCGGGCGCTTATCTCAGTTCCACCCGCGGGGTATCCCCATAGAGGATTTTTACGGGCAGGCCGTCCCTGGTGATGGAAAGCCGGGTCGCCTCCACTACAAGCTCGTTAACAGAGCTGTTTGCCGGGGTCGCGATAAGGCCCCGCTCGTCGATATCACGGATCAGCTCCTGCCGTTTCTCGAGGGCGGAAGATCCGGCGTTCTTGGCGGTGTTCTCAATCCGTACCATGGCGCTGATATTAGCCGCGATGGAGTCAAAACCGTATCCCACCGGTTTATACCCCTCCCCTTCCCAGGGAACGAGGCGGTAAAAATCGGGATTCACGAAATTGAATCTCGTCCCTCCCGGACCGAGTCCTTCGAGGTAGCTGTGGGAGACCCCGCGGAACTGATCGTTGTGTTTGATCATCCCCGATTTACCGTCACCTTCGCAGAACATGGTCAGACACTGTTCATTACTGCCGGCCCCGTCGTCCGGATATCCCAGTCCGTCGGTTACAGAAAGGATAGCTCCGTTCTCAAAGGTTACCCGGCCGTTGGCCCACATGTAGCCTTCGTTTCCGTTTGGAAACTTCCCCTTTACCCCGGCGACGGATATTTCTGCCGGCTTAAGTCCGGTTATATAGTACACCAGGTCCACGTAGTGACAGCCCACATAGGTAAAAGGGTCGGTCTTATCGGTGGTAAACCAGTTCTGGAAATTGGAAAACCGGTAGAGGTACGGCTCGATCATCTTGGCTTCACCCATAACGAACTCTCCGAAATGGCCCAGGGCGTACTGCCGCTTGGCCAGGAGACTTCTCCGGTCGAACCGTTTGTGGTATTCCACCCCCACAAATAGCCCTTTCCTGTACGCAAGGTCCCTAATCTCTTCCGCCTGGGCGTGTTTGAGAACCAGGGGCTTCA
This sequence comes from uncultured Spirochaetales bacterium, assembly GCA_964384485.1. GTDB lineage: Bacteria > Spirochaetota > Spirochaetia > CAYLLE01 > CAYLLE01 > CAYLLE01. Next base: position 11,075 of record CAYLLE010000093.1, on the reverse strand, counting down.
CACAGAGAACATGCTGTTCCCGTTCCAGAGCGTCCTTAACCACCTGATAATGAAGCTGATCGGGCATGGCCACCACCACAGCCTGCCGGGGCCGCATGCCGTCAAGAACCTCTTTGTACAGGTCGGGATAATTTTCATCCGGGTCGGCGTCGAGTCCCGGATGGGGAATGAATGACTGCTCCGGAAACGCGCCGGTAATCTCTTCCGATTCCGCGAGCATTGTAAGGGGAGGATTATTGAGAGCGCAGACATGCACCTCCGCCGCTTTACCTTCCCGTCTCAATTGATAAACCGACGGAAGGATGAGATCGTGGGTGATCATCCCGCCGCCGATGATGGTTACGTCCAGGGACATTCCTTGCCTCCTTTTATGGTCCGTTCGATTTTTATTCTATCCATTTCCGGGGTATACCGGAACAGGGTGACATCACCGGGCGCGCCGGGTTCAAGGGTTCCGGTTTTTTCGGGGAGTCCAAGCAGATCCGCGGGATTCTTGGTACAGAGCTTTACTCCTTCCGAGAGGGGAAGACCGGTAAATCTGACAAAATGGGCCAATCCCCAATCCAGGAGATGCCCGGCCCCCGCCAAATAGGGGGTACCTTCCACACCCAGGTGGCCGTCATCGAAAACCCGCACCTTGATGTTGCCCCACTCGTGAACTCCCGGCTCCATACCGCCCATCAACGCGGCGTCGCTGACCAGAACGATCCGGTCCGTTCCCTTCGCCCGGGTAAAAACTTTTACCGCCGACGGGGGAAGATGGAACCCGTCGCTCATCATCCCGGTTACAAGGTCATCCCGTGCGAGCTGTTCCCAGATATTGTTCCGGAACCGGTGGATCATGTCGTAATTGCCGTTCCCCAGGTGGGTGGAGAACCGGGCCCCCGCGGCAACGGCTTCCCGGATTATTTCCGGTTCCGCTCCGGTGTGACCCAAGGCGGCAATCACGCCGGTTTCGGAAATTCGGGAGATAAATTCCATGGCCCCCTTCCGCTCCGGAGCCAGGGTAATCATCTTGATCCTTCCTCCCGAAACCTCCTGCCATTCCATAAACTCATCAAAATCGGGATCACGTATATACCCGGCGTCATGGGCTCCCCGGGGACCGTCCTCGGCCGAAATATAGGGTCCTTCCAAATGGATTCCGGCTATGGAAGCCGCGGCAAGCTCATTGTCTTGTACCGTCTGATCGAGCACTTCCAGATTGCGGAGAATGATTTCCCGGGGCCGGGTAACAATGGTAGGAACATGAGACACCGTCCCGGCCCCTTCCAGGCTCCTGATTATTTTGACGATATCTTCCCGGTTCAAATCGGGAAGGCTGTAGTCGCTGCCCCGGTAGCCGTTCAGCTGCATATCCAGGAAACCGGGTCCGCAATACGGAAGGTCTCCCGTCTGTTCAATATCACGGACATCGGCAATTCTGCCGTCCGCGACTGTAATTTCAACGGGTTTCCCCGTTAATACCGAAATACCCTGCACGGATATTCCCTGTTCTGCTTTCATAAAGATTCACTTTCCGTAAGTTTTAGAAACTAGATGTATTATAGAGTTACCAGCTCGGAGGGGGAAAGTCAAGGCGGGGAAGAAACAGTATTCCGAAAGGGTCCAGACTATCCGCCCGGCGGAAAAATTACTCTTTCCCGTTTTGCGAATACATATCTTACTCCTATCCTGATCAACAATGGAATGGTCAAATTCTCTCGGTTTTGATTGATTTTTTGCTTACCCGTCCTTCCAGCTTGTAAATCATTTAATCCTCCTTTGTCCGGTTATATTCCGCGGTGCCGTCCATGTTAATCCGGATGAATCCATCGAATCGCGGAGGCGTCTCCGGTTCTCCCGATTTTTGCCTGAGTACAAAATCGATCGTATAACGGAGATCTTCCACCTCCTGTTCCCTGAGGAAATCCAATTTCTTGGTAAGCTTCGCGAGTTTCAGCGCGAAATCCGAGAGCTGATTCAGCATCCCCCGGGTCAGCCGTTCCAGGACGGAATCAACTTTCATACGGATTAACCAATCGGACCAGTGCTCCCGTTTCGTACTGTGAAACGGTGGCTGCATAAAGAAGAGAATATCCTCCGGCTGGTCCCTATAAATTTGGGGCAGATTGAGGATCAAGTCCGCAGGATTCATATTCCAGGATTCCCTTCTGAAGAGTTCCACATCCTCCGGACTCATTTTAGTCGAGGTAAGATAATCGATAAAAAATTCCGTGCCCCCGAACTGCATGAGTCCGGGAAGCCGGAGAAATTCTTCCCCTTCCACCCGGTGCATGAGACCGCCGATCTTACTGAATACGACAGGATCCGGCAGGAGCTTCTTTACCCGGGGGTTTTCGACGCCCAGTACCGCCACATGAACATCATCCTCCAGAATACGAAAACAGAGCATATTGGCAAGTCCGGCGAAAACCAGAACACGGAGATGAGGTTCGTCGTATTCACTCATATCGTTTCCTGCCAGGTCGCGGCCCGCTTCCGGATTCTCCGCATGTTTAAGATAATTCCAGCCTAAAAGATCCGGGTCCAGCCCCTGGACTGCTGCCTTTTCCGCCGCTTCAGCTTCCTCACCCTCGAAAGCCGCCTGAAGCCGTTCGAGACCATCCGGAGCGTATTCAAAGATACTCCGGGTCATCAATCCCAAAGAAAGCATTTCGTCAACAATAGCGGGTATCTCCAGGGAACCGCCCGCTTCAAACCATTTCCTAAAGACCGAAGAGGGATTTAGAAATTCATCAAAGAGATACATATCCGCGGCTTCCATGGCATCGGTCATGGCGATCCCGATTCGGAGCCGGGGGCCGTATTTCGTGTCGCCGTATTTCTCTACCAGTGCGGGAATGAGAGTCTCCTGACAGTAAACATCGTGTTCGAAATCGATAACGGACAGATACTTGAGGGCGATATCGATTCCTTCCGGATCGGCCAATGCCGCGAAATGAACGGCGTAACACAGGGCGGTTGTCTCTTCATCGATATAAAGGCCCTCAGCCCCGGAGTAGGAAGCGAAGTTGCCGATAACACGGCGGATCTTTTCGAGCGCTCCCTCCGCCTTAGCCGCTTCCCGGAAAAACTTCTCATCGTGCCACTTCTTTCCCTTCTTGTCCCGGACAAGAAATATCAGCTTCCAGCCGTCCCGGATACTTCCAATGTCTTCCGTGAGAACCGTGATCCGGTCCAGGGCTTCCAGAACAGATTCGGTTTGGCCGAGATCATCAACCTTTATAACAGCCTTTCCCATCTCTTCCATCTGACGGGTAAAACCTCTGGGGGTAACAAAATTGATTTCTTGATCTTCCGGTAATTCGGTGAGCGTCACAGGAATATATTCTTCATCACTATTTAAATCGATACCCTCTAAAGACAGCACCATGGGTTTCCCGTGTTCCTGCAGAACAAGATGATCATCCTGAACCGACTTCAGATAGGTATGAAACATACGCAGCCCGAACGGCCCCATATCGCTCCGGTACCCGGAGACTTCGGCCGCGGCAAGCAGAGGTGATCTCCGGGAACCGTCCAGACTTACCTTTCGAACCACCCCGGAACGCCAGCAGAGCCAGAGGGCATCTTCATTTTGTAAAAACCGCGTCGAGTTAAGGTTTTCCATCAATTCTTTAACCGCCTCATCATATTCATCCGTGCCCGGCTCCTTCATGAGCGCGGCGGCGGTCTTTTCATCTGATTTCTCGAAGCAGGTAAGATGGCTGGTCAGGTACTCCCGTACCGGTATTTTCCGGAGAACGGTAAAGTCTGTAAGGTCGAAAAGAACAAGGTTCTCCGTGAACCGGGGCTCTCCGTCGGGACCGGTACTGACTTCCACACTACCCCAGTCCTGAACAGCACCGAGATTTCTTCCGATATCAAGAACCGGCGGTTTAACTTCGAAATTATCCTTCGGAGCATCCGGTAGAACAAAATTCCGGTTTGCTCCGGTTTCCGGATCCACCACCTGATAGCCGTGGGTCCAGACCTTCCGCTTGTCACTCCCGGTATCCTCACCCCAACTCCAGTCAAGGTAATAGTATAGCAGTTTTCCGTCTCCCCGTTCCCTGACATATTCGAGATCGATGGGTTTCGGCAGGGGATGTTCCGCCTCCGTAGAAAAATCGTCCAGAGAGAGAACAGTTAAAGTTGTGTTCCGGTACCCGGTACTATGGGAAACGTATAACTTTGTTCCGTCCCGGGAAATCCGGGCACGGCAGTCCAGATCGGCCTTGAAATCCCGGCGGAAAATCGTTTCTTTGGTTTCCACATCACACGCACGGAGATCACCGTGCCAGTCCATGATAAGAAATTTTGACGGTGAATAGAACTTGTGCAGGACCACCGGCTCGTCTTTCCCGTCAAGGCCGAACATCCAAACCAGTTCATAGGTGTTCGGCCCTGTATTTTTCGCAACTTTTATCCGGTTTCCACCGCTGTTTTCAATAAATATCCGGTACTTTGTCTCCATTTTTTACCCCCCGGGTATCATAAAGAAATCAGCTGAGGGGAGCAATATAGAGTTAGAGCTGCACTCGGATTAATGCTGTCCTGATCTTAGGACTTCTTCGGGACGCACCGCGTCTGCAATATGTGTGTCCGCAGCTTTATACAGCCGGGATAACCATCCCGGGAATGATACAGTCACGGAAAGCTATGGCAAGCGAATGGGTTCTTATTTCAACCATCAAACTCCTGATGTATATAATACCGATTCCACTTTTTTATTGGTTATCTCAATGGTAAAACGCGTATTTCTCCATTGCGTCCATTAATGCCTTGACATTTTTCAGGGGGATACCGGGATACAGGCCGTAAATCATCATAAGCCCGCCTTTTCGGCTGCCGAGTTTCTCTACCTCTTCCCGTACTAAGTTATCGATCATTTCCGGCGTACCTTTCGCGGTTATGTTCTGCCGATCGATATCCAACTCAACGCAAACCTTGCCGCCCAGCTTGTCAGCTATCCAGTCAATACCGTTTACCAGGTCCTGAAGGTTTATCACATCAACTCCCCCCTCCATAATGTCATCAATAAGGTCATGCAGGCATCCGTCGGAATGCATATGTATGATTGTTCCTTTTTCTTGTGCGGGAGCCATTATTTTTTTATAACTGGGTTTAATAAATTTTCTAAAATGTTCCGGAGAAATCATGGGACCATTTTGCATGCCTAAATCCTCGGCATAGGTAATCATATCAACATCCATGCTAAGGTACCGGTTAACTATCCGCATATTGAAATCCTCAACCATGGATATCAGCTCTTTAAGCCTGGGGTCATCATCAGCCATATCAAAAATCACATTCTGATAGCCCCGGATATCACATATTTGCAAAAAGGTGTGGCCGTGTCTGAGACCGCCTACGGCGAGTCCTCCCTGTTTCTTTGTGTTCTCTATTTCTGTTTCTACAGCCTTCCAGTTTATGGGGCCGAGTCCCATGCGCCTGTCCGGATCAGGAGCCTGATAACCGGGAAAGCTGCTCCAGTCCGACAGCGGATGTACCGTTACCACTCCGGTAATTCCATCTTCAGACGTTTCCCACACACAGCCCCAGTCGTCAGTGAAAGGATTATCCTTTCTTGCTGCCGCATGAAAATTCGGTTTAAAATCACCCTTAGGTTTTTTAAATTCGGGGAATAGGAACTTATGTGATTCCATCAAGTTAAAAAGCTCATCATGTGAATAATGATTCCAGCATGCATCATTAATGTGGAATGTCATGGGTATATAATCCGGTTCCTCGAACCTGACAGCTTTTAATATGTTTTTCTTTTTATTACTACACATTTATAATTCCAATATTATACATAAAGTTGCGGTTTCCTTAGTATCTGATCGAATTATTTTCCCGTTCTCTGCTCCTCGGCGATACATGACCGATTGTAAAAATCGGACGGGATACTGTTTATGAAATTGATTATAACACTAGTATATGATGGCGGAAAATAGAGTTCAATGGCTGGATATAAAAAAAGATCACCTTTAACGCGTGAAAGACTTACTTTGGCATTATCGTGATCCCTTCGACCGCCTGCTCGTTGCGCAGGCATTGTCAGACAAACTGGGAATCGCGGCCGCCCGCAAAATCTGGTACCCCAATCGGCGTAAGGAGAAACTCTCTTATGACTGATAATACAGCAAATCCCGGTCAACTCCTTTTGTGATTGAGAAGCGGCCATAATTACATATAATATATAAATTTAGATCGGGTTGACCGGGAATTGCGCATATTTTTTTCCGCGGAAAAACGGCAATTTCCGGTGATCCCGATTAAAAGAGCGGTATCCATCCCGGAGATAAAGAGTATGAATAATCAATTCACCATGTAAGAATGCGAATGTGATCACCGGAAATTGCTGGTACGGATGTGTCCGAAGGGACCCTGCTGTTCCACTCGCCGGATGTGTGTATCGGTTTCTATTCTCAGATTATCCAGGTCCTTTCCCGCGGCCTCCAGGATTTCTGCCGTACCGGCAGAAAATTGCTCCAGGCCCATTAAAACAGCGGTAAATTTCTGGTATACCGAATTCCAGTCAGCTTCATCCTCCTGATAGTTTAAGTACCACAGATCCGATTTGCCGAAGGGAAACAGACGGAAGGAATTGGGAACACGGTCATCAATATAAAAATTATATGCCAGCGAATCGGGAAGCAAACCATTGTAGCTTTCATAGTTGCAGTTCCGGGTAAGGATCTCAAGAGCGCTTTCCTCCGGAAAGAGTTCAGGATTCTCACCGTAGCGGATGTAGGTCCAGTAATCGGGATTGATGAGGGTGCGAAAGAGGGAAATGATACCGTCCATATTGGAGGTCTCCCGCGGCACAGCCAGGAAAAACCGGGGAGTCAGTGATGCTTTCGGGGCAAATCCGAGAGATAGCGGAACAATTGTTACGCTTTTAAAAAGCTCCGGATCGGTACAAAGGTTTTGGAGAACACTTCCGGCATGGTCCCGGGGAATATACTGGGCTAAACAGATCCGGCCGTCCATAAATCGGAGAGGAGCGGATGGTTCCGTATTTTGATCAATCATCCCCTTCTCACTCAATTTTCTTATCACATCCATAAATTCATGCAAGCCGGGAGGGGGGGATTCGAGTATATTGATGACTTTTCTCTCCGGAAGCTTATAATAGAACGGTGTGGGAATCAGGTTTCGTGAACGCCGGACCATCTCCCCTTCGCTTTTCCAGACAGTCCTGCTTTTGCCTTCCGAAAGGGCTTCAATTTCGATCGGCATCAAGTCTCCGTACATGTCCATCCAAATTGTGCCGGCCGGTATTCCGGATGTATGTATTTTCCCCTGACCCGGGGGGTTCCCTTCAGCTAATGACCTGAGAAAACTGAGAAAATCATCCCGGGAGCGGATCTTGGGAACCCCGCTTTTTTCGAGCACTTCTTTGGGAATCAGCCAGAATCCGGGGAGCTCAGTCAACTGGAAAGAGTAGAGCGGAATCCCATATCCCCCCGTTTTACGCTGATTAACCTCCCAAAAGGTTCTTCCATGACTATACTCCAGCGCCGGCAGCAGTTCAAAAAGTTCCGAAACAGAAAAGTAGTGGTTTTGTTCCGTCATACGCTTAAAATGTTCTCTCCTGTTAGAATCGAGATACAGATTACCGTAATCTTCAATCACCAGATCGGGCGGACTCTTCCCTTTAAGACTGCTTCCCCGCTGGAATACACCTTTTTCTAACGAAAAGTACAGTGGAGTATCAGGAAACCGGTTATTTTCGTCTGTAATGAACCGGTTTATATTGAGCAGAAAATTGTAACGGAAATCGGTTTGAGGAAACTTAAATCCCCAAGCATACCAGTGACTTAATTCCAGAATACCAAGATCGACAGATGATAATTCGAGAATTCGTTTTTGGATGTCCGAATCCTGTTCCTTTTGGATACCGGGAATAAACTTATTTCCGAGTTTATACAGGGTGAGACCGGAAGCGGAATCCGTCATTTCCCTTTTACCTCCGGCGGGTGCGGAAAACGAGCAGAAAAGCATGATCAGAATAATGGAACACGTTATCGGTAACCGCATGTCAGGGTAATAATATCACGGGACGGCATAAAAACACAACAATTATAGATAAACTCTATTTGCTCATATTTAATTGAGGTCCACGGCTTTCTCATTTTCGTAAATCCCCCGGAATTAAAAATCTGTGAAGACAATCTAATTTCCTGAGTTTTAAAAACCCCTTGCCAAAAACGACAATTGTCCTTATTATAATAGACATATGTCGGAGGAATCTATGATGAATACCATTTCTATCGAGGCGCTTTTAGGCGGTCCAGAAGTGATCGGCCGAACAATACGGACCGAATTTGACCTGTTTGAAATCGGAAAACGGGGACTTCCCAAGCGCGCCCTCACTTTTCTAGTTAAAAATACCAACCTTACCATCCGGTCATTATCCCGGATCCTCCACACCACAGAACGTACTCTGCAGCGGAAAAAAGAGGCGGATCTTTTGAGCGAGGGAATCTCGGAACAGCTTCTGCAGATAGCGGAGGTCTACTCCCGGGGACAGGAAGTATTCAACACCATGGATGATTTCCAGATCTGGATGTCTTCCCCAAATGTTGCCCTGGGCAAGCGGGTTCCCCTGGAGCTGCTCTCTTCGCGGTTCGGGGCTCAGATGGTACTGGACGAAATCGGCAGAATCGAACACGGAGTTTTTTCCTGATGACCGTATTCCGCATCGCCAAGGAGCAATACATCAGGGACCTTTCCGGTGAAGGGGCCAGACTGTTCGGCGGCCGGTGGAATCGAAAGGGGACACCCCTTCTCTATACCGCGGAGAGCCGGGCACTGGCAGCAGTGGAAACCCTGGTACATCTATCCATGCCCCTGGCGCCGCGGGATCTTTGGATTGCCCGGATCGGTATCCCCGAAGATGCCGGCTGCTTCCGGATCAGTCTGAAAGACCTGCCGCCGGACTGGGCGGGTCATCCCCCGCCGCTAAAGCTCTCGGTACTTGGGGAGGAATGGGTCCGCGGGAACCGCACACTCTGTATGCAGGTGCCCTCAGCCCCGGTCCGGGGTGACTGGAACGTGCTTGTCAATCCGAAACATCCCGGGTTTTCCCGGGTGAAAATTCTTGAAGCCGAACCGTTTCATCCGGATGAACGGCTGTTTAATCGTTGAAATACAGCTTGAGAAAAAGATCGGTCCGCTCCTGCAGATCCGTACGGATCGTCTGAAGAACCTGGTTATACGGTCCAAGCAGCCGATCGGCTTCTTGATCCGAAGATAAAACAGAGCTTAACAGTTCCGGGCCGAGAACGGGAGGGGTAAAACTAATCCAATGGTCCACCTCCTTTCCCTCTTTTTCATCATACACAACCTTGAGATACCCCTTTTCAATAACATAATCCCGGAAATCGGCATAGACATTCATCCCCGCCAGGGTGCCGGATTCTAACCTGTCCGTAAAATCGTCGAATCCTTCAGCCGCGGAATCCGGAAAAATATCGTAACGGGGGAAAAATTTCGGATTAAAGAAACACCGTAAGGAACGGAGAAGATTATGTTTAAAGTGGTAAAACAAGGGATGATACAGCACCGCGATTTTTTCATGCAATTTCACCTGGTTCACGTTCCCATCGGGTTCAATATTAAAGAGGAAAAGATTTTGAGGAACCGTACTCCGGAGCATCCCATTTAAAGCCTGGACGATCCGGGGATTTTTCTCATTATCTTCCATTATAAAACAGCTGATAATCTTCTCGCTGGGAAGATGAGGAGCAATTTCTGAATCGTGGACAACAAGGTACTCATCGTTGTTAAATTCATCTCTGAGCCGGTCCAGCTGGTAGCCGCTTACCGGGTAGAGAGACATAAAATACGGAACATGCATTACCGCCCAGGGAACCCGGGTAATATTTTCGTACGAGGGCCGGAAGACGGCAGGAGAAAGGGACGCGATGTTTTGAAGCCGCCGCCGTTTCTCAATACCCAGTTCGTCCGGGAGCATCCATACCGTCCGGGAATGATCGAACAGCAGCATCCGGTGATCGGTAAACTCAAGACCGAACAGGGATGAAAGAAAATCGAAACAGCTGTACTCCGGATCAGCAGAAAGCAGTAAGGCCACATCCCGGGAGTTCCGGTACCAATTCCGGATATCGCCTGGATCAGCCGGACCGCACCGGTTTAAAAGTTCCAGAAGATCACTGTTGGTCCCCACGGTAATATTTTGCTCCCGGAGGAAGCTTTTCTTGATAATCCAGAATCCGTATTCAAACCGGACTTGGTACGTGTGCAGGGGAATGGCTCTATTTTTCCCGGTCTGCTTCCGGTATTTCCAAAACGGCTCAGGAAATCTTTCGTGGATATATTTACCGTTTTCATTAACCACACCGTTCACTTCCGCCGCCTGCTCCCCGGATAAAAACGGGTGCACCAGACTTTCTCCATCCAGAAATACTAAATCAGGTCTGCTGCTGTTTTTTCCAATGATCGAGGATTTTCCCCACTCCCGAATTGTCATCTTCAAAGATATTCTTGTTTCATCTTCCAGTTTTTGTTCATATTCGCTGATCAGAAGGTAATTTCTATCCGAATTCGGCATCAGCCACGGAACAACCGAGGCCCGGTAGTCGATATGAATCGGGAACATCAGCTTTTCGGAACCCATGCCGGATTCCGCGTCATTTCCGCATCCCGCGAGCCAGATTACAGCCTGAGCGCAAAAACATATTATCCGTAAACGCCGGGAAAATATTAGCCGCATGATGTTACATTTTACCATCAAATTCAGAATCGGTCAATTTTTTTCATGACCGGTTATCACCGGAAATAGCTGTTCTTAATCCAGCAAATCCCGGTCAACTCCTTCTGTGATTGAGAAGCGGCCATAATTTCATATAATATATAAGTTTAAATCGGATTGACCGGGAATTGCCGCATATTTTTTCTCGGAAAAGCGGCTATTTCCGGTGATCCCGATTCACATAATTGCTTGCAATAAAACAATTTATAAATTTTAATACGAATGTGATCACCGGAAATAGCTGTTCTTAATCAGCAAATCCCGGTCAACTCCTTTTGTGGTTAAGAAAAGGCCATAATTTCATATA
>CAYLLE010000092.1:0-15112 GCA_964384485.1 uncultured Spirochaetales bacterium | reverse complement strand
AAGGCTGCTATAGCGGTGAGTAACTTGATTTTCCCGTCTCTGCTTCTTCTGGGAAAGAGTACCCAGAATACCACGGGGGTTCGTTTAACCGCGGTAGTCGGCGGGGTGATGATGATCGCGGGAATGCTCTTTTTAAAGGGATATGATGAAACCCGGGTAAATAGTATCCTGGCGCAGGAAAACGCAGACTGACTTGGAGGAACACCGATGCCATCACTTGAAACAGAACGGTTTAAACTCGTAATAACCGAAACAACAGCCGGAGAGTATAATTACCAGCTTTCAGACAAAGAAAATGGAAGGATTTTTTCAGATTACGATTATTTTTACGGAATTTTAATCTCCGGAAATAATACTGATCCGGAAGAAATAGCCTTTCCTGAAGAAATTGATGTAGAAACAATCCGGAAATTACTCACCCCGGAGACACCGATACACCTCGAATCTCGAACCATGTCACAGGAAGAAAAATCACTCCGGATCTCCGGACAATTCTCAAACGGTCTCGGGTTTATCCACACCTTTAGTAGTGAAGGGCCTTACCTGACCGAAACAATCTCCTTGACGAACGGAACAGATAAAACAGTGTCACCCTTAAAGATCAACTTCGGTTTCAGAAAGATGCTCTTTACAAAAAAAACCGGCTGGCAGGAAGACATGGACACCTGGCGTCTGGAATCACTTCCCCTCCGGCGGTACTGTTCCCAGCGCCTTGACCGGCGGCTTAATTCGTATACGGCTTCCGATCTGCTTTACGCGCCTTTCGACGACGGGGATGTGAACCTGAAACCGGGATTCGGCGCGGAAGGGTGGATATGGGGGACCCCCGAAACAAATATGCTGATCTGGAAGTATAATCCCGATGAAATCGAATTTTCCCGGTTTTGCCGCTTTCCCGAAATACTGCCCGGCAGGGGGCAGGAAAACACCGCCGTAATTTTCGGAGGAGCCGCCCAGTACAAGCAGGATCCGGAATTTTCCATGAGTCTTTTGCCGGGACAAACCTATACCTTCGGCAAAACCCGGTACACCTTTTTCAGCGGCTCATATGAAGACGGCGCCGGAATCTACCGGAATTTCCTGGAACAGCAGGGACACGCCATTCCGGAAGATTATGATCCGAAAATGCACTGGAATGAACTCTACAACCTGGGATGGTTCGCCGAAGTTGCCGGGTATTTTACAGAAGGCACCGAATTCAAGCTTTATACCAGGGACGAACTTTTTAGGGAGGCTGAACTGGCCAAAGCCGCCGGAGCGGAGTGCCTCTACCTTGATCCGGGCTGGGATACCGAACCGGGATCAACGGTTTGGGACAATAACCGGCTTGGACCGTTCCGGGATTTTGCCCGGACAATTCATGCGGAGTACGGGCTTAAATTGGCCCTCCATCTGATGATGAATTTTTGGTCCGCCCGGGAAAAGGAAACATTTTACTGGCGGGACCGGAATGGTAATAAACAAAGGAATCCGGACGACGGCTTGCTGTTCCGGTTCTGCGCGAACGATGACTGGGTAGAGACAAAATCTACCCGTCTTCTGAAGCTGGCTGAGGAGGGGGCTGATTTCTTTATGTTCGATTTTACGGCATACGGAATGGACGCCCTGGGCTGTCATTCCCATGACCACGGTCATGAGGTCCCCATGCTCAGACAAACCCACGCGGACAATTTGTTCCGGGTCATACAGAATATTAAAAGGAAATACCCCCATGTGGTTATAGAAGCTCATGACCGGATACGGGGCGGATTGAACGACTATCATCCATACTACTTCCAGGAAAATAAGGACCATTCTTTCGATGAATTATGGGGATTCGAATACATGTGGAACCCCCTGCAGGATCTCCTTTCAGGCAAAGCCCTATCTTTATATGAATATAACCTTTCTTATTCTGTACCCCTGTATCTTCATATCAATTCAAGCTGTGACAACGACTCAATGCTCCAATTCTGGTGGTATGCTTCGACGGTCAGACATTTAGGCATCGGCGGTATAGCCGATCCTGAAGATCCTGCGTTTCAGAGATTGCGGAAAGCCGTCACACTATACAAAAAACACAACCTGTTTTTTATACACGGAACCTTCCGCGGTATAGATCCGCTTACCCATCTGCATACAGATCCCGGAAGCGGAAACTGCCTGCTCACGGCATTTAATCTTTCAAGTACTAAAGAAAGAAAAAAAATTGTCTTCAAACCGGAGAAATACGGTTTAAAGCCGGGCCTAAGTTCCATCGCGTGCTGGAACGGAACCGGGATAAAACAGAAAGCAGAGCTGGTAATGGACGGCGGGAAAGTGAATCTATCCATTGAAGTCCCTCCTCTTTCACCGGTTATTTGCCTTCTCAGCTGAAAAAGGAGATAAAATTGATGCGAAAAGGATTTTTAACTGTAATTTTTTGTGTGCTGCTGACAGGATTACTTTTATCCGGCTGCGACCTTCTTACCGGACCCGGAGATCAGCAGGGTGATCCCGACTCCGAGTACCCGGACTTGGAAGAAAAAACCAACCAGGAAATTCTTACCGGGTTAGGATTTTCCCTTGATTTGGGGGACCCCGAGGAGACCGCGGAAACCAATAATCCCATGGGCACGGTGAACAAAAGTTTTCTTACCATACATGAAGTTTACCAGGCCGGTGCTGTTTTCACCGGAGAAACGGCCCGGGAAAGTCTGCTGGAATATCCGGTGGAATATAATCCTGAGAGTACGGGATTTCCGCATTCGGCGGCGGACCCGTCTGACTCACTAAGCCAGCTCCTAAGCGAACCGGGAACAGATACAATGATCCACGTAAAGAAAGCCGCGGCGGCGGACATGAACGGTGACGGCCTTGATGAGATTGTGACGGTTTTTTACGCGGTGAATGATGACGCCCTCAATTTCAGAATAATAGACGGGAAAACAGGACTCGTCAGCACATCTTCCCTTACCGGTTTGGATTCAGTCAGCGGAGTTTCATCCATATGGGCTTTCCACATGTACGCCTCCCGGGATTTCACCGCGGGTGATTTTGACAACGACGGCTATGACGATTTCGCGGTCTCATTCTTCGACACCATGCTGATTCTGGATAATGAACTGAATATTACCGGAAGCATAAAGTTTCAGGAAGGACCTTACACCAGAGTGGAAGCGGGAGATCTGAACGGCGACGGATTCTGCGATCTCGTGCTAATAAACGGAATGGCCCCGGGAAAACGGGGGAACTACTACATCTTTGCCGGCTCCGCCGACGGACTCGGAATTACCGAGGGGGACGATCCCGGAACGGCATCGGTATTTCACGGGGGTCTTACCGGAACCCAGCAGTATTCCTCCGGCGAGTTTGCCGTCGGCGATGTTGACGGGAACGGGCTGAATGAACTTGTGTTCTCCGGAGTCCTGACCGGTGATGACTCTAAATGTCATATCACCTTAATTGACCCCTACAATGAAACAAGCGGGGAGTTTCAGGGAACCGAACTTCTCACATCATCCTATCAGTTAATACAAGGATTATGGGGCAATTATTCTCATCACCATATGAATTACCGGGTCCCCCGGGTGGTAACCGGTGATTTTGACGGCGACGGGACCGATGAGCTGAACGTTATGGATAAAACGTTCAAATACGCGGACGGCAGCCTCACGCCGTTTGCTAAAGGGGTATTCAATACCCCCAACGAAGATACCTGGCGGAGAAACGACATGTTTTACGATCTCGCCGCGGCCGGAGATATTACCGGCGACGGATGCGACGATCTTGTCTTTTTTGAAACTGCCGACATGTCGGATTATTGGGATTCCACAAAATCGAATATCGACGCCTTTACTATTTGGGGTAAAAACTCAGCCGGAGAATATGTCCAGTTTTACCGGATCGGAGTAAACGCGAACAAAACATTTCCCACTGTTGTGCTGGCTAACACCGACACTGACAGTCTCGTAATTAAATATCAGGACCGGGAACTGCGGTTCGGGGAACCCTCGATTCTGGCCGTTTTGGCTTCTCCTCCCTATAATGAACACATGAATATCGACAACAGCGGAACATCTTACTCTATTAAAAGCGGAAAAGAGGACAGCTGGGAGTTTAATAACGGCTTTAATGTGGGTGTGGCTGTAGGCTTCAAAGTAGAAATTTCACTCCCCGTCTGCGACGTGCTGTCCATCGGGGGAGGACGTTCGGTAGCAGTCGAAAATGAGTTCGCCTGGGGCTACGGCGAGTCCGTCTCTTCCTCGTTGGATTACGGATATTCCGCCGACGCGGGAAATAACATGGTGATAGTTACCGCCGTTCCAATCGACATGTATATCTACGAAATTGTCTCCGGTCCCGACCCGGATTCGGTCGGCGAATACATGACAATCAATGTGCCAAGGGAACCGGAACAGCTGTTTTTAACCGTAGATTTCTACAATAAATCGGTAAAAGAAAAGGACCGGATACCCGAAGACTTAATAACCCACACCATCGGAGACCCGTTCAGTTATTACTCGAAAAACGATATGCTCGGTTTTGCCGCTGATGAAGCAGGGGTTTTTTATTCCGGTGCCGCGAAAGTCCCCCAGGGAAGCGCCCAGACCTCAATATCATATGAAGAAGATAAAACCGGGTTCGACACCTACGAGTACAGCCTGACCGCCTCCCATACCTACTCCTACAGACTGCTCTTCGGAGAAGCGGAACTTACCACCGGATTCAATCACGGCTACGCCTGTCAGCACTCCATAAGTGAAGGATTTTCCATTGAAGGTGTAGTAGGCAGTATCGAAGATGAAGACAAATGGTCTGAAACAGCATTTACCTGGGGAATGATGATGATCCCCCGTCAGTTTAATGACCAGAGTTTTAGTCTGGTCACGTACTGGGTGGAGAGGGAAAACTAAACCCTGAGAAATCCTTCCGGCACAAGACTCGAAGCGAGCATCACCGAATTAATATCTTCATGCTCGCTCCAGAGCCTTGTGTTCCGGTGTTCTTTATTGAGCCAGAATTCTTCTATTTTATCACTAATATATGAATATTTTTCTATTTGCTTTGCTAACCTTGCGGCGGAGGCTGATACTCCTTCAGCCGCCTCGGTCATCTTACGCGCGCCGTGCAGTGAAATAGACAACCCCAGCTCCCGGAATGCCAGCCGACGGGATGCGGATAGCTCCTCCCGGTAAGAGGAATACGTTTTTAAGGAAACAACGGCATCGTTAAGAGCTTTCATCAAAATGTCCGATTTTGCTGTTCCACTGCTTGGCGAAATTGAGAGAAGGCGGAAACAGTCAAATAATAGACCGCCGATACCCAGGGGGTCGTCTGTTGTCCAGTCCCTTCCACGGCATATATCTGAAAGGGTGTTTATTTCGGCAGAGAGATAATCCCGATTCAGATGAGTTTGGATTCCGGAGAAGCCGGCAAGCCCGTCCAAAGGATCATGGTGCCCCATAGACGGCACCAGCGGTCTCGAAAGATCAATACTCATCTTCCAATACATCCGGATGTCTCCGGAATAGGATTTGTAGGTAAATCCCCGGAACGCAGCCCGCGCGAGTTCAGCCGCCTGCCGGACAAGATCAGTGTCCTTCCAGGATATGCCCGCCGCCCCGAGGGCATGCATCCACTTTGTCAGATAGTGGAAGTACTGACCGTCCCTGTCCCATTCCGTACGGGAATCGTACGGTTCATCCGGAGACCGTTCATTCATCGGTTTTCCAATACGCAGCCCGCCGGCGGTAGGATGGCTCTGCCCTTCCCCGTCGGATAATCCGCTGATCCAGCCCGTTCGCCTGTCGTCCTGCCGGTGTTTACCCAGTGTATTGTGTACTGATTCTATAAGCTTTCTGCTTCTGGCGGTATATTCTTTATTTCCAGTCCCTTCGGCTAACCCGAGAAAGTTACAGACTCCAAACGCGTCCGTCCACAAGTACCGCTTCTGCCTGTTTTCACCCGAAAGTCCGGTTCTTTCGGCATATTCATTCATTAATAATTCCGCTGTCTTTGTTCGGTCATCCATATCATTAATCTAATCAGGGTAATTCACTCCGGCAAGGAGATCAAAATCTCCGGCTGTCGACACCGAAACCAGTACAATGCCTCGGAACTGGCGCAGCACTTCCAGGATCTCCGTGATCCGAATTATTATATGCTATTGGTTACAAAGGAAGATCTTTATGCAGGATATGCAGGATGCCTTAACTTTATTTTCGGTCTTAGTCATGTTAAATTGGATATAGCGATAGTATCCGACAAGAAATCCTCACAGTTCTGTCAGGATTGTTCACGCCGTCTGGAAAGGATATAAGTATCAGATTTTTTCTTTCAGAAGAATCGGTGTTTACCGCCGTAAAGACAATATTCGCCGACATAAAGACAATCTACGTATTGGGCGGTCCGGATACCGGAAAGACAACCTTGTGCCGCGCCCTCGGAGCGGACAATCAACGGATAAGAACCGGATATCTCGATGCCGATCCCGGACAGTCGGTTGCCGGTCCGCCCACGACCCTGGGACTCCGGGTCGGTAAAAAGGAGTATCACCGTTTTATCGGTACCACCTCACCTTCATACAACATGAAGCCGTTCATAGATTCACTCAGACATTTGTCCGGGATCGGAAAAAAGAAAAGCTGGAAGCTGATAGTGGATTCCTCCGGCTGGATTGACGGTGATGGGGGAACACAATTCCAGCTTGAGTCGGTTAAAGCAGTTAAACCTGAGCTGATTTTAGCGATTCAGCGGAATAGTGAATTAAACAGTATTCTCGATCAGATTGATAAGAATATTTCGGTTATTGTGATGCAGCCAAATCCTGAAGTTACGCCAAAGACCCGGTCCCGCCGGAAGGAATACCGGCAGGAGAAATTTGCTGAATACTTCAGCGCCCGCAAGCCCCGTACAATTCCGCTAAAAAGGAGGCGTGAAATCGGAAGCAGACCGGATTCCCAAGAAAGCGAAAAGGGCGGTCTACTTGCCGCATTGTGCGGCCGGAATATGCTGGTGCGAAAACTCGGAGTAATTGAATCATATGACGCCCACCGCGGCAAGCTGATTTTGACCGTCCCGAAACACGCCGCGGGGCCGGTAAAAACTATTATCTACGGCAAGATCTATATTGATCCTGAAACCGGTGAAGAACTTGGATACCGCGAAAATAACGTTTTAACTGATTAAAAGAGGCAGCCCATGAAAGATATCCAGGAAACGACTATATCCGAAATGCAGAAAGGAATGGACAGCAGGGAATATACGTCCCGGGAGCTGGTTCTTGAGTATTTCTCCCGGATCAGCAGGTATGACACCGGACCGGAGGGACTGAATTCGGTATTGGAATTAAATCCGGAAGCCCCTTACGCGGCTTCAGCGGCGGACGCGGAAAGGAAAAACGGACACGTCCGGGGACCGCTCCACGGTATTCCGGTGCTGCTGAAGGAACAGACTATAAAGCGCACCGCCCGATCAATTTTCGGTGATCTTCCGGGAGATCCGGTCCCCCCGCGATTTCTCCGGCACCGAGGAACCGGGCAAACTCTTCCAAGCAGTGAATCAAAGCAGAGGATGAACAGGAACCGATCCCTCCGGCCTCTTCATCCCACCAGTTCAGCACGGTGAGCCGGCCTTTTTTCCAGTCCATAACCGCGCTGCCGAGGGCAGGGTAATAAAATCCTGTAATTTCCGCCCTGATAACTGCTTTTGAGCGGATGAGCCGCGCTAAAGATTCTCCGCGGTTGAACATACTCTCAAAAACGGTTCGGCCGACATCAGCCCTTCCCCAGGGCCACCGGATTTTTTCACCCACTACCACATCCCGGGAACAGCACCATCCCTGTTCCCGAATCTTTTCGTGTATCAAATTCTTTATATGCTTATAGGCGGCGAGATGCTCCCGATGGCGGTTCTCATACATTACGCGCCTGGATTCAAAGAAAGCCCAGTCTTTGAGAGTGATTACGGACATATTTTTATCCCATCCGTCATACAGCATACGTCGTTTATACAGCAGATTGGAAAGTGTATTCAGATCAGCCCTTTGACACCTGCTTTGTACTACCAGATCCGGGTTACGTCCGGTAACATTGAGGGGATCATACTGGATACAGCCCACGGTATCGATAAAATCCAGAAGATCATCGTCGTTCACACGAAGGCTCTTCAGCGCCGGAAAACCGGATCCAGTCGGGATACGGCGTACAAAACCGGTACTTGCATAATACCGTACGGAGCAGTACACTGGTCTGTCAATTAAAAACACCTGAAGGAGGCTCGGGATGAAAGGGACTGCTTTAACACTTATTCTATTATTTCTATTATTAATCATTACCGGCTGCGATCTATTTCAATTCGGCGCCGGTGATGAAGACCACAATACAATGCTCGAAGAACTGGGTGTGGATACCGACTTGGGAGAAAGAAGCGATCCGAACCAGAACCCGCTTCCCGACAACTATAATCCTATCGGACCCAAAGTCGGAGTTCTCTTTAAACAGTGTGAAATCTACGCAGCCGGTGTGTTGGAGGAGGGTCGTTATCAAACCCTGTTCGGTGACGAAACCGAAAATTACAAGGTACTTTTTCAGGAACCGGAAACTCAGCAGGACTGGGCGACGGGACATCCTAAAAAAGGGGTTGCCGCGGATGTGGACGGCGACGGTCTGGATGAAGTTGTTATTTCCGTTTATTACTTGAATTCGGAAGAGCTGGCGCTGCGTATCGTAGATTACGATGGTTCCACGGCAACAGAAGTCAAGCGGGTATCTGTTCCCGGGCTTGAAGATATGTTCGAAGGATCGGCAGGCCGCACCTATCTGGGTCAAGATATCACGTCCGGAGATTATGACGGGGACGGAAAAGCGGAAATCGCGCTGACAGTGGGCGGAAGATTTATGGTATTCGATGATTATGACACTGATTTCGCGTCATTGGCTGAACCTCAGATAACTGACCCGGATCCGGATAGTGAAACGTTCCTGAGGGTTACCTCGGGAGATTATGACATCGACGGGAAGGACGAAATACTGGTTGCTGTCGGTAGTGGTAACGCTGGTCTCATGGGGGAATACATCATCTATGATGACCTTATAGACCACCCTCAAATGACAGAGCCGATTTCTTCCGGAAAGATTCAGACAGACGCAGATGCAGAAAGTGTTTATCTTTTCTGCGCGGATGTTGCTGCAGGTGATTTTGACGGGGACGGACTACCGGAGACCGCATTCAGCGGTCGGAAAGAGGAAATGGGGCATATGCTTTTGGTACTCGATACGACGATGGGTCCCGATTCTAAACCGGTATTTGAGTTCTTGGAATCCGCCGGCAACGATAATTATGAAACTGGCCCTCAGCATTACCTTACAGGAGTGGACAGCGGAGATATAGACGGAGACGGAAAAGACGAAATAGCGACCTATCAGGATATTTATGTGGTAAAAAGCGGTAAAATCGATTACCACGAAATCCACGGAAATGAAGCATTGATTATGGGAGCCAACTACGGCGACAACTATCCCCTGCTCGATACAATGTGCGTGGGTGATGTGACGGGAGACAAAAAGGATGATGTTCTTTTCGTAACGGCCGATTCAGATCAAATATATATATTCAGTACAGCATCGGACGGTACACTCAAATTGAATGAAGGCTTTAAGGTGGATCCCTCACCAACCGATGTGATACTTTGCCTTCCCAATGTCGACCATGACAGTGCCGTGCTTGAGTACAGGGAGAAAGAGCTCCTCTTTACCGATCCTATAATAGCGGCGGTCTTAGCTTCTCCGCCGTACTTCAGGAAGATAAACGGAGACGCGGTAGGGGGTACAGGATTCGGTTCCATCGAAGGACAATCCACTGAAACCGGAACTTCCCACGGATTCCATGTCGGATTTACGGTGGGAGTAGGGTTTGATGCACCTTTCGGGCTTGGTGAAGCGGAAGTTAAAACTACCGTGGAAAACTCATTCAACTGGGGAACCGCCACCACTCATGAGGTAACCGAAACCTGGGGTTACACAACACCGGTTGGTGAGGACAAGATAATATTCACAGCCATTCCGTTTGATGTATATTATTACGATGTTCTTTCCTCCCCTGATGAATCACAGATTGGAAAAACAGTCACCGTAAATGTGCCGAGAAAACCGGGTAAATTCCATCAGGTATCGGACTTCTTCAATGAGCATTCCGGCGGGATAACCTTGGACGAAACAGTTCTGACCCACGAAAAGGGAGATCCCTTCTCCTACGCGGATGAATCTGAACGGGACACTCTTCAGGCCGCGTCCGGAAACCGAGGTCTCTTTTCCCGGCATTCTCTTGAAGTAGGAACAGGAACGGGTACGGGGGTTATCTCCCTGGAGGATGTAGAAACGGAAACAAGCACCTTTGATTACACATTGGATGTTACCGTGGAAGCGGAGACACAGGTAGGCACAGTTATTGCCGGGGCCAGCGCGGGATATCAGTTCGGATACTCATATTCCACTTCCGTGAGTCAGGGAACCTACATTGAAGGGGAAGTGCCGGATATTCCTCAAGATGATTTTAATTCCGAACGACGATTCTGGTGGGGTCTGATGGCATACCCGGTGCTTCATCTGGGACAGGAGTTCACCATGGTAACTTACTGGGTGGACAATTAGGGCGCCTTGTCTTCTCCGTTTCCGGTAAGAAATTCCGGGAACGTGTAATAAATGAATCCCCGATCATCCACCTCCTGGGCGATGTAGCCGCGGCCGGCGATCTCGTCCAGGAGCTTCTGTGATTCTTCCATGGTAAGATCGGTCAAACTGGATACCTGGATTACCGTTAGACGGCCGTTGTTCTGCTTCGCTGCTTCGATAAGCTGCCGCTCCTGCTCCCGCCGATGGGTGGTACCCCGCTTTGCTTTTCCCCGACGCCGGCTAAGGAGCTTCCCAAGACCGATACCCAGAGGTATAAATCCGATGAAAGTAAGCGGGAAAATCAGCCAGAATGATCCGAAATAGATCAACGCGCCGCCGAATCCAAGGGTTGCCGCGGCGCCCACCCCGATAAGTTCCTTCGGCTCATCTTTTTCTTCTTTATGATGACCATTATGGACATGACGGGAATGGGGCGAAATGGAATCTCCTTCATACCACGCTTTTTCCTTGATCATCCGTATCGCGTTTTCTTTTTTTTCATCCGGCATATTGTCCCAGGCCACCAGCGCCTTATCCAGGGTGCCTTCAACAAAACCGAAAATTTTCTGCTTGAACTTTCGTTCGATCCCCGATTCCCACTCTTTCTCCTCAGAATCAAGATCCTTCACGGAAGATAAACCCTTTTCAATGGAACGCTTGATATATTCGGAGAGCGCTTCATCTTTTCGCCCGGGTTCCGCCTCCGGACGTTCTATCCCGGTAAATAACCGGTAAACCTGAACCGGCCGCTGAATGTTCTTGAGCTGCTTTTTTCCCAAATCTTTAAAATTAACGGATGTCTTATTTACCAGCTGCAGATATACTTCCCCGGAAATGCAGATTCCTCCCGGTTGGGCCAGATCAAGGATCCGGGAAGCGATATTGACGCCGTTTCCATAAATCCTTCCCTCTTCTTCCCAAATATCCCCCATGTGGATCCCGATCCGCAGATGGAACTGTTTTTCTTTGGCAGTACTCGAATTGTGTTCGGCGATCCCTTTATGAATGTTCATGGCGCAATTGCACGCCTCATACACGCTGCTGAAGGTGATAAGGAGTCCGTCACCGATAGCGTCTATGATCTTCCCGCCGTGTCCGTCCACTGTGGGAAAAATGATCCGGTTATGATCCTCCAGGATTTCCATGGTCCGGGTTTCATCCCGTTCCATCATCTTGGAATATCCTACAATATCGGTAAACATGACTGCCATCAGCCGGGAATGCTTTTCATTTTCCATAATCCACACAGTATAAACCCCTGCTCCGGAGGAAGCAATACCGTGTTAAGCGGACACGGCAATTTCCGTTTACCCGATACAGAAGGGATTTTGTCGTTTTTCCAAAAATATGATAGTATATTATTGCTTAGAGGATTTTATGAACGGTATTAGCATTAATAATTTAGCGAAATGGTTCGGTGAACAGCCGGTACTTCTTGATATTGATCTGGAAATTGAAAAAGGAGAGTTTTTAGTTCTCCTTGGACCCTCCGGCTGCGGCAAAACAACAACTTTGCGGTGTATCGCGGGGATAGCGGATCCCACCGGCGGTCACATTTCTATTCATAACCGGGAAGTTTATTCCGAATTTTCCGGGTTAAGTGTGCCGGCAAAAAACAGAGATATCGGATTTGTCTTCCAGAATTACGCTTTATATCCCCACATGTCGGTCTTCAAGAACGTAGCGTTCGGTTTGAAAATACGGAAAGTAAGGAAGCAGGAGATCCGGGAACGGGTTTCCGCCGCCCTCCGGATTGTCGAACTTGAAGATTTCGCGGACCGGAAACCTAAGGAACTGAGCGGCGGTCAGCAGCAGCGGGTGGCCGTAGCCAGAGTTATTGTCCGGAACCCTTCGGTTCTGCTTTTCGATGAACCCCTTTCGAATCTCGATCCTAAGCTCAGAGTAAGCATGCGGAATCATATTTTGAACATCCACCGGAGACTCCAGGCGACCTCTCTTTACGTTACCCACGATCAGCGGGAAGCAATGGTGATGGCTGACCGGATCGCGGTTATGCACAAAGGACAGATCGCGCAGATCGGTACACCCGACGAAATTTACCACTTTCCGGCAACAAAAGAGGTAGCGTCATTCATGGGTAATCCCAAAACAAATTTTCTTACCGGCAAGGTTTATCAGACTCCCCTGCAAACGATCCTTATCCCCGAAAAAGATCCTTACTGTTTTATCCCGATTCCCACCGAATGTTCCCATCTTGTGGGTCAGGAGGTGGTTATACATGTTAGGCCGGAAGACGTTCAGCTCATCCCCAGCCCTACCCAGGATGAAGGCAGAATGAAGATCATACTTTCTACAGTACAGGGATCCGAGGGATTAACTTACCTGCGGATCGGAGATGGTCAGGATCAGATCATTGTCCGGACTGGGGCGTTGGAAACCTCAAAATACAAAACTGAACAACCGGTAGGGGTTAGGTTCCGGCGGGGAAATATCTACGACAGACACACCGGCAGCGTTATCCATAATTTCGGGAAACGGGAAGATCTTACCGCCGTCTCCGGCATGTAACCAGAAATCAGCCCTCTATAAATTTGGAAAATCTGCTGGTACTGCCGTCTTTTGTCCGGTTCTGATACAGAAACCAGATACCGGCCTGATCGAACTTTTGGAAAAACTCTTCCCAGCTTATATGTTCAAGCTTTTCATCCGCGCCATACCCTGGAAAATCAATCCGGAGAATTCCCGGATCATCATCTGAAGCCTGAGTCCCTTTAACTTTCGCGGGTTTTCCTCCTCTTTCTTCGGTCCAATCCTTAATTTTCTGATGGTCCCGGGTGGTTCCTGAATTCCCTTCCACATCCCGCGAAACGAGTTTCGAAAATCTGCTCGTGCCTCCCTCCTTTGTTTCATCCTGATACAGGAAAGCAAGGTTTGAAGATTCAAACTTATCAAAAAATGAATCCCAGTCAATATGTTCAAAAGGTTCCTCGGCGCCGTAATCCGGAAAATCAATTCGAAGAACCCCGGGATCTTTCTGTGATCCGGTGTCTTTTATCTTTGCCGGTTTCCCTCCACGGTCTTCAACCCAGGTCCGTATGGTATTATGATCGGTAGTAATTTTTGCTTCGTGTGTCATACATCCTCCTTTTGTAAAACCTAATTAAACATTGTTTAACAGTCCAGCCCAACAAACCTTGACAGCGCCCGCTCCTTAATTCATCATGCTGCCATGAAACGCCTAAATAATCCCTATGAAAAAATAGACGGTTATAACTGTTTTGGCTGCGCCCGGAGTAACGATTCAGGACTGAAAATGGAGTTCTTTCTTGACGGAGAAGAGGTTGTTTCCTTGTGGAATCCTGAAAAAAGATTCCGGGGGTACGGCAAGGTACTCCACGGCGGCATAATCGGCACACTGCTTGATGAACTGGGGGCCTGGGCGGTGATGGTGCTGGCCGGTACCGCCGGGGTAACCAGAGAGATGACCGTCCGGTACCTTAAGCCAGTGCTGACCGATCAGGGGGATCTTACCCTCCGCTCCCGAATCGTGAAACAGGAAAAATCGGCGGCCTCGGTCAGGGCCGAGATATACAACCCAAATGGAATTCTAACCACAGAGGCCGACATTCAATATTTTCTCTTTCCCCGTCACATCGCTGAAAAAAGACTCAGTTATCCGGGAACGGAGGCATTTAAAAAAAATGAAAACCCATAAACACCATGAACACGGGCAATCGTGGATGCTGGCCGGAGCGTTAATGGAAAATCCGAAAACCAAAAATGAGCTGATAGATTATTACCGGACATTCGGCCGAAGGTTCTTTTTTACTCTCGACATAATATATAAATTTAGATCGGGTTGACCGGGATTTGCCGCATATTTTTTTCGCGGAAAAACGGCAATTTCCGGTGATCCCGATTTATGTAATTGCTTTTAATAAAACAATTTATAAATTTTAATGCGAATGTGATCACCGGAAATTGCTGTTTCGGCTGCTCTGATCTCCGGAAGCGTCGGTTTGCTGAACGATGCGCTGGATACTCTAGTAGACGGAATATCCAGCATTTTTGTATTCCTTGGAATCCGAACCGGCAAAGAACGCCTCTCAGCAGTATTACGGACAGGAAGGATATGGAAAGAAAAATACGGGGGCTTCCGATTTCAGAAAATAAAAACGTTACAGATACTGGGAATCCACGAACCCATGGGAAAAGAGAACGTTATAAGAGACGCATTGGATGATGTCTTTAAGGATGATTTAGTCACGGAGGATCCCCTTCTCAGGCTGACGGAAAAAGGAAAACTTCTTTTAAAAAAATCCCTTACCACTTCCTTTGCCGGGATACTGAAGGGAAACGGCGGGTCCGGGAAAAAAATTTTTCCGGACCTTCATGATCTTTATTATTACCGGAATCATGGGTTCCGTTTTCACTGGATTTTACCTGCTGTTCCGATGGCTTCATACCTATCTTCCGTCTATATGCTTATTTGGGCAGGGGTATTCATCATCCTGAGAATA
>CAYLLE010000091.1:1436-15137 GCA_964384485.1 uncultured Spirochaetales bacterium | reverse complement strand
GGGACCTGGCATACCGGCT
Organism: uncultured Spirochaetales bacterium; assembly: GCA_964384485.1. Lineage (GTDB taxonomy): Bacteria > Spirochaetota > Spirochaetia > CAYLLE01 > CAYLLE01 > CAYLLE01. The sequence continues at coordinate 15,118 of CAYLLE010000091.1, read as the reverse complement.
CTACTCAATCTGCGAGAAAAAAGGCTGGGCCGGGGATGCCGTCGGGTACAACAGCATTATCGCCTCCTGGCCGGAAATCGCACGGCTCTCCATGAGCGTCGAGGGGAAAGAGCGGCCGGGAGAGTTTGATTTTTCTTGAAAATAACTATTTGATTTTATTTTTAAACAGTACTACCATATAATCAAAAGGTATAAAATGGATCATAAGAAAGGAATGGAGAAAATAGGTATTATTAGAACTCAATACCCATATTACGATAACCCCGATGATTTTGCTTCTCGGTTTAAAAGATGTACCATCTACGAGTATGGAAATATAACATATTCTGACACTTCAAATAGCGTTACAAACCAACAGAACAGAGATACGTAATGCCTTGCTGGAATCAAATCCTCGAAGAAATTCGAGATTCAAAAAGGGTAGATGGACTTGATTCTATCCAAAGAAAATAAAATATTTGTGTCTTTTCTATAATTTCCTCTTTACTTTACATTATATTTTTGTAATAATAAAGGTAAAGTATACTTTACGGAGAAAAATATGGGTGTTGAACATTTGCCGCAAAATTTATTTCGTATTCGAAGGTTAAAGAATATAAATATGGAAGATCTGTCTACTAAAATAGGTGTAAGCAGACAGGCATATAGTAATTTAGAGCATGGGAAATCACAGCCAAAATCATCGACTTTGGCTAAATTATCTAAAGAACTGAATGTCGATATAAACGATCTGTTAGCTGATCCCCCAAGATTTAAATCTTTACGTTTTCGTTCGAACAAGACCTTATCGAAGACCGAAGAAAATATTCGGGAGCAACTCATCTACGATGTACATCGATGGCTTAAAGATTACAATGAGCTTGCATCAATCTTACAGTATCCGGAACCACGACCCTTAAAAGTGAGAACTGTAGATCCAAAAAAAGCCGCGGAGGAATTCAGAGAATTTTTACAAATTAAAAATGATGAACCGATAAATGACATAATAGGACTTCTCGAAAAATATCAAATCCGATTTTTTTTGAAAGAATCAAAATTAAAGAATTTCTTTGGATTTTCCGTTGGAATACAAGACGGCGGTCCGGCTATTATTGTTAATACTGATAATGGTATTACTATTGAACGACAGATTTTTACCGTTGCTCATGAACTAGGTCATATACTGTTGCACAAGTCATCTTTTGTTTCGAATGAGCTTGAAGAAATAGTACAGCAAGAAAAGGAAGCTAATATGTTTGCAGGATATTTCTTACTGCCTCCTGTTGGCTTTCAAAAAGAACTGGTAGATTCAAAAGGACTTAATTGGATAGATACTGTTCTACATGTAAAAAGGAAGTTCAAGGTGAGTTATAAAACCGTATTATATAGGTTGATAGAACAGTATGATCATATTCCCGGAAAACTATATTCCCAATTTGCCGTGGGGATAAAAGATCGATACGGAATTTCTTTGAAAAACCACTATGAACCGTATCCGATTGAAGAGGAAGAGAAAAATGAACCGGAGAAGTTATCCCAGTATGATTTTGTTGAAGATAAACTGAAAAGACTTGTTAGAGAAGCATATGAACAAGAAGAAATAAGTTTTAGCAGAGCAGCAGAAATATTACACTTATCATCAGAGGATATGAGAGCGCTTATTAAAAGTTGGACCGTAATAGTGTAATGGTAAAACAGACAATCGTATTCGATGCAAACATTTTGATTGATCTTGTAAAAGTTGAAAAAGAACTGCTACACTTATTGTCAAAGGAATTCAACCTTGTCGTGCCGGATTTGATTTTGAGTGAGGTGGATGGATTAAATGAAAGCGCAGCGGAAGAAAATGGACTCATGTTAATGGAAACACCATTAGAATTGATAGAAATAAGTCAGAAAAAATTGAAAGGTTGTTCTTTTCAGGACACAGTGTGCTTTCAGATAGCAAGGGCAAACAAATGGATTTGTGCAACTAATGATAAAAAATTAGGTAGGGAATGCCGTAAAGCTCAAGTAAAGGTTGTAAGAAGTTTTCGGTTATTAATTATGCTTATAGAGCGGAAAGCAATTTCGCGAACCAGAGCGATTACCATTGCAATAAGGATGACGGAAATAAATCCGCAATTGACAGCAGAGGTATTGAAGGATTTTATACGAGAAGTGGAAAAAAAAACACCGGAGGGGAGGGACCATGGCGCTGAGTAATTATGAGCGGGTCGGCAGGGCGTTGGATGTGTTAAAACAGGAACTCGAGCCGTTTGTCCTTCGGGAGATGAAAGCAAAGTATAAAGATTCCTGGTATCAAGAGGTGGAAGAGATCTTTGACGGCGGCAAGTCCGACCGGTTTCTTACCAATGATTCGAAAAACTGGGACATTCACACACTGCTTACGATAATGCAGGTTAAATGGTTCGATGTATTTTCGAAAGTACTCGGAAAGAGCGAAAAAAATATAGTCTTTGCACTGAAAGACCAGCGGAACAACTGGGCGCATCAGCAGACATTTTCCACAGAAGACGCGTACCGAGTTTTCGATAACGTCGACCTGCTGCTGCAGGCAATCAGCTCTCCAGAATCTTCCCGTATAGGACAGGAAAAACAGGAGCTGCTTAGAATCCGCTTTAACGAACAAGCCCGGAAAGAAGCCCGTAAAAAGGTAACGGTAAAGATTAAAAGCGAAACAGCTTCGGGGCTTAAGCCATGGCGCGAGGTAATAACGCCTCACCCCGATGTAGCTAACGGCAGCTACAATCAGGCGGAATTTGCCGCCGATTTGTGGGAAGTTTTTTTAGGCCGCGGTTCCAGCGAATACCTCGACCCGGTCGATTTTTATCAGCGCACCTTTTTAACGAACGGCCTAAACGATTTAATCGAAAATGCATTGAAAAGGCTTTCCGGAAAAGGCGGTGAGCCGGTTATTGAGCTTCAGACGAATTTCGGAGGCGGAAAAACCCACTCCATGCTAGCTCTTTATCATCTTTTTTCCGGGGTTTCACCCAATAAGCTTATAGGTATCGATGCGCTGTTAACCGAGAAAAAACTCTCTGTTCCTGGAAATGTAAACCGAGTTGTCATTGTGGGAAACAAAATCCCGCCGGGTAAACAGGATATTAAAAATGACGGGACCGTTGTAAATACCTTATGGGGAGAGATCGCGTATCAACTGGGCGGTAAAGATGCTTATGAGTTTATCGCTGAGTCCGACCGGAGCTCTACAAATCCCGGGGACGCATTGAAAGTATTGTTCGAAAAATACGCCCCCTGTCTCATCCTTATTGATGAGTGGGTTGCCTATGCCAGGGGTTTTTATACGGTAAATGATCTTCCCGCGGGGACTTTCGACACCCAGTTTACATTCGCCCAAACATTGAGCGAATCGGTAAAAAATGCCGCCGGTGCGCTTCTAGTTGTCAGTGTTCCCGCATCAGACAATGAGATAGGCGGCGAAGGAGGGCAGGAGTCCCTCAACAGATTAAAAAACGCGATAGGCAGGGTCCATCATTCCTGGGCGCCCGCGACAGCCGAAGAGGGGTTTGAGATCGTCCGTAAGCGTTTGTTTCAGCAGACCGGAATAGAGTACAAAGCACTGGAAGCGGTAGTTCGTGCCTTTTCAGATTTATACCAGGGGCAGGCAGCTGAATTCCCGGCAGAGTGCAAAGAGGCGGATTACCGCCGCAGACTTGAACGGGCGTATCCCATCCATCCCGATCTTTTCGAAAAGCTGTACAGTACGTGGTCAAGTCTCGACCGCTTTCAGCGGACCAGAGGAGTGCTCCGGTTGATGGCATCGGTCATCTATTCGCTCTGGTCGAAAGACGATAGAAGTCTGATGATTCTATCCGGGACCATCCCAATCGATGATCCCGACGTGAAGAGCGAGCTTACCAGGTACTTAACGGACAATTGGAAGCCGGTGATAGACAAGGATGTAGACGGCGAATACTCCCTGCCGAGAAAACTAGACGATGAAAACACGAATCTGGGTAAATATTCCGCGAGCCGCCGAGTCGCGCGAGCGATTTATATGGGGTCGGCGCCGCTGCAGCAGATCGGGCAGAAAGGTATCGAAGAGAAAGAGATCAAGTTGGGATGCGTCCAGCCTGGGGAATACCCGGCAACCTTCGGCGATGCGTTAAGGCGGCTGTCGGATAATGCTACGTTCTTATATGTCGATAATAAAAGATTTTGGTATTCCACCCAGCCGACGGTCCGGAAACTGGCGGAAGACCGTGCAGGCGAAATAGACACGTACGATGTGTGGGAAGAAATCCGTAATCGTGTTTCTATAAATATTGCCGGCAAAGGAGATTTTGAGAAAATCCACTGCATGCCCAACGGCGGTGCTGATATTGCCGATGAACCGTCTGCCAGGCTCGTAGTTATTCATCCTGAAAAAACACATTTAAAAAATGACGATAATTCGCCGGCAATTAGTCATGCGAAAGAAATTCTTGAAAACCGCGGAACCGGGGCACGGTATTTTAAAAACACTATTGTATTTTTAGCTGCCGATGAAACGAGGTTAAAAGAATTGAACACTTCGGTCCGTAAATATCTTGCATGGCAGTCGATACTCAACGATAAAGAAACCCTTAATTTAAGTGTTTTACAGATACGACAGGGTGAGGAGCAGCGGAAACATGAAGACGACTCAATTTCGATACGACTGGTAGAATCATTTTGCTGGCTGATCTATCCGTATCAATCCGAACCGAAAGACCCGGTAAGGTGGACGGCAGCACGGCTGCAGGGAAATGAACCTTTAGCGGTCCGGGCCGCTGCCCGTCTTAAAAATGACGGCCAATTGGTAGCCCAGTTCGGCGGCGTCAGTCTGCGTATAGAAATAGACAAGGTTCCCCTTTGGCGTGGAAACCATATATTATTAAAACAGATACAGGATGATTTTTTTCAGTATACGTATCTGCCGCGCTTGAAGAATGCCGGAGTGTTACTGAAGGCGGTGGCGGACGGTGTTCAATTAATAACATGGAAACACGACAGTTTTGCCTATGCCGAGGCCTGGGATGCTGATAAGCAAAGATATAAAGGGTTGAAGGCCGGGCAGGTTATTTATCCTGTTGTCAATGAAAACACTGTAATTGTAAAACCCGATATCGCGCAAAAACAGTTAGATGAAGAGACGAAGCCGGAAGGACAGGGACAAAACCCTGAAACTCCGGCGGGGGATGACGGGAAGGGCGTACCAACAGGAAGTACTAAACCGGATACTCAAGTAAAAGCCTATAAACGCTTTTGGGGGACCGTGCAGCTCGATCCCTTAATGCCGAATAAAGAGATTGGAAAGCTGAGCGAGGAGGTCATTCAGCACCTCTCCGGTTTGGTCGGCTCCGAAGTTGTTTTAAAATTAGATATTGACATTTCTGTGGAAGAGGGAATCCCCGAGGATATTAGAAAAATTGTCATGGAAAATTGTAATACCCTCAAAATAGATCACGGATTCGAGGAAGAGTGATGCAGTCATGAAACAATTTGAGGATATCCTATTACCAACATTACCGAATTTCCCCGGGAAGTAATCGATGAATTGAAATACTATGTTTACAGACTAATCGATCCCCGGAACGGCGAGACATTTTACATTGGAAAAGGAAAGGGGAATCGCGTGTTCAATCATATGCGCTGCGCGCTGTCGGAAGATGAACTGGATGAAGTAAACGAACGGCTTCAAACCATCCGTGAAATCCTTGCCGTCGGTCTCGATGTCATCCATGTTATTCACCGTCACGGTATGAGTGAAGCCGTTGCCTTCGAGGTTGAAGCTGCTTTGATCGATGCGTTTCCCAGTGCAGCCAATGTCATGGGAGGGACCGGTAGCAACGATTACGGACCGATGAATGCAATCGAAATCATGAACAAGTACGCTGCCGAAGAGGCGGATTTTCAGCATAAGGTATTAATGATTACCATCAATAAAACGGTGGTTGAGCGGAGTATTTACGACGCCACTCGTTTTGCGTGGAAGGTTAAACTGGCGAAAGCAGAAAAGGCGGAATATGTACTTGCCGTTATCCAGGGAATGATTGTCGGTGTCTTTGAAGCTGCTGAATGGAAGGTTGCAATTGAAAATTTCCCTGAATTTCATGAGGATAGAGCCGAACGGTACGGGTTTGTGGGGAAAGAGGCAGATGAATTGATAAAGAACATGTACAAGCGGAAACGGGTACTCGATAAATACAGGAAAAAAGGCGCCGCCAATCCGATAAAGTATAGTTTTTAAGACTAGATATTGAATACCGTACCAGGGCGGATTGTTTTTTGATCCGTTTAAAAGAAGCCTTGCTGATAGATTAAAAACAATATTTGAAAATTGTAACGGTTAATCGCGGTTCTCGCCAGTAATTATTCCTCCCCCTCCACCATACTCCCGTATCGCCGCCAGAAACCGCGTACCGTACACTTCAAGCTTTTACTCCCCCACGCCGGACACGGCGAGGAGCTCTTCGTTTGTTTCCGGTTTGATTCGTACCATCTCCGATAAGGTTTTATCCGAGAACACCATGTATGGCGGAAGTCCCTTCTCCCGGGCGATTTCGGTGCGGAGCTTTTTCAGCTGGTTGAAGAAGGGCTTATCGACGGCGCTGGTCTCAATTATAAAAAACTGATCCTCCCTGAAGAGCACACGCCGTCCCGATTCGGTGAAGCGGAGGACGTTGTAATGATCGGCGTCCTGGTAGACCCTCTGCTGTCCGATCAGTTCGTTCACGATGCCCCGCCAAAAAAAGGGACTGGCTGACATAGCCGCAGTAAGAACTTATCCCTTTCAATTTCTCACGCTTTCGGTGAGCGGCTTCTGCGAGCGAAGCGGAAAAGAAAGAAAAGAATGGATGAACATGGGAAAAATCAGGTATTTTAATGGATGAGGTGAACGAGAAACTGAGCATTAGATACAGGGATTGGGAGAGAACCCGTAACCCTATGGGTGTAGAAAGATAGTAGGTAGTGAAAGGAATTTCTGAATCAGGAGTGATAACCCGTTAATCGCTTTCAGGAGATCCGTAATTCCCGGTTCAGTTAAAACTGATACTGGGTAATGTCCAGAATCATATTATATCCTTGTGAAATGGTACGCCTTAATGTAGAAGACGTTGACTTCTCTTTAAATGAAATTCTCATCAGGGAAGCCAAAGGCAGAAAAGACCGCATCGTCCCCCTTGGCACTATCCCCAGGCAATACCTTGATAAATGGATCAAACAGACCCGTGCTTATTTCTTCAAAGAAGTAGCTCTTGACCAAGGCACACTCTTTCTAAGAAAAAAGGGCGTCCGCTTCTCTGTCAACTCTATCCGCTACAGACCCAAACACTACCTCAATATCGCAGGCATAACAAAAATCAGTGGCAATCTGTACAGCTCACGATTCGGTATTAGAAAATATAATAAAAAAATACAACAATCTAATGGTCAAGGTTTATTCTGATTGAACCAGTAATCGCCGATCCGTTTCGGTCTAATAGTGCAGGTCTGGGGCCGGGAGGGGTACCGGAACGGGATCCTCGGTATGGAGCGCCCACTCCAGAAGTCGGGAACGCATTTCGAGTATAATTTCCCGGTATTCACTTTTCCCCGCAAGATTACACCGTTCCAGCGGATCGTTTCGCATATCATACAGCTCATCCGCCGGGTCCATGGGGTCGCAGGTGTATTTCCATTTCCCGGTCCGGATCATCTTCCGTCTGCCTTCGGCTTCCCGCCATTGGAGTGTGGCCATAACCGCGTCCATCCCGGTGTATTTCCCCAGAACTTGTTCTTCCGCTTCAGCCGGGAGCAGTTCCATTCCCGCGCCGTACTCGCTGAAAACAGCGTCCCGGGATGGGGTATCCGTACACACTGGAAGGGGGATTCCGGCGGCAGCAGGCGGAGCAATACCGTCGGTAATGGTGAATACGGTGGGAATTACATCCACCAGGTTCACCATACCGGGTTCGGTTTTTCCTTCCGGTATTGTTCCGGGAAGTGAAAGAACAAGGGGAACCCGGGTAAGGCAGTCGTAGAAGGATCCGCCCTTAACCGTCATGTTGTGCTCCCCCGAAAAATCTCCGTGATCCGAGCAGAAGACTACAAGCGTTTTTTCCCGAAGACCTTCCTTTTCCAGGGAGTCGAGTATTTTCCCGACCATTTCATCGATAAAGAGGATATTCGCGAGGTAGGTCCGGACCGTGTTCTTTAAATCGTCCCTTCTCCCCTCCGCGTTCAGCATCCGATACAGAAAACGGGTCCGTCTTGGCGCGTCCTTCAACTCGACCGGATTAAACGGCGGTATCTCGACTTCGGCTGGATCAATCAGGTCGTAGTACCGCTTCGGGACGATGTATGGTTCGTGGGGGGCGGGAAAGCTTACCCAGAGGGCGAACGGTTCATCCCCGTGCTGTTCGATGAAATCGCACGCTTGTGCTCCGGCAAGTCCGGTGGAATGGGCTTCCGGTTTACAGTCGGGAACATAGAACTTCAGGTGCCGGTCCGGACCGGTAAGAAGTTTGTCCGCTTCTCTATGCATCGTTCTAAGGGGTGAGGGATCCGTACACCAGTCTCCCTTTTTCCAGCCGTTATCCGCGAGTCCGCTGTGATCCATTTCCAGCCAGGTGTCGAACACCGTCTCGTAGTCTTTCTGTTGAAAGCAGTGATTTTTCCCGATGAGTCCGCAATGGTAGCCCCGCTCTTTCCAGACACGGAACGGGTGCCAGGTGTCATCAGGCATCAGGGTTTGGTTCCTGCGGCATCCGGTTTGGTGAGGGTATCTTCCGGTCCAGAATGAAACACGGGCGGGTACACAAAGGGGGTGCGGCGTAAAGGCGTTCTCGTATTTCACACCATCCCGGGCAAGCCGTTCCAGGGCCGGGGTAGGGCATGCTTCGTTGCCGTATAATCGGAGGGCGGACGCTTTAAGCTGGTCCGCCATGATGACAATAATGTTCGGTGTTTTCATGGGCGGTCCGTTAATCAGTCCAGCTTCAAAATCAGCGCAAGAATTCTCCCGGCGCTGACGGACATCTCCTTACGTGAGACAAGACCTAATTCCTTTGCTTTTAAAATTCGATCCGGAAATCCGCGTCCCATTTTTAAATCGTTTCCCGCTTTGACTTCCTTATAATGTTCTCCGAACGTCCACCAGTCGGTGGTAACCATTCCGTTCCATCCCCATTCGGTTCTTAAGATATCTTCCAGCAGTTCCCTGCACTCCGACGCCCGGTGACCGTTGATAATGTTATAAGAGGTCATGATGCTCCAAGGATCTGCTTCTTTTACGATTATTTCAAAGGCTTTCAGATAGATTTCCCGGGAGGCCCGTTCGGATACTCTGGAATCACTGTTCTGCCGATTGGTTTCCTTGTTGTTCAAGGCAAAATGTTTGACGCACGCGGCTATGCGTTGGGATTGAATTCCTTTAACCATTGCTCCGGCCAATTTACCGGTCAACAGGGGATCTTCCGAATAGTATTCAAAGTTGCGGCCGCACAACGGGCTCCGGTGGATGTTCACCGCCGGTGTCAGCCATACGGCGATATTGTTCTCCTTCACTTCCTTCGCCCCGGCTTCTCCCACCGCGTAAACAACCTCCGGGTTCCAGGTGCAGGCCAGTAAGGTGGCGCAGGGCCAGGCGGTGGTATTCACACCGCATTGAGGCTGAATCCGAAGTCCTGCCGGACCGTCGGCAGTCATCACATTGGGGATTCCGTATTCGGGCATGTTACCGAACCCGTACGTGTTGGCCACTCCCGTATTGGGCTGTCCCCCTAAGAGATGGGCGATTTTCTCGTCGGTCATTTGTGAGAGAAAATCTTCTATGGTGATTTGACCGTCCGCGGCTTCATCAAGAATACATATGGATTTTCTTTCAGGATTATGCCAATCGGAATTATCCTGAGCTCTTACGGAAGGAGGAATGCCTTGTGTTTTTTCCTTCGGCAATTTTTCTAAGCCGCATTCATCGGGATCAACAGCCTCTTTTAACGGTAAGGTTTCATATTTTCCGTCAGCCAGCATCCTTTTCTTTAATGAAGCGGGTGCAATCTTTTCTGTCAGCTGTTCAACAATCCTGGTCTCCGGTTCGGTGTGGACAAAATCTATTTTGATGGTATCCCGTACTGATGTTCCCGCGTAGAAAACATAATCTCCCTTTTCAAGCACATACGCGGATTTTTTAACTTTACCTAAATCATCGTATGAGGCCATATCATTAACCCGGAGTTCAAGGTTTAAAAGCCGGCTTTCTCCCGGCTGAAGTACCCGGGTTTTTTGAAAGGCAGCCAGGGTTTTGGCAGGTTTTCCGAGAAGACCCTGGGGAGCGCCGAAATAAAGCTGGATGACTTCTTTCCCTTCCATTTGTCCGGTGTTCGTTACATTAACGCTTACCCGCACAATCCCGTCATGAAGGGCAGCGGAAACTACGGACCAGCTGAAAGTCGTGTATGACATCCCGTATCCGAAGGGATAAACCACATGATCAGCAGCTTCGGGAATAGTTTCAAAATAACGGTATCCCACATAAATATCTTCCGTATAATCTACGTACATATCTGATTCATGAAAATTATGAGTAGACGGATAGTTTTCCAGTTTATCCGCGAAGGTATCCGATAATTTTCCCGAAGGATTCCCGATGCCGCACAGAAGCTCCGCGGCCGCGGTTCCGCCTTCCATGCCTCCCTGCCAGACCATCAGAACGGCCTGGATTCCGTCATCTTCCGCGAACCAGCTGGTATCCACCATACCGCCCACGTTCAATACCACAATCACCTTTGAGAAGTTGTCCTTAACCTGATTAACCATTTCGGTTTCTTTTTTCGTTAAATAGAAATCACTGCTCTCAAACAATTCGTCGGCTCTTTGAGACAGACCGTCCTTGGTTTGATCGTTTTTGTCATCCATACCTTTGCGGTCCCAGCCTTCTCCTGAGTATCTGCTGATCGATATAACGGCAGTATCCGTAAATGCTCTGCTCGCGGTTAAAAGATTTTCGGGAATAGAAGGTTCTTCCGTCATTCCCGGTACGGCACCGCCGGCGTACTGCTGATTAACATTTTCACGGTAAAAGTCCGAAACCGGTTCAAAAACACTTACCCGGTCCTGCAATGCCTTCATTCCCTCATACAGATTGACGGTATACTCAACCGTTACATCACCGCTTCCGCCGCCGCCCTTAACATAATCGAAGGAACCTTTTCCGAATAAAGCGACTTTTGAGCCTGCGGGTAACGGCAGCACGTGCTGACTGTTCTTCAGCAGTACCATCCCTTCCTTAGCCGCGTTCTTTGATAAGTTCCTATGTTCTCTGGATGCTGTTTTCCTTTTCCCGTCCGCACCTAATGGTAAATTAGGTTGATATCTTAGTCTCTGCCATCTGTTCACGCTGATTCCTTTTTTAAAAGTGTTTTTTTCATTTTATAAATTTCGATTGGCTGTGTCTATGAACAGTAATTTCAACGGTGTTGTTACTATAACCGGTATTATACCGAGTACTCCGTTAACCGTAAATAAAATCCCCCATTGCAGGAACATATTTTTGAATCCCGCAATAGATACAGATGTCCTATTTAGAACTTCCTTAATCAACTTTAAATAAACAATATGATAAAAATCACACAGAGAGTTGATGGGGAATTGCTGCCGCTGATATGGTTTCCTGTCTATAGACTATTTCAAGGGGTACTACCATGAAAATCAACCAAAGTCAAAAAAACAAAAAGGCCTGGAATTACCGGGCATACGAGTTCTGGAATATGTATAACGGAACGCCGAAAGAGTACGCGGCAAAACTCCGAAGCAGTTCAGCGGGAAATATTAATGAGCGGTATGCCGGCCTTTTTACGGAAGTGAAAGACAAGAAAATTCTTAATGCCCTCGGATCAAACGGCAGGAAGGCTGTTCCTTTAGCACTGCTCGGCGCTGAGGTGACTATTATTGATATCTCGGCAGAAAACCGCAAGTATGCTCTGGAATTGGCCAAGCACGCAGGGGTTAGAATACGCTACGAAGTGGGGGATTTCATCAACTATGAAAACCAATTCCCGTTCGACACTTAAAAGTTTTATCCCTGGGAGAACGGTATTTTTCCGGAAGAAGTAGCAAAAGGGGGGATTATAACCCTGATACTGTACGTAAATGGTTGTTCGAACGTTATAAAGAGCAGGGATGCGAAGCGGAAGTAATGGTTGAAACATACTGGTATCCTGATTACACCGGAAGCAGCAAATCCCGGTCAACTCCTTCTGTGATTAAGAAAAGGCCATAATTTCATATAATATATAAATTTAGATCGGGTTGACCGGGAATTGCTGCACCGGAAGGATAATCTTGCATACTGCTCTATTGTTTTTAATGCTCATAATAATAGACGTTAATCGCTTAAATGTGTATAATAATAGACATTATGCGGCAAAAACTGTTTCCTAGGGTTGAAAGAAATCTTTCTGTATTCGGCGAAAACTTGAAGGCTGCCAGGTTGAGGCGAAAGCTCTCGATGGAGCAGGTGGCCGAACGGGCGGGCTTAAGCCGGTCAACTATTAGCGCTATGGAAAGGGGTTCAGCCTCTGTTTCCATCGGCTCGTACCTGCAGTTCCTGTTTGTCCTCGGGCTGGACGAAGATATCCTCAAGATGGCGGCTGATGATATACTGGGCCGTAAATTGCAGGACGCCGAATTACTGAGCGGCCGACGGGCCCCGAAAAGGAAAAACCGTGGCAGAACAGCATAAAAAGATATATGTCTACGCTCATTGGGAAGGTATGCCGGAGGCAGAATTGATGGGAATACTCTCGGTATCGGAAAGCCGGGGGAAGGAAATTTTCAGTTTTGAATATGATGATTCGTGGCTTGAATCCCGGGAAAGAGTTTTGCTAGACCCCGGCCTGCAGTTTTATTCAGGACCTCAATATGTGTATGATGAAAAACCGAATTTCGGTCTCTTTACCGATTCCGCCCCGGACAGATGGGGAAGGATGCTGATAAAAAGAAGGGAAGCTTTTGATGCCCGGGCGCATGGCAGGCTGCAAAAAGGCTTTTCGAATCAGATTTTCTGCTGGGAGTGTATGACGGAAGCAGAATGGGGGGACTGAGATACAAAACCGAAAAAAATAGTGAGTTCCTTGACAACAACCACACCTTTGCATCGCCGCCCTGGACCTCTATCCGGGAACTGGAAAATGCCAGCCTGAAGCTTGAAGGGGAAGATGCCGAGAAAAACAGCTCCTATCGACGATGGCTGAATCTCCTGGTGGGCCCGGGATCTTCGCTTGGCGGGACAAGACCGAAGGCGGTGGTACGGGATTCTGATAACCATCTCTGGATTGCAAAATTCCCGGGCAGGAATGACGAGGTAGATTCCGGTGCGTGGGAAATGGTTGTACACGAACTGGCCCAAAGGGCGGGAATTAAAATGTCCGCTTGCCGGGCCGAAAAATTTACAAGCCGGCACCATACGTTTCTGACAAAACGGTTTGATCGTTTCCCTATGCAGGAACGTATCCATTACTCTTCGGCCATGACCATGCTGGGTTACGGCGACGGAGCGGGTGCTGCAGCCGGCGTTAGTTACATAGAAATTGCGGAATTCCTGGTCCGCCACGGGGCCTCGCCCGATGAAGACCTGAAACAGTTATGGAAGAGGGTGGTTTTTTCTATTGCCGTTTCAAATACGGATGATCATTTAAGGAATCATGGGTTTCTTCTTACCCCGTTCGGATGGC
>CAYLLE010000091.1:0-1336 GCA_964384485.1 uncultured Spirochaetales bacterium | reverse complement strand
CTAATTCAAAGCTTTCGGCAGTATTTGAAGACATTTGAGTATATCAGGGATCTGATTCTACAATTGATGTTTCCTGAAGTTTGCCTGCGAGGGATATGATATTCTCCCCGGGGACGGGAGTCGGAGAGCAGCACTTAAGACTTATGAAATATCTAAAAACTGGATTCCTTCAAGCCCTTTAAAATACCTGTCCTGGGTCAAAATTCGTGCCTTGGAAATGATTCCGGTGGCATATATCACGCTTTCGGCAAAGGGAAGTTTTTCATCTATACCGAAGGTAGCGGCAGCCAGGGCAATACTATCAGTTAAGGGAATAGTTTTCCCCTGTCGCATATGGGCAATTGCAATCAACGCACTATTTTCATTCACGGTTATGTACAGCTTTTTAAACACTTCAGCTATGCACACTGTCGGAACAATAAGTTCATCGATATCTTCGATCGCATCAGCATAAAAATCGGCATTCGGGGAATCTGAGAAATATTCGATCCAACCGCAAGAATCGACCAGATTCATACCCGGTCTTCCTCCCGTTCAACGGTTGTGTCGATTCCCTTCACAAATCCGCGAAGAGAAGATATGGGCTGAATTGGAATATACTCAATCCGGTCTAAATACTGAAACACTGTGACTTCCATCCCGGCCCGAATCCCTAAGGCCGAACGAATTTCCTTGGGAATGACTACTTGGAATTTGGGAGATACTTTTACATTCATATTCTCCTCCTATCGATAAATATATCGTAAAACGTTACACATGTCGATGCATTTGGCTGTTATTTCGGGGGATGAGTAGTGCTGCTGGATACATGTTTCTGAATCGATCTAATTGGCGAACGGGGGGACCGGGAATTGCCGCATATTTTTTTTCGCGGAAAAATGGCAATTGAAACCGGTCAGTTTGAACCGGATTGACGGGATTATTGGACGGCAGCAATTCCGTGTATTTAACAATCAACGGCTGCCGTTATAATTTTCAAAATATTCAAACCTATGCAACTCTTCTGCTTTATAAACTGAATTTATTAACAATTTTTCTTTCGCTTTAAAATGATGAAATAGTTCATTCTGTTTTGGATTCATTTCTGAATTATATTTTGACTCTACTAATAGATCCAAATCTTTTAAATAAAAATCTATTTCTATACCATTTTGGTACAAATAGTAGATATCATGATGTTTTAACTTTAAGTATATATAATTTTCAAAATAACTACCCAGATCTCTTAATCCCGTAAAACTGTACTTAATTCCCAAATCACTGCAATAGATTTTTTTTGGCGAAAGAATCTTTTCGTTTGTTTTTCCATAGCGACTGAGTAAATGAATTAAAAAGG
>CAYLLE010000090.1:0-15153 GCA_964384485.1 uncultured Spirochaetales bacterium | reverse complement strand
CCGTTTTTCCGCGAAAAAAATATGCGGCAAATCCCGGTCAACCCGATCTAAATTTGTATATTATATGAAATTATGGCCTTTTCTTAATCACAGAAGGAGTTGACCGGGATTTGCTGGTAGCGAGAATCTATTGCGAGGATAATGTATGAAAAAAGAGGCAATGCTCTGGGAAAAGGGCGAAGGTACAGAAGTTCACTGCCGGTTATGCGCGCACAGGTGCAGTATTCAGCCTGACCGATTCGGAATATGCGGGGTCCGGAAAAATGAAGAGGGAACACTTTACACTTTTGCGTACGGAAACCCCATTGCTATGCACGCCGATCCGATCGAAAAGAAACCGCTATATCACTTCATGCCCGGATCCATTGCATTTTCAATTGCCACTATCGGCTGTAATTTTAAATGTGAATTTTGTCAGAACTGGCGGATCTCACAAACCCGGTTTTCCGACGGGGAGATACGGGAATCCCAGCCGGTTCTGCCGGAAATGATTGTGGACGCGGCGCAAAACAACGGATGCCAGAGCATTGCCTATACCTACACCGAACCGACCATCTTCTTCGAATACGCCTACGATACCGCCCGGCTTGCCAGTGAAGCGGGTATAAAGAACGTATTTGTTACAAACGGTTTTATGACCGGCGAAGCCCTTGAAAAGATCAGTCCCTATCTAGACGCCGCCAATGTCGATTTAAAAAGCTTCAGCGATTCCTATTATAAACGGACCTGCGGCGGCCGGCTCCAGCCGGTCCTGGACAGTATCAGCAAGATGCACGAACTCGGTATATGGGTGGAAGTCACCACCCTGATTGTACCGGGAGACAACGACTCACCTGAAGAACTCGATTCCATCGCTGGGTTTATCAGCGGTGTCAGCAAAGAAATTCCCTGGCATATTTCCCGGTTTCATCCCGATTACCAGTACACGGGCGTACGAGCCACACCCTTAGAAACCCTCAAAAAGGCCGAACAGACAGGCAGAAAGCACGGCATCAAATACATCCACAAGGGAAACGTTTAATATGGCGGCCCGCTTCCGGATCGGTACTTCCGGGTGGAGCTACAAACACTGGAAGGGGACCTTTTTCCCGGAAGATTTGAAACAGAAAGAATGGTTCGGGTATTACATGGAACAATTCGATACCCTGGAAATAAACAATACATTCTATAACCTGCCCGAAAAGAAAACATTCCGGAAATGGCGTGATGAGACCCCGGAAAATTTCCTGTTCTCGGTAAAAGCCGGCAGATACATCACCCACATGAAAAAACTCAAAGAACCGAAAGACAGTCTAAATACCTTTCTTGATCGAACCAGGGAACTAAAGGAAAAACTGGGACCGATATTGTTCCAGCTTCCCCCGAATCTCAAAAAGAATTCCGACCGGCTCAGAAACTTCCTGGCACTCCTCCCGGACAATCACCGGTATGTGTTTGAATTCAGAAATGAAACCTGGTTTGATGATGAGACCTACGGAATTCTATCAGATCATGGCGCGGCGTTCTGCGTATATCAGCTTGGAGGAGTTACTTCACCCACCGTCCATACCGCTCCTTTCGCCTACGTCAGACTCCACGGTCCTCTGGGTAAATACGAGGGGTCCTACAGCGAATCAGAATTACAGAGGTGGCGGCAGATATTCGCGGGATGGGAACGGGATACCGATACGGTATACTGCTATTTCGATAACGATCAGAACGGGTACGCCCCGCGCAACGCCCTCTCGCTCCTCGGCATCATCCGCTGACCGGCGGAATCAGCCTGGTGTAAATGGTATCGGCATATTCAATTACATCCCGGGAGTACCGTGCTGTAAGAAGCAGCCGCTCCCGCAGCTCCCGGTAATCATCATCTATTATCCGGTCTCGGTACCGGAGAAAAATGAGGAGCATGAGGGAGTTGTAATATTTCAGGCCGCGTTTTTCGGCTTCCAGGAGGAGCTTTTTGTCTTCCGAGAGAACGGCCAGACTGTTTTCTTCGGCTAGACGGAGGAGGAGATAATCGTTGCTCTCCCCTTCCGGGGCATTCTCTAACGTTACAACCGTCAGCGGCAGTTCCGGCCAGCCTACCTCATTGAAAATTTCGGGCACCGTGAACAGATCTACCTCCACTCCGGCAAATCCCAGAAATCCCGCTTTAAGCATATAAATGATGGAAGAGGCATCGGCGGCGCACCGGCCGATTCCGGTGAACGTACCGGTCATCCCGGCATAATCTCGGCCAAACTGCAGCGCCACAGCTTTTCCAGATCCCCTTTTCCCAGGGAAAAAAGAACACTCCCGTCACCGGGGATGTAGCCGGCGGATTCCGCTTCGGCGGCCCCGGCCTGCTTGCCCGTACCTGCTGCCGGATCGATGAGTCTGAGGATGCGTCCGTCGTAACACCGGGTCAGGTCAGGGAGATCCCAGCTCTTAAGCACCCCGTTAAGAAAGTACCGATAGTCGTAATGATTTTCCCGGGTCTCCGCCATACCGGCAAAGGAAAGGGGGAGTCCGGTACATACGGCACCGGGCGAATCGCGGAGTAAGGCCGCGCCGAGGTATGCCGGAAGAGCGCCGTAACCGAATCCGGTTATTCCGGGATTCCGGGTATCGAAAACCTCGGTTAAGAGCCTTGAAGCGGCGATTACATCAAAAACCCTGTCGCCTAACAGGGAACGTTCCATCATTAACAGGTCTAAGGTCAGTTTGTACACGGTACCGTAATAATCCCGCAAACCAAACCGGTTAATCCGGCGCACCTTGTTGCCGCCGATTCCCCGGGGATCGAGGATGAGGAATACAATTCCATTTTCTACGAGCGGCAGGATCATATCGATATACTCATCAATTTCATCGGTGCCGTCCGGGGTAAGGAAAATAATGCTGTTCCGTCCGCCGGTACCCCCGTGGGGGGAGAGAAGCAGTCCGGTGTTCATTATATCTTCTTCCGGAAAATAAAAGATCTTTTCTACCGTAATCCCCTGCCGCTCTTCGGATGAAATAATACGGACTTGCGGTTCCGCCGGTTTCCTAAGCGGATCATTCAGCGACAGGGTGACGGAAACAGCTTCCCGCAGGTCATCGGAAGAAGTCCGGTTTTTCTTCCGGATTCCGGACAGCCGTTTCGATTCAGCGGTAACATGATCGGGAATAGTCAAGGAATTGAAGGTCTCCCGGACCTGACCACTGCCGGTAACCGTCAATTCTTCGGGGTGAAGCGGCTCGGGAACCGGTCCGGTCCTTACCTTTTCCTGCCCGAGAAGATGACGGGAGAACCATTCCTGGATTCCTCTGATCAGGATACCGCTCAGCCCGTGGGTGGAAGGAGAAGTCACCATGCCCAGGTTGTCTTTCTTACCGTAGAGACGGTAGATCTTCTTCCCGCGGTTATATACCCCTTTAGCCCCCTCGATACAGAAGAAATCGTACTCGGCGCTGCAGATAAGAAGGGGTTTCGGGGCGAAACAGCCGACAAAATCATCATGATTTAACCCCCGGGAAATTGCCCCGGCCAGGATCTGTTCCGGATCAGCCGCCTGATTGGAGGCCATGTAGGACTGCCGCAGGGTCAGATAGCAGCTTGGGGCCGCCGCCGCGATCCGGTCGTCGGCAAGGAGCAGGCTGGCGGTCTGGGTACCGCCGCCGGAGTTTCCGGTTACCCCGATTTTTGCCGGGTCAATCTCTGATCTTGAGATCAGATAATCTATCCCGGCCGAGGCATCCCGGATAAAATACCGGAGGATATTTTGACCGGTCAAAGCCGCGCAGAACCCGGAGGCCGAATGGTCGTCGGTACATGGTGCTATTGTTTCCCGGCCGATACTCTTTTCCCAATACTGGTACCGTTCGCCTTGTCCGGGAGGATCAACCGCCAGCACCGCCATGCCGCTCATCACCAGCTCGAAGCAGGCTGTCTGGTATCTGGAATAGGCTTTTCCCAGAGGGTGGTGTCCGCAGAGGAAGAGCACTCCGGGAACGGGTTTTTCTATTTTTTCCGGCAGATAAAGATTGGCGGTCACCCAGGTGTTCTCGAGGCTTGTGAACGCAATCTTCTCTATAGTAAATTGACCCTCCCGGTATTTCCGCCTGAGCCGTCCGTAGGTCTTTACCTCCCCTTCCCCGCTGAGTTCGGGAATTCCGCCTAAAGCACTATAAAAATATTCCCTTATTTTCCGTACCCGGCTTTCATGGTCCTTTATAGAATGTACTGTTTTCTTCTCCTCTTCTTCTTTCATAAAATAGTAATCCGCTAAGCGGCGCACATATCGGGGCAGCAGATTTTCGTTATCGTAGTATCCGTCGGTAAAAGATCCAAACTGTAAACTTCCCATTGTAAGGACTCCTGTAAATTAAAGTACGGTATCTCTTGACTACTCTGAAATCTGATGAGTAGAATGAACAACGTACTCATCATAGTATAATAAGGAGAACAAATGAACCGAAGTCAAGTAAATATCCTGCTTAAAGAAGGAATCACGTTTTTTGATTCCATGAACTTCAAGCTGCCTCCCTGGGCTTTCCGGTCACCGGAAGATTGGAAAAAGCTCAGCCAATCCGGCACAGAGATAATCGAGACTATGCTGGGATGGGACATAACTGATTTCGGAAGCGGTGATTTCTACCGCCGTGGGCTCTTTCTCTTTACTCTCCGGAACGGCATACCGGGAAAATACGCGAAACCTTACTCCGAGAAAATAATGATGGTCCGGGAAAACCAGGAAACGCCGTTCCATTTCCATTGGGCGAAAATGGAAGACATTATAAACCGGGGAGGCGGCAACCTGGTTATGGAGCTTTACAACGCGACAGAAGATGAAGAGTTCGCCGAAACGGAGGTAGCGGTAAAGATCGACGGTATAGAGCGAAAATACGGCCCGGGCGAACCGTTTCTCCTTAAACCCGGGGAAAGTATCTGCCTTGAACAGGGGCAGTATCACCGGTTTTTCGCTGAACCGGGACACGGTCCGGTACTATGCGGAGAAGTCAGCACGGTTAATGACGACAGCAAAGACAACCGGTTTTACGAGTCGGGAGGCAGGTTTCCGGAAATTACCGAAGATGAATATCCGCTGTATCTCCTCGCTGCTGATTACGAAAGGTATGTAAAATCATGAATATAAGAATTCAGGGAACAGGCTGTTCATTAGTTGATTACCTCTACAACAACGTCGATTTTTCGAGTGCGGAGTTCGCTGCTCTTGCTTCGAAGCAGGACGGAGACGGCGGGCTGGAGCCGGGAAAACTGGTTTTCACCAGGGAACTCGAAGAATTCTCGGGAAGAAAACTTCCGGAGATTATCCGAAGCATCACCGGAAGCCGTCCTCCCGATACCACCAACCTAGGCGGTCCCGGTATCGTTTCCCTGATTCACGCGGCCCAGCTGACATCAGGTCAGGGGATTGAAATCGGATTCACCGGGATACGGGGTAAGGATGATACGGGGGACATCCTGAGAGGCTTTATCGACCGCACCCCGGTCAGCACCTCGGATTACCGGGTTAAAGAAGGAACCACTCCGGCAACAACCGTGCTGTCCGATCCCGATTACGACAACGGGAACGGAGAACGGACCTTTATCAATACGATCGGAACAGCCGGAGATCTCCTGCCGGAAGAAATGGGAGACCGTTTTTTCGATGCCCATATTGTACTGTTCGGAGGAACCGCTTTGGTTCCCCGGATTCATGACAATTTGGACCGGCTCCTCCGGCAGGCAAAGTCAAAAGACACGGTCACGGTGGTGAATACGGTCTACGACTTCCGGAATCAAAAAAAGAACCCCCTCGGACCGTGGCCCTTAGGGAACGGGAAGCAATCTCTTCCCCTTATGGATCTGTTAATTATGGACCAGGAAGAAGCTGAACGGATCAGCGGTATGCCCATCAATGAAGCAACCGAATATTTTATCAAAAATGGCGTAAAAACACTGATCATCACCAGAGGCGCCGAAAATTTCATCGTCTATTCCGGAGGCAGTCTGTTCAAGGAAGCGGAAAAACAGGAACTGCCCATTTCGCGGCTGGTTACCAGCGAGCTTGCGCGAAAAAGGAGCAGGAATGAAGCGTTGGGAGACACTACCGGCTGCGGTGACAACTTTGTGGGCGGCGTAATCGCGTCCATGGCCCTTCAGCTGCAAAAAGAAAAACCCGGCCGGCTTGATTTAAACGAAGCCTGTGCCTGGGGAGCCGCGTCCGGGGGATACGCGTGTTTCTATACCGGCGGAACCTATTTTGAATCAAACACCGGGGAGAAACTGGGTAAAATCGAACCGTTTTACCGGGATTATCTCGATCAGATATCCAAGTAGCAGGAACCCTCCCGGGCCGCTTCCTGCGTAAGCAGGGTTATTCTGGTTGACTCCAGTATCCCTTCGGTTTGGAGTTCTCCTTTCCCGGTTCCGTTTACTTCCGCGAGGAAATCGTCCAGATATCCATCGGTCCGTTCCGGACCTAACGGTACATCTTTCCGTCCTGTGTCTCCATCCAGCCAGAGGGCCACTTCCTCAGCTGTTTTTGATGTTTCAAGCAGCCCGTTATCACCATGAACGGTATACCGCCAGTACTGAGGTACGGTGTAACCCTGGCTGTCGGGTGAAAGGTATGAGACGTCGCCGATAACCCCGATTCCGTTTTCCATCGAAAGCATGACCTGAGCGCCCACCTCAAACTCCGGACATTCAGCCAGTCTGTCGTTCCAAACCCGGGCAGCGATGATCCGGGAAAATCTGGTCCCGAGCAGTCTGGGGAGCACATCCACCGCGTGAATAGCGATGTCGTTGATCGTACCGCCGTGTTTTCCTTTCTCGAAATACCAGGAGGGCCGGGTACCGTAAAGCAGCGGATGCTGTCCGTGAAATGTTATCGTCCGGACGGTTCCCAAATCTCCGGCCTTGATTATTTCTCCCATCTTCCGGATCTGGGGCTGATCACCCATATTGAGCATGCAGCCCACCGGTAAACCTTTTTTCCGGCTCAGGTCTTTTATCTGCTCCAGTTCCTCAAGTGAAGTGCAGAGTGGTTTATCCGCGATAACCGGTTTCCCCAAAGTCAGGGCCTTTATCGCGAGCTCTCCCCGGCGTCCATAGTAGTCGCCTATCGCCAGAACATCATATGCTCCGGTATCCTGTATCAGTTCTTCCACCGAATTATGGGTCAGGTTGATATTTTCCTGTTTCAGTTTATCCGCTGTAGCGGAATGATCTTCGGCCGCGCTGGCCAGTTCGGTATCCTGTCTGGACTCAACAGCCCGGTAAAGGTCATAAATATGCACATGTCTAAAACCCGCGAATGCGAAACGTACAGCCATTTTTCCTCCTTCTACACACTATACTAATTGAGCTGGAAAAAAGCCAGGAAGGGACTAAAGACGCGGTTATGAAGATTGACGTCTCCGTTTAGCCAGTAAAATTACCGTCCGGAGTTCCTTTACCGTCTTAGCGGCGTGCCATTCTTCGTGAAACCTGCTGTCCTGCAGCACTTGAGCAATCGACATAAGGGCCCGGAGGTGAAACTCCCGCTCATCTTTAGTTCCTACCAGACCGAAGGCAGTGTAAACCACATCACCTTCGGGGCTCCATTTTATACCGTACCGGTTCCGGATAAGGATGATATCAAATTTTTTCTCCCCCTCAAGTACAACATGCGGTACCGCGTGGGGCAGAGCGACACCGGGGTAAATCAGGGTGGAGGCTTCCGCTTCCCGGGAGTTCAATTTTTCCACAATATGATCCGGATCCAGATTCCACTTCTCTCCGATGATCTCCGCCATCCTCCGGAAGCATTCCTCCCTGTCTACGGTTTCCTGAAAATCAATTACCGGCGCTTCCCGGATAAGCCGGTCGAATCTGTCTTCGGTAATTTCATCCCGGTCAAAGAGTATTTCCAGCAGTTCGTTTTCAAACTCCCGTTCTTCACCCACCCGCTCCGGTTCAGCTATAGCCTGAATCATATGAATCAGGGCGGATTTCCGGTGAACCCGTTTTCGGCCGTACACAAAATACCACAGCAATGAGGCAAGAATTATACCTCCGGCTATGGCGAGTTCCAGCACACCGATAAGCGCGATCAGAATTATGTAAGCCGCCATTCCGGCGATCTGAATAACCGGATAGAACGGAGATTTTATTGCCGGCTTATATGTGGCGAACCGGGAAGTCCGGATAACGATGACCGACAGGTTTATGAGAAGGAACAGTAGAAGCATAAACAAAGACGCGGTTTTCGCGAGTTCCTCTACCTCCAGGAAAAGGATGATCACCACCATAAAAAGGGTTGTGGTAAGAATCGCGGCCACGGGAGTTTTCCGTTTTTCTGAAATCTTGCCGAGAAATCCTGGAAGCAGGGAGTCCCGGCTCATTGAAAGGGGTACCCGTGAGGCCGACATGATTCCCGCGTTGGCAGTGGTTATAAACGCGAGCATTCCCGCGCCGGCCGTTATCAGCTGGAGGATCCGTGAAAAAACCGATCCCGGATGGATCTGCCCTGCAGCGTCGGTCACAGGCGTCAGGGAAACCACTAAAGCTTCCGCATCCATTACACCGGTCACGATAAAAACGACCAGCATGTAGAACACCTGCACTACGATAAACGCGGCGAATCCGCCCCTGACCAGAGATTTAGTGGGATTCTTGGCCTCTTCAGAAATGCTGGCGATTTTGGTTATTCCGCCGTAAGAGATAAAAACCATCCCGGTGGCGGTAAGCAGTTCCGGGAGTCCCCATTTGACGGCTCCTCCGATGCGGTCCAGAGAAATGAAGGGATACCCGGCAATAACAAAGACGGCAAGAATTGTGAGCAAAATGATCACCATCACTATCTGCAGAAATCCCGATGCTTCCACACTGAACAGATTTGCCAGGGCAAAGAAGATACAGGCCCCCAGGGCAATCATCTTGATTTGAAACGGGGTAAGATCGGGAAATATGATCGTCGCGAAGATTCCGATCCCCACCAGGGCTAAAGCGCTTTTTAACGCGATAGAAAACCAGTTAGCCACTCCCGCCGCCGTACCCACGGCGGAACCTAAAATTCGTTCAAGAAAAAAGTAGGTTCCTCCCGCCTTCGGGATGGCTGTGGCCAGTTCGAGCTGACTGAAAAGAGCCGGCAGCATCAACAATCCCGCCAAAAAATATGCCAGAATTATACCGGCACCGGCTGTCCGGTAGGCCAGAGCAGGGAGCACAAACAGGCCGGAACTGATCATCGCGCCGGCGCCGATGGAAAATACGGCAAGCGTATTAAGCTGCTTTTCGAGTTTCAAATGGTACCTCCCTAAAAAAGATACCGATAATATACCGGGGCGGCCGGAAAAAAACAACAACACAGGACCGGCCCCGGACACTCTGAATTTTCAATTTAAAATTACTTGTTTACCTGTGCCAAGTCTGGAATTCTATGCTTTTTCCAGAGAATCATGGCTCTTTGTGTTGCCTGAGGGAATAAGACAAGAATTCCACTTCCGGCTCCGCCGTTTCCAAGAAAAAGTTCCGGTGGCAGGTTCCGTTTACCGTTTTTCTTGAAAAGCGGTCTTTTTCAGTTTTCCTTTAATCTGGCTGCATCTGGAACGCATGGCGACTTCTCCCCGCCTGATCATCTCGTCCATATGATTCAGATTGTAGTAATTAAACTCGGAAAGATCGGGGAAGATACCGAAATCACTGCTGCCGTAAACGGTTTTGTTTGTGGTCTCCATAAGGATACCCAGGGAATACATGATGACGTCATAAACATCATTCGGCGGTTTGTACTCCCGCCGGTCACTATTCAAATCAACACCTATTACGCCGTCCGCGCCCATCAATTTTACGACATTAACCGGAACGGAATTTCTTATGCCGCCGTCAACCAGGCACATATCCCCGAAATCCACCGGACTGAATATACCTGGAATGCAGGAACTGGCATGGACCGCCCGCCCTAAAGGACCATGGTCGAACACGACCTCTCTCCCGGAAACCAGGTCCACAGCTACGGCCCGAAAGGGTATTTTGAGATCCTCAATTCTGCTCACTCCGGTTAAATCGGTAACGAGCTTTTCAAGCTTGGTTCCCGTTCCGAGACCCATCTTACCCATCTTAAGCTTGAGTAAGTCTCCCCATTTGATCTTTTCAGCTGCATCCTTTATCTCGTGCCATTTCATTCCGGAACAGTAAAGGGCGCCGATCAAACTCCCGACGCTTGTGCCGGAAACAACTTTTACCGGAAGCTTCTCTTCTTCCAGCGCCTTGAGGATACCGATGTGCGCCAATCCGCGGGCCGCGCCGCCTCCCAGCGCCAGTCCAAGGGTATTGATGGTGCGGAATCTAAAAAGATCGAGAAGACTCATGCTTAGTGGCTTTCCCAATACGGGTGAAGGAGAAAGTGGCTGTAGATGTCCTTTTCGGTTTCAGCGTCTATGATTACCCCTTCGGAATATTCAGGGGCTTCCAGGAGTTTCTGCTTTGAGGTATTGAGGAAGACAGTCGCTTTGGCCCACAAAACCTTGTCCACCAGTTTCGGTACCGTGAGGACTTTCTTATTCGCGTGGCTCTTGGTGTGATGCACCGCGAGATACCGGACCGTCCACGTATCCGTATCGAAAAAAAAGTCTTCCAGATGGCCGCAGTCGTCGTCAATGCACCGAAGCGCGTAACCCCGGACTTCATTGGTACTCCGCAGGTGGGTATCCCGGGTGTCGGAATCAACTTCCGCCGCTCCCTCACCTTCCAGGGCACCCAGGGCTGCCGGATACATTTCCCGTCCCCAGAGTCCTATGCCGCCCCAGTAAGCTGGTAAATTGTAGTATCGGAGATATTCAGCTTCTTTCTGCCGGGAGATAGGTCTCTCCGTGTTGATGTCGGGGGAATGCTTGACCTGTTCCATGGTAAGATTTACGAATAGCTTTTTATTCTCGAGATCCGGCTTTTCCAGGGAAATGGGAGATACCAGTACTTTGTGGCCGAAGAAAAATTTTCCTGTTTTCACAATTATGTAGCGGATGGTCCAGGTATCATCATCAAAATAGAACTGGTCCACGTGACCCATATCGCCGTCGGTGGCGTGTATGGTGTATCCGTGAAAACTTTTTTCGTTCAGGAGCATAGGATCCCCCCTTTTAATATTTCTTCTTATTCGACGCGGTTTTCCCCGTTTTTTTCCGGGTTTTGACAAACCGGGCCGATTTTACCTCCCGGGGAGCAAGGCGTACCCCCGAGGCTTTAACACCTTTTACTAAATAATCCTTTACCTGGAATGTTTCCTCCCGTATCTGAAGCCGCGGTTTCGGGACATACTTGACGTTCAGTTCAGAATCCGGATTTGTAGTCATATCCAGAAATCTTCCATCATCCGGCAGGATCGTATATTTTTTATTGATGATATACTTCTCGATCCTGCACCGTTTGATATAAGGATACTTGTTTTTCTTGTCTTTGTATACTATAGAAAAAATGGTTTTCTCGAGTATCTCCTTATCCGCGAGCAGACACCCGATCATCCCTTTGTCCACAAACTGTTTTTCCGGAACATCGGTAACGTAATACGTACCGTCGTTCTGGATGATGAGAAGCCGGTCGTAGGGCGATACTTTGAAGAGGGTTTTTGCCGATTCGGTTATACCGGTGCCGAGGAAACCCTTGGCGGAATCGTAGCGGAGCGGTATATCCCGGTCCACAACTTCTCTGACATCGGTTTTGTCGAAGGAACCGATTACACTGCGCCGGGTAAACGGCTTCCCGTAGTCAGTCATCACGCCGTCAAGAAAATCGAGAGCGTATTTTACGATGGAAGCGAGATGGGCTTTTATTTCCTTAAGCCGGGCTTTAATTTCTTCCATCTCCTTCTTTGCCTTGTTGATATCATAAAGCGAGATTCTTCGGATCGGGATTTTAAGGAGCCGTTCCACATCTTCTTCGGTTACTTCCCGCTTTATCTGTGAAGCGAACGGTTTGAATCCGTCGATTACCGCCTTGATTACCGTTTCCTGGGTACGCATGGTTTCGATCCGTTTGTAGATCCGTTCTTCGATAAAGATCTGCTCTAAGGTCCGCATATGGAGGCGGTCCTTGAGCTTGCCTTCTTCGAGCTTGAGTTCCTTCCTGAGTATCTCCTTAAGCCCCTTGGCGTGGTAATCGATGATTTCCGACACGGTCATAATGACCGGTTTTCCGTCCTTGATTACCAGAAGGTTTACGGAGATCGCGGTTTCACAATCGGTAAACGCGTAAAGGGCGTCAACCGTATCCTGGGAGTACTCTCCCCGGGCCAGTTTGATCTCGATTTCCACATTTTCCGACGTAAAGTCGCTGATGCTCGATATTTTTATCTTCCCCCGCTTCGCGGCGTTTTCTATGGAGCCGATGAGACTTTCCGTTGTGGATCCGAAGGGGAGCTCCCGTATAACGATCCGCTTTGGATCGGAGGTGTCAAGCTTCGCCCGGACCAGCACCTTCCCGAGCCCGTCTTCATACCCCGAAACATCCACCAGGCCGCCGGAAGGGAAATCGGGAAACAGTTCGAAGGTTTTTCCGCTGAGGGAAGCTTTTACCGCCTGTAGTACTTCGTTAAAGTTGTGGGGCAGAATCCGGGTGGACATTCCCACCGCGATCCCTTCGGCTCCCTGGATCAGGACAACCGGGATTTTCGTCGGAAATGTTACCGGCTCTTTATTTCTGCCGTCGTACGAGTCATCGAACTCGGTCAATTCGGGGTTGTACAGCACCTTTTTCGCCAGGGGAAGGAGCCGACACTCAATATATCTGGCCGCTGAAGCCTGATCACCGGTCAAATCGTTGCCGAAATTCCCCTGCTTGTCGATAAAAAGGTCTTTATTCGCCAGAACGACCAGGGCGGAGTTAATCGACGCGTCCCCGTGGGGATGATACTTCATGCAGTGGCCGACCACGTTGGCCACCTTATGAAACTTCCCGTCTTCCATCTCGAAAAGGGAATGGATAATACGCCGCTGCACCGGTTTCATACCGTCATCCACGTGGGGAATTGCCCGGTCCTTGATAACATAGGAGGCATATTCAATGAAATTGGTATCGAACAGTTTGTTTACATAGGCCATCAGACCAAATTCTCCATAATAAAATCCCGGCGGGTCGGCGTATTCTTCCCCATATAGAACTCCAGGGTGTCCTTAACATTCTTGATTGATTTTACGTTGACCTTTACCAGCCTCATATCCTCACCGATAAACTGCCCGAACTCCTTCGGACTGATTTCACCGAGCCCCTTGAACCGGGTTACCTCCGGATTCGGTGTCTCTTCCAATTTCTGATTCCGTTCTTTGAGACTGTAACAGTAATGGGTAACCTTCTTGTTCCGGACCCGGAAAAGCGGTGTTTCCAGGATATAGAGCCGCTCAGCGACCACCAGTTCCTCGAAATAATTGAGAAAGAAGGTTAACAACAGGTTTCGGATATGAAATCCGTCATGATCCGCGTCGGTGGCGATCACAATCCGGGCGTACCGGAGTTCCTCGGGATCGTTCTCGATTCCCAGGGCCATCATCATATTGTACAGCTCCACATTCTTGTATAATTCAGCCCGTTTCCGTCCGAATACGTTCTGGGGCTTTCCCTTTAAAGAAAATATCGCCTGGGTATAAACATCCCTGGCACTCACCATCGATCCGGAAGCGGACTGTCCTTCGGTTATGAAGATTGTCGACTCTTTGCCTTTATTCCCGTCGGAGAGATGGTACTTGCAGTCTTTAAGATTCGGTATTTTAAGAGCGATTTTTTTCGCGGCTTCCCGGGCTTCCTTCTTTACAGCCTGGAGCTCTTTTCTGAGCCGTTCGTTACTGGTGATTTTCTCTTCCAGTTTTTTCGCCACTTCTTTATTTTTGTAGAGATAGTCCGCCACCGCGGTTTTTACGTCACCCACAATCCAGCTTCTGATTTCGGTGTTCCCAAGCTTGTTCTTGGTCTGGCTCTCGAAAACCGGATTCTTCAATTTTACCGACACGGCTCCGGCAATCCCTTCCCGGACATCAACTCCGGAATAGTTCTTTTTAAAGAACTCGTTTACCCCTTTTAAAATCCCCTCCCGGAAGGCGCTTTGATGGGTCCCCCCGTCGGAGGTGAATTGTCCGTTCACAAATGAGAAATAGGTTTCACCGTACTGGCTGGTGTGGGTAAAGGCGAATTCCAGATGCTCCCCCCGGTGGTGACAGATTCCGTACATTCTTTCATCTTCAACTTCCGATTCCAGCAGATCCTGAAGCCCTTTATCCGATTTAAATTTATCTTTTCCCAGATAAAGGGTCAGACCGGTATTGAGATAGGCATAATTCCACAGCCGCGCTTCTATGAACTCCCGGTTATAATGATATTCGCTGAAAATTTCCGTATCCGGAGTAAATTCAAAGTAGGTCCCGTCGGGTTCACCCTTCTTCTTGCCGGAACGCTTGGAGACCAGCTCTCCCCGGCTGAAAACAGCCTCGAAATAGGAGCCGTCCCGGAAGGAAACCACCCGGAAGTGGGACGAGAGGGCGTTTACCGCCTTGGTGCCCACCCCGTTAAGTCCAACACTGAATTGGAATACATCATCATTGTATTTCGCTCCCGTGTTTATGACGGAAACACATTCAATGACTTTACCCAGAGGGATTCCCCGGCCGTAATCCCGGACTTTGAGGGTGCTGTCCTTGAGGGATATCCGGATATTATTTCCGTGTCCCATGATAAACTCGTCCACGCTGTTATCGATAATCTCTTTGAGGAGGATATATATCCCGTCATCGTGGTTGGAACCGTCCCCCAGCCTTCCGATGTACATTCCGGTCCGAAGCCGGATATGCTCCAGGGAACTCAGGGTCTTTATCTTACTTTCGTCGTACGCGACTGCCTGTTTTGTGCTCATATCAAAGTCCGTATAATAAGTGAAATAGTATATATTTTAGTATAATGGAGCGGATTAATTGATTTGCTCCCTCCCAGTTACCTATACTTTACACCCTTTCCGGTATTCAGACAAGTTTATATGCCCAAAATTCAGAAATTATCAATACTTCCATTTTTTAGTATTCAGCGTATTCAAATCCGGAGTTTGTGCATCTTTTTATCGTAAAACACTTCTTCCCGGTCAAAATCTAGTCGGATTTTCCATTTCTGCATAGTTGATGCTCCGATGATAAGATCTTCCGAGAGTTCTTCAATAACAATCAGTTCATCGGTAAAACGGCGGG
>CAYLLE010000089.1:0-15221 GCA_964384485.1 uncultured Spirochaetales bacterium | reverse complement strand
AGTTTAGCATGATATTCTTTATTTTTAGGGGTAAATGATTTATAGTTAGGTGTTGTCTGTAATGAATTTGAAAAACAAAAGGCCCATTACCCTTTCTATTATTCTTTTTCTTGGATATATTACCGCCCTTCATTTGCTATCTCCCAGCCGGGTGAATATAATATTTCCGGCATCATTCATTCCCGTGTTGGTATCTTCCTACTTTTTAGGTCCCTGGTGGGCTGTTGTCTGTACCGGTGTGATAACCGGGGTTAACCTTACCTATCTGCTGATCCGTTTACCCGGATATCTGCCTGAAGGAACCGCAGGATTCGTTTTTGGTCATGTAAACATTTTACTCGCTTCCTCTGCCCTGGGATATATAAGCCGGTTAACCAAGCACCATAAAGAGGAAGTGGAGAGGAGAAAAAGGAGCGAGGCGGAACTCATCGCCCTGCTCAGCCAGAAGGAGATAATGGTCCGGGAGATGAACCACCGGATTACCAACCACTTGAATATGCTGGCCGGGATGATTGAATTGCAGAGCGACTATATGAACAATGACGATTCCCGGCAGAAATTCCGGGAACTCCGGAACCGGATTGTTACCATGTCTCTGGTACATAGACAGCTTCAGAAAAATTCGGATGATCTTGATATGGATACCCGGAATTTCATGAAAACTCTTATAGAACGGATTGCGGAGAGTATCGGTGGGGCAGGGTCGAGAATTTCCATACATACCGATATTGAGGAGCTCTATCTCTCCGATACCTACACAACCCCCCTCGCGCTTATTATAAGTGAAGTAATAACCAATGCTTTTAAATATGCCTTTCCGGAAGAGCGGTCCGGCAGCATCTGGGTCTCTTTAAGACAGCATAAACAAGACCGGAAGGTTCTGCTCAAGATTAAAAATGACGGAGTGCCCTTCGAAGAGAAAAGGCTCGGTGAAGGAGATTCCCTGGGGATGACGTTAATCCGGGCACTTACAAACCAGATCGGGGGAGTTTTTACTATAGATCAATCAGACGGTTTTGTTGAGTTCCTGATCGAATTCTCCCCGCCGGACATCCCATTCTTTCCCCTGGTGCTATATAAGCGGTCTTCCTGATACTTTCATTCCCCGATAACTGTTTGACAGAACCGGTACACTCCGGCACTCCATCCGATCATCCTGGCGGCGGGATACTCGCCCCCTCCGATTTTCCCGGAGGCCGCGTTTATCTTTTCCCACAGCGCTCCGGTCGCTTCAAACAGCTTGTCCGCGGTCCGGATATATTTCTCCGCGAGTCTCCGGGCGTCGGAATGGAACCCGTATTCGAGCAGTCCTTTTATTACCGTATACTGTTCCGGCGGCCAGCCGTTGGGGTACATCCACTGAAATTCGGGGACCGGTCCGGGTCCCGTAAAGGCAGGTCCGTTCCAGCAGTCAACCGGTTCGGTAGATGCCGTTCCCCATTGCCGTTCGATCCGGGGAAGATTCGATCTAACCCCTTCCGCCTGTTCCTGCGCCGCAGTTCCGGCAGCCAGGGGAGAAAATGAAACCGCGGAAAAAACCGGGCTAAAGATCCCGGCCTCGGTATCGTAATCCATGAAAGCTTTCTTTTCCGGGTCCCACAGATATTCAGTCATAAGCTTTTTCCGGCATTCCCCTCGCTCAGTCCAGGGGATCGGACCGGGTGATACCCCCGCTGCTTCGGCAAGCCGGGGAATTTGCGTTTCGTAGAAGTAAAGATTCGCGTTCAGATCCACCGCAAGATAGTCTCCGCATCTTCCCTGAAATCGGGGGCTGAAGTCTCTGCCTGATTCAGCTTCCGCGGTATAGTGGTCAGCAATGGAAATCCGCCCGCGGCGTTCCATCGGAAGAAATCCGAGACGGGGAATCAGCACTTTCTGATAAAACAGGTCCAGTTCTTCCTGGTCCGCCCGGTGTCCGTACCGGTTCAGACCGCATTGATGAAGACGTTCTGTCATCCAGAACTCATATTCCGAAACGGCCGCACCTAATCCTTCCCGGAGCGTATCGGTGTCACCGGTATGCCGGTAATAATCGTCCAGCAGGTGGATAAAATAGGGCGGCTGCGAGCGGTTCAGGTGGTATTCGGCGTTGCTGTTGGGAATAAAACCGTATGTTTCAATCTCGTAGATAAAATTTTTTATATCATTTCTTACCAGATCATCCCTGCCGTCCAGAAGCATGCCGATACAGGCGAAATAGGTATCCCAGTAATAAAGGTCCTGAAAATGATCATCAGCACAGGGGGTGGTGTAAGGATGGGGGAGATACAGCCGGGGCGGTTCGTCTTTTTCGCTCTTCTGCAGAGCACGGTCCCACTGTTCGCGTATAAATGTTTTTACATTTTCCATAACCGATTATACCTGGTATAATACGGGAAAGGAAGGACCGTGGATATAGTACAAAAACTCAAAGGTGAACAGCCGGCCCGGGCGGCCGTAACTATGGTGAAAGGAAACCCGGCGTTTATTCTGAACGGGCAAGAGACTTTTCCCTTCTTCGCGCTAAGCGTAGGAATGTATGAGACCATAGCCGGATATACGGCATCCGGTATCAATATGTTTGCTCCTATTGTGGGACTGGATGTCGGCTGGAAAGAACCGGACCGGTATGACTGGTCCTTTATTGATGCGTTTTTCTACAAATTGCTGGAGACGAACCGGGATGCCTTCTTTCTGCCCCGGCTTACCCTTACCGCGCCTGTTTGGTGGAAAGACCGGAATCCCAGAGAATGTATCCGGTACGGGCTTAAGGGGCCGGAAAAACGGTTCCGGATGGAACAGCTTACCGGACAGGGCGGTTTAAACTGGAACTCCGGCGCTGATATGTACGACGTTTCCCTGGCTTCGGAGAAGTGGAAAAATGATACCGAGGATACCCTTCGGGCTTTTTTGTGTCATATGGAAAATTCTCCGCTGGTCTCCCGGATGGTAGGATATCAGGTTACCAGCGCCATGACGGGAGAGTGGCATTATACCGGAAGCGAGTATCTTCCGGATTATTCGGATCCCATGATGGAATTATGCGGCGGCGTCCCTCTTCCGGAACGGCGGATTGGAAGCGGCCGCGGACTGCTCCGGGATCCCGGGCAGGAGGGGGAGGTAATGCATTTCTACCGGGAATTCCACCGGAATACTGCGGAAACGATACTCCGGTTCGCCAGGACAGTTAAAGATGTTACGGACCGCCGGGTCCTGTGCGGCACCTTCTACTGCTATATAACTGAAAATGTGTATATTCAGGAGTGCGGCCACCTTTCTCCCATGACTATCCTGGAAAGTCCCTTTATCGATTATGTGGCCTGTCCTTATACCTATCTTTCCACAAACATACCGGGTAAGGAAAGATGGGAAACCGATGTGGAGGACGGCGCCGGCAATCCCATGGGCCGGGGACGGGGAGTCGGCGGTGACGGAGGCTACCGGATTCCCCTGGCTTCAGTTAAAAAACACGGGAAGCTGTTCATCGCCGAGCTCGATCCGACTACCTATCTGGAACCGGTAAAAGTCGCCGAGGGCGGATCAGGACATGAAACTGAAGCCGGCACCCTGGCTCTGCTGGAGCGGGATTTAGCAAAAATTTACGCCCTGGACATCGGAGGCTGGCTGTACGATTTCGGTCACCTTAAAGAACGGTTTAAAGCGGGACGGGGATGGTATGATGACGCGCCGATGCACAGCCTTATCCGGAAGTACCTGGAAGCAGGCAGAGAGAAAACTGAAGCAGGTGAATCAATATCTGAAATTGCCGTTTTCTACAGTGCCGAATCGTTTACCGCGACCCGGCACTGGAAAGATTCCGGCTGCCGTTTTACCCGGAGCCAGGATTTTTTTAATTACTGGTTCCTGGATGTGCAGAGCCGGGGTTTCTACCGGATCGGTGCTCCGATTGATGAGTATTTTATGGAAGATTTTTTTACCGCCGATTTAAGCCGGTATAAGCTCATCATTTTTCCGAATGCTTTTGTGCTTTCCCCTGGAAAAACAGCAGCCGTTAAATCCAGACTCACCGGTTCGGGGATCCATCTGTTGACGTTTTACGCTCCCGGTTTCCTCTCGCGGACCGGGGTTTCCCTCCGCCGGATGGAAGATCTTACCGGAATCACATTCACGGAAGACTCGAAAGGCGGCTCGTTCATTATCGGCCTCCCGTGCGGTCAGAGGTACGGCGCCCCGGAGAAGATGAAACCCCGGTTCCGTGCTGATGATCCCGGGGCTGAAGTATTAGGGGTGTGGGAAGACGGCGGCGGCGCCGGGCTGGTCCGGAAAGAAGCCGGAGGATATATCTCTGTTTACTCAGGCGCGGCACCCCTTCCGCCCGAACTGCTCCGCCGATTAGGAGAAGAGGCTGGGGTAACCATGATAAGCTCCCGTACCGATCCTGTATTCGGGACAAACCGGCGGATATCCGTGATTGCATCCTGCGACGGAGAACGGGAGCTTACTCTGCCGGTTCCCATGAGAGAAGCGGGCGGGGATAAAGACCTGCTGATTCAGAAAAGAAAAATCCATATGTCCTTCGGAGATGTCCGCACGGTGGAAATAAACGGCGATTCGGATATAATGGTCCGGTAATGCAGGGTAATACATTAAAAGAACAGGTGAATCTGATCCGGGAAGTATTCGCGTACATCAGCCGTTTCAAGGATAACCGGTTCGTTATAAAAATCGATTACGACATTATTGATCACTCCTCCCTTCCTTCGGTGATGAAAGATCTGGCCATCCTTCACCGGAACGGTATCCGGCTTGTCCTGGTAGCCGGGGCCAGACAGCGGATCGATGATGTGCTTGAAAGGTACGGCATCTCCAGGGATATGTCCGGCGGTACCCGGATATCTCCCCCGGAGGCAATGCCGTTCATTCAGATGGCCGCGTTTGATGCCGCGAACAAGGTAATGACCCATCTGAGCGGCAGCAGCATAAATGCGATTATTGGCAACTGGGTCAAAGCCCGGAGTATGGGGGTACAGCAGGGAATAGATTTTCAGCATACCGGAAGCGTGGACCGTATAAAACTAAATCTGATAAATAGGCTTTTGGAAGAAAATTTCATCCCCATCCTTCCCTGTATCGGCTGGAATAGCACCGGTGCTCCATACAATGTTTCTTCCAATGAATTGGCGGTCCGCCTGGCGGAAGAGCTCGGAGCGGATAAGATTTTTTTCGTCTCCGGACTGCCGAAGATAACCAAATCCAGGTACCGGTTGTCCCAGGACATACCGATGGGGGATACTGAT
Organism: uncultured Spirochaetales bacterium; assembly: GCA_964384485.1. GTDB lineage: Bacteria > Spirochaetota > Spirochaetia > CAYLLE01 > CAYLLE01 > CAYLLE01. Next base: position 9,984 of record CAYLLE010000089.1, on the reverse strand, counting down.
GTTCTTTTCCGGATGAGTGTTTCTGAAGCGGAGATGTTCCTGGAGCAGAACGGGCCGGATGTGTCTTCCGATCCTGTGCTTTCAGCGGTGGATTACGGTCTCCAGGCGTGTCGGGGCGGAGTCAAACGGGCCCATATTGTGGATGGTACCGAAGACGGAGTGATACTGAAGGAAGTTTTTTCCAACATCGGTTCCGGTACCATGATCTATACAAATGAATATGAAGTGATCCGTCCCATGAATCTGGATGATATTCCTGCGGTTTTGCGGATAATGAGGCCGTTTATCGATCAGAATGTTCTGGTAAACAGGAACGCCGCCGACCTGGAACGGTTCCAGGCTGATTTTGTCGTCTATGAAGTCGACGGAACCATTCACGGCTGCGGAGCTCTTCATCGGTATCCCGGCAGTACCGCGGAAATTTCCGCTGTAGCAGTCGACAATGCCTTCGCTCATTTGGGGATCGGCAACCGAATCGTCAGTTATCTAATCCAGGAAGCAAGGAAGTCGGGTATTCAGAAGTTATTTTTACTTACTACCCAATCCACCGACTGGTTTTACCGGCTGGGATTCAAGCTTGGAGAAATTACCGACCTTCCGGAAGCACGGATGGAAAATTACGATAAAAGCCGGAACTCCCGGATAATGACATTTGACATCAGTAATAAGGAGTGAATTGTTCCGTGAAGATCAAAGGTGCTTTTTTTAACTCAGAACCCGATAATATCAGCCGGATTTATAACCCGGAAGCTTTGAAGCGGATAGAGAAACATGTTGATCTTGTCCCCGGTGTCATTAATCCGGAAAATATCGAGGCACACGCGGGAGAACTTTCTGAATGTAAGGCAGCATTTTCTACATGGGGTATGCCCCAATTTTCCGCGGAAGAAATCATGTCATTTTTTCCTCAGCTGGAAATCGTCTTATACGGCGCCGGGAGCGTACAACGGTTCGCGAGACCATTTCTGGAAAGGGGTATTACCGTGGTGAGTGCCTGGGGCGCCAACGGCATACCGGTAGCGGAGTTTACCGCGTCCATAATTATGCTGTGCAACAAAGGTTTTTTTCCGGTACGTTCAGCATACCCTCAGATTGGTCACCGGAACGCACGGAATCTTAGCGAGTCCTTCCCCGGAAACTTCCGCACCAGAATCGGTATCATCGGCGCGGGAATGATCGGTACTTTGGTGATTAAACTGCTCCTGAATACTGATCTTGAAATTGTTGTGTACGATCCGTTTCTCGCCGATGACCGGGCCGCCGCATTAGGTGTTTCGAAAGTCTCTCTGGAAGAACTATTTGAAACAAGCAGCGCCGTATCCAATCATCTTGCCAATCTGCCGGAGACTAAAGGAATTCTTGACGGCAAATATTTTAACCGGATGCTGCCGAATGGTGTTTTTATCAATACCGGCCGGGGCGCCCAGGTGGTGGAACCGGATTTGATGGAAGCACTCAGAAAAGAACCCGGCCGGACCGCTGTCCTTGACGTGACCGATCCCGAACCGGTGCCTCCCGATAGCGAACTGCTGACTCTGCCGAATGTGATCCTCACCCCCCATATCGCGGGAAGTACCGGAAAAGAGGTGCAGCGGATGGGCTTTTTTATGGCTGAAGAATTCATACGGTTTATTAACGGGGAACCGCTCCGGTATTCGGTGACGTTAGAGATGCTCGACCGGATGGCATGATAGCTCTCATTAAAATTTAATAATTGCCGGATATAAAATTTCCGGATACAAAAATGAAAAAAATCGGTTTACTACATTATTTTTTAACAGTTTCGATTCTAATACTTACTGTCACGGTCCTGTTCTGTATTGTTTCTTCACAGGCTGTAAAAATAAGCATCAGCCGAACGGCTGAAGAAAATCTGGCGGATTTAGCCGCCGTGATAATTAATTTAGGTCCACCGGATATGTTTAAGAATCCCGGGGCAGCCCAAGAGTTTGCCCAGGAGAGTGCCGGGGGACTGGATTGCCGGGTCACCATCATCGGTCCGGAAGGTACCGTTCTTGGTGATTCCCATCGAGAGCCGTCCATTATGGATAACCACGCGGACAGAGAGGAGGTGCGGGAAGTCCTTTACGGCAGGAAGGGATTTTCGATTCGGTACAGCGACACAATACAGGAACGGCTGTTTTATGCGGCTCTGCCGGTTCAGTCGGCGGAAAGACTCGAAGGCATTATCCGGGTGGCTGTTCCTTATAAGCCCCTCCGTGATTCGGGCGGCATCATGCCCCGCCCTCATCTCCTGTGGGTCTTTTTTTCCGCCCTCCTTCTGATCTCCGCCGTATATTGGTTTTATATACGGGTTAAAAAACCCGTGGCAAAATTAAAATCGGGGATTTCCGAATACGCGGCCGGGAATCTCAGCTTCGATATCAGCGCGGGGGGACCGGCTGAACTTGAATCGGCCGGTAATGTTTTGACCGGAATGGCCGGAGAGATAAGGAGGAAACTTTACGATCTTGCCGAAAAAAGAAACGAGATAGAATCAGTACTGGACGCGATGCAGGAACCGGTTGTGCTGATTGATTCAAAACACCGTATCTTGAGAATTAATCCTGCCACTCTCAGACTGGTGGAGCCGGGCAGAACCAGAATAATGGGAAAGACGGTAATCGATGTTTTCAGGAACACCGCCTTAGATGAGTTTGTGCAGCGTGCGCTAAACAAAGGCGGGGAAGCTGAAGACGAAATTGTGATGTACCGGAATGAAGAGATCATCCTTCATGTCTACGCTAAAGCACTACCCCAGAAAGGCTACTTCAACCGGGATGATATTGAGCTTCTCCTGGTGTTTAACGATCTGACAAAGATCCGCCAGCTCGAGCGGGTTCGGAAAGATTTCGTTGCCAATGTATCTCACGAACTGAAAACTCCTCTTACGCTTATTAAAGGATTCGTGGAAACTTTGTCTGAAAGAGAAGATGTGGAACCGGAACAGCTTACGAAGTTCTTAAAAATCATCGACAAGCACACTCACCGGCTTATCGCCATAATCGACGATCTGCTTAGTCTCTCACGTTTGGAAAGCGGTGAGGAAAAGGTGCTGAATTTTACTCAGGAACCGATCAAACCGATCCTTATGCAGGCGTCCGGAAACCTCCGGAGTGTGTCCCGTCAGCGTGGCATTATGGTGGCTATCCGGGCGGACCGGTCGGTGAAAGCGGATGTAAACAGACAGCTCCTGGAACAGGCCGTGATCAATCTTCTTGACAACAGTCTGAAGTATTCTCCGGAAGATTCAACTGTGCTTGTAACTGCCGTTGAAGATAAAGAGTTTGTGTCGATTTCCGTTAAAGACGAAGGGTGCGGTATTCCCCTTGCCGAACAGGAACGGATTTTCGAACGTTTTTACCGGGTAGATAAGGCTCGGAGCCGTGATATGGGCGGAACCGGTCTGGGTCTTTCTATCGTAAACCACATAATTCAGCTTCACGGCGGAAGCATCAGTCTTGAAAGTGTTCCCGGGAAGGGGAGCACCTTTACCCTTAAAATCCCGAAGACCAGAAACAGAGAATCCGGCGCCGCAGTCTAAGGCTTGACGACATTGTCCCGGTAAAGATATGGTGATATCAAGGAGGTAGATATGAAAACGATAAAAGGACCTGGAATTTTTCTGGCTCAGTTTTTGCGGGATGAAGCTCCATTCAATTCCATAGAAAGCATCGGCCGGTGGGCCGCCGGCCTTGGATATAAGGGATTACAGATTCCTACCTGGGATACCCGGGCGATAGACCTGGATAAGGCGGCATCCTCCAGAGATTACTGTGATGAATATAAAGGCAAATTAAAAGAAATCGGGCTTGATGTGATCGAATTGGGCTCGTATCTTCAGGGACAGGTTCTTGCATATCATCCTGCCTATGCCGCGGGATTCGAAGCCTTTCACCCGCCGGGGCTGAAGGGGAATCAGGTTACCGAATGGGCGCAAGATCAGCTTAAAAAATCGGTTCAAGCCTCGGCAAATCTCGGCACTTCCAATATTTCCTGCATGTCCGGAGGATTTTTGTGGCACATGATCTATCCCTGGCCACAGCGGCCGAAAGGACTGGTTGATGAAGCCTTTACCGAATTGGCCGACCGGTGGCGTCCCATTCTGGACTACGCCCGGGACATGGGGGTAACTTTCGGGTACGAACTCCATCCCGGATCGGATCTCTATGACGGTGCTACATACGAGCGGTTTCTTGAAAAAACCGGGAATCATCCATCGGCCTGCATAACTTACGATCCAAGTCATTTTCTGCTGCAGCAGCTGGATTATCTGGATTTTATCAAGATTTACGGTGAACGGATCAGGGCGTTTCATGTTAAAGACGCCGAGTTTAATCCTGACGGAAGGGTCGGAGTATATGGAGGGTATGAAGATTGGTGCGGACGGGCCGGAAGGTTCAGGAGTCTCGGAGACGGTCAGGTCAATTTCCCCCGAGTTTTCTCTCTGCTGACCGAAGCCGGCTACGGCGGATGGGCCATATTGGAATGGGAGTGCTGCATAAAGAGTCCTGAACAGGGAGCCAAGGAAGGGGCCCCTTTTATAAAGGACCATATCATTGAGGTGACCAAGGTCGCCTTTGACGACTTTGCCGCCGGAGAAACGGACAGGGAAAAAAACCGGCGTATGCTGGGACTTTCATAAGGAGGAGACATGTCAGCAAGAAAATTACGGCTCGGAATGGTAGGGGGCGGAGAAGGCGCCTTTATCGGAGGTGTTCACCGGATCGCTGCCGCTATGGATTACGCATACGATCTTACCGCGGGATGTTTCTCCCGGGATTATGAAAACACCAAAAGGACCGGCGTGTCCTTGGGTATGGATGAGTACCGGCTCTACAAGAGTTATCAGGAGATGGCGGAAAAGGAAAAGGCTCTGCCGCAGGAGGAACGGATAGACGCGGTCGCGGTGGTTACACCGAATAAAAGCCATTTTGATATCGCGAAAACATTTCTGGATAACGGGTTCCATGTTATTTGTGACAAACCTATGACTTATACCTTAGACGAAGCGAAAGAACTGGTTTCCCTGGTCGAAAAGACAAAGCTGGTATTCGCCCTCACCCATAATTACACCGGCAATCCCATGGTCAGAGAAGCAAAGGAATTGTTCGCTTCAGGAAAACTCGGTACGGTCAGGAAGGTTGTCGGTGAATATGTCCAAGAATTCCTTAATGCTCCCCTGGAAAAAGAAGGAATGAAACAGGCAGTGTGGAGGACCGACCCGGCACAGTCCGGGGTGGGCGGAACGATCGGAGACATCGGAATTCACGTTTTCAATCTTATAGAATACATAACCGGTGAACGGGTAACCCAGCTCTGCGCCGAGCTTTCATCCAGCCACAGCGACAGGAAACTCGATGATGATGTAAATATGCTGCTCCGCTTCGATAAGGGAGGAAAAGGGCTTCTTGCCGTCAGTCAGGTGGCAATTGGCGAGGAGAACGGTCTCCGGGTCAAGATATACGGGACGAAAGGATCTGTCTTCTGGGATCAGGAGAATCCTAATTACCTCAAAGTAGCCTACCCGGGGGAACCGGCACGGATCTATACCAGGAACGGTCCCGGAACCGGAACCCTCTCCCAGGAGGTTTCCCGGATTCCTTCGGGTCATCCGGAAGGGTATCTTGAAGCTTTTGCCAATATTTATCTCAACACGGCGGAGGCGATTCACGCCCACATATCCGGTAATCCGGTAAAAACTGAAGATTATAAGTTCCCCACAGTCTATGACGGACTCCGGGGAATGGAGTTTATCTATAAAGCGGTAGATTCCAGTAAAAACGGCGCATCCTGGGTGTCGCTCTAACAGCGGGAGATCCGGCTGGCAACAGCCGGATAACATATATGAAGCATCGTATTGCCGGATTCGGTGAAATTTTATGGGACATTCTGCCGGACGGACCGCGCCTGGGCGGGGCTCCGTATAACTTTACCTACCGGATCGATTCCCTCGGAAACCGGGGGGCAATTATCAGCAGGATAGGATCCGATGATCTAGGTGATGAAATACTGTCCCGCCTGGTTCGGGAAGGTCTCGAAACGAATTATCTTCAGAGGGACCCGGAAAAGCCGACCGGTACCGTACAGGTTGACCTTACCAGGGCCGACGCGCCCGATTATGTTATTCATAAAGATACAGCTTACGACTACATACAGTTTCAAAAGCGGTATGTGGACCTGGTAAACCGGGCTGATGCCTTTTATTTCGGGACACTGGTTCAGCGGAGCGGGGTTACCAGAAACACCCTCTATAGCCTTCTCGGCCGCTGCAAAAATATCCCGGTTTTCTGTGACATAAATCTTCGGAAAGAGTGTTATACAGCGGAAACCGTCACAAAAAGCCTGTCATTCGCGGATATCGTAAAGATAAATGACGAAGAAACCAGCCGGGTATCGGAAATCACCGGGGTTACTTTTGACGATCCTGAAGTCTTTTCACGGAATTTATGTGAAAAATACGGTATAACACAGATTCTGATCTCCTTGGGAAACCGGGGAGGGTATCTGTTCTCTCTGAAAAAAGGTTCTTTATACATTCCCGGGTTTAAAGTTGATGTAGCGGATACCTGCGGAGCCGGCGACGCGTTTGCCGCCGGATTTCTGCACCGGTTTCTGAACACCGGCAATGAGGAAGAGGCACTCCGGTTCGGAAACGCCTTAGGCGCACTTGTGGCGGGGCAAAAAGGAGCGACTGAGCCGCTTAGTCTCGAGCAGACCGAATCATTCCTGCGTTCCCGGAGGGGAGAAACAGAGCATCCCGGTTTTAAAAAGTTTTTATAAACAAAATCCGCCTCAAGTTTTTCATATTTCTTACCTATGTACTATAATAAGTAGCAGACTCCAAAAAAAGAAAAAGGTATTGAATAGGTGCGGGAACCGGCTATCAGAAAACTGATTACCCCAGTAATGATTACCGTTGTGGTGCTTTTATGCTGGCTGTTTGTCATCCAATTTCATCATCATACGCGGTATCTGCTAAAGTCGACGGAACAGGATGCTCACGATATCCCACAGAACATACAGGCCTATCTCAGGGAGCAGGCTAACGGACTGGGAGAAACTGCCGAAGCTCTTGTTCACAGCACATTCCTGAAAGAAGCGCTTTACCGTCAGGATCGGGGAGCCTTATTAAATGAATACACCGGAATGTATCATACATTCCATGAGAAGTTCGGAATCACCCATTTTTATTTTCATACCCCGGAACGGATAAATCTCCTGAGACTGCATAATCCTGAGAGATATAATGATTTTATTGACCGGTACACCGCTCAAGCCGCGGAATCATCAGGAAACGACTTCTGGGGAATTGAGCTTGGTCCTTTAGGGACGTTTACACTTCGCTATGTGAAGCCGGTATACTTCGGAGATCAGCTTGCTGGATATTTGGAACTGGGAAAAGAAATTGAAGAAATATTGTCCGCCGCCGCGGCATCTGATCCCCTTTCACTCGCGGTAGTAATTGAAAAAAAGATTCCTTCAACGGGAAACCTGGGAGTCTTATATGAAAAAGATGGGCAGGGAACCTCAATGGCATCTTATGAAGGATGACGTTCTGATTTATTATTCGCCGGGAGTAAACCAGGAGCTTCTGGGTGAGTCATTATCTTCCGGCAGGAATACGGAGTATCGCCGGTACACCCTTTCGGACGGAAGCCGCACGATGTACTACGTTGCGGTACCTTTGGAAGATGCCGCGGAACAGGAAGTGGGAGATCTCATCATCGTCCGGGACTACACGGAACTGAGAAACACTTTTATTGCTTTTATCATAATAAATGGATCCGTTACTGTGCTTGTGATCGGCGGGGCCTATCTATTCTTCCGGCATCTGTTTCGAAGGACCGACCGGTTAATTTCTCTGCAGCAGAGTGAACTTACCAATCAGACTCTCTTCATCAACACCCTTCTCGATTCAGCGTCTGCGCCCATATTCTACAAGGACACGGAGGGGGTCTATATGGGCTGCAATAAGGCGTTCGAAAATTTTATCGGCCGCTCACAGGAAGATATTGTGGGAAAAACTGCCCGTGATATTTCCCCTTCATCACTGGGAAAAGTGTACCGGGACAGAGACCGGGAGCTTTTTCGGACCGGCGGAAATCAGGTGTACGAATCGGAAGTTAAAACTCCCGGCGGTATAAAAAATGTGCTGTTTCACAAGGCCGTGTTTTTGGATGCCAACGGAAAACAGGCGGGACTTGTCGGGGTAATTACCGATATAACGGATCAGAAGAGAATTGAAGATGAATTAAGGGGGGCTAAAAAAGAGGCTGAGGCCGCCGCGGAAACAAAGAGTCAATTCCTGGCCAACATGAGCCATGAGATCCGGACTCCGATGAACGGTATTCTGGGTATGACAGAACTTCTAATGGGAACTGCGCTCGGGGAGGAGCAGCGGGAGTTTACCGAGATTATTTCTAACAGTGCCCATGCCCTTCTGACCGTAATCGACGATATCCTGGATTTTTCAAAAATTGAAGCAGGAAAATTGGATATCGAAATAATCGATTTTGACCTCCGGACAACCGTGGATTCTATTAATAATTTGTTATCTTATAAGGCCCAGGAAAAAGGATTGGAATACATTTGTATTTTTGATTCATTCATTCCTTCTTATCTTCAAGGCGATCCGGGGAGGATCCGGCAAATCCTCATCAATCTGGTTGGTAACGCGGTGAAATTTACAAATACCGGTGAAATCACCTTGAAGATTGAATGTGAGAATACAGATGAGTCGGATGAAATATGTACTGTCAGGTTTACCGTTCAGGATACCGGAATCGGAATCGAAAAAGAGCGCGTCAATCATCTTTTTGAAGCGTTTAATCAGGCGGATAATTCCATAACAAGAAGATACGGCGGTACCGGATTAGGGCTGGCTATATCTGACCGGTTGTGCACGATGATGGGCGGAAAATTAGAGGTGGAAAGTGAACCCGGAAAAGGGACTGTCTTCCAGTTTAACATACCTTTTCAGAAATCCCTTAAGGAAGTGTCCGTGCCATTCGATGTGCCGGAAGATATCCTGGAAGGAAAAAGGATACTTGTTGTTGATGATAATGAAACCAACCGGAAAATTTTATCGGGAGAGCTTGAAAAGTGGGGCTGTACGGTAAGGCTGGAAGAAACAGGGGAGGCCGCGCTAAAAGCATTAAAAGAAGCTCAGCTGAACTGTGAGTCATTTGAAGCCGTTATTCTTGATCTGCAGATGCCCGGTATGGACGGCGCTGAACTCGGACGCCGGATTAAAGGCAATCCTGATAGCGGCAGCACGGTGATGCTCCTGATGACATCAATAACCCAGCGGGGAGCCGCGAAAGAGATGGAGGCCGCCGGATTCCGCGGCTACCTCACTAAACCGGTTAAGAGTTCGGTTCTCCGGGAGACATTGACGGAGTGTCTTTTTCCTGTCATGGGAAATAACCGGTCTTCCCTTATTACGAAACATACCGTGGCCGAGCGGTTAAAACAAAAAACGCGAATACTCCTTGTTGAAGATAACTATATCAATCAGCGGGTGATGGTAGAGGTACTTAAAAAAAATGGATACAAGGCGGATGTGGCCTCGGATGGAAGAGAAGCAATTGAGGCGCTGAAACGTCATCCCTACAGTCTTGTGCTTATGGATATACAGATGCCCAGTATGGACGGTTTTGAAGCGACGGCAATTATCCGGAAAAATACTGAAGGAATACTGGACCCCGACGTTCCCATCATTGCCATGACTGCTCACGCCATTAAAGGATACCGTGAGGAATGTATAGCCGCGGGTATGAATGATTACATATCAAAGCCGGTTAAAGCGGAATATTTAAAGAAAATGATTTCCCGCTATATAACCTGGTAAAAAAAAGTAATGCCACCGAACGTGGACATAAAAACACCCTAACCCTCAGTCGTATATATACTTAGGAATCCGCCAGTCCAAAATGTGCGGAGGAGTGAACAACCACCGCATCCAAACCAGCGTTTCACAGA
>CAYLLE010000088.1:0-15336 GCA_964384485.1 uncultured Spirochaetales bacterium | reverse complement strand
ATGGACCTTCTGATGAAGCAGCAATGAGGATGATTGATGATTGATGATCGTGGTGAATAGTGAAATTTATTAGTCCGAGGGAAAGAATAGAAGCCGCGTTCGCTCATCAGGAAGCTGACCGCGTGCCGGTATTTGATGTGGCAAACAATCCTCTTCTTTACACTCATTCACTGGGCGAACCGAACACCTACTATGACGGCCCCCCGGCGGTGCGCCTGGCAAAAAAACTTGGGCTGGACGCGGCAATGGTCCCCGCGGGAAATTATACGGGGCTTATTAAACGGGAACATAAGTGGTCCGGTCCGGGCAGGTTTACGGATTCCCTGGGGGTATCCTTTAAGGTAATGGAATCCTCTTGGCCCCTGGCGGTAGCCGAAGAAATCAGCCTGGACGAGGAGCTGCTTGAAAGCATGACTAATGCTGATCTCCAGCCTTGGGAAACTGCTGATGCGGGAGCGGCTGCGGCGGAAGCGCATCAGGGAAAAAAGGATGACATCGCCCTTTTCGGCGGGGTACGCAGCAGTTTCGGTCATTTATATATGCTTGGGGGGATGCTGAATCTGACCGAATCCATTTACGACCGGACAGATTTTCTTAAACAGCTTATTAAAGCGTCAACCGACTACTGGACGCGGACCGGATTAAGGTTAATAGAGTTAGGGGTGGATGCCTTATATGTCGCGAACGATATGGGAATGAATAACTCCACCATCATATCGCCCGAACATCTGCGCGCGCTTTTTCTCCCTCCTTTTAAAGAGCAGTTGGAGACCTGGAAGGAAGCAGGAGGAAAAATAATCCTGCATTCCTGCGGTGATATCCGTTCTCTCCTGCCCGATCTCGCGGAAATGGAAATAGACGGTTTGAATAATCTTCAGGAAAAAGCCGGGATGGATATTGGAGAAGTAAAAAAGCAATACGGTAATAAATGGACGCTTATCGGGAATGTAGACGCGACCGATGTTATGACTTCGGAGCATCCGGAAAAAATTGAGGAAGCTGTGGATTCCCTGCTGCGGAGGGCAGCTTCCGGCGGCGGATTGATTGCTGCCACGGATCATTCCTTCCATAAAGGTATACCGTTAGAAAATGTATTCCGCTTTATTGAATATGTCAGAAAAATGGGCCGTTATCCCCTTAGAAAGGAATATGCATCATGAATGCCAAAGAAAGGCTGCTTGCCGCGGTGAACGGAAGAGCTGTCGACAGACCGGTAGTGGCTCCCTATATGGGGAACTTTTCCATTGCCGCCGCGGGTATGCCCCTGGGAAGCTGCTATGTTGATGCCGGACGCATGGCTCTGGCTCAGTTGCGGGCATGGGAGATGTTCGGGCAGGATGTAATTGTGGTGCAGTCCGATAACTATTACATGGCGGAGGCCTTCGGCGCGCCGGTGACCTATAACGAGGATAAACTCCCGGTTTTAAATGACCGTCTCATAAAAACGTCCGGAGATGTAGCCTCGCTTAGACCTGTGGATCCCGGAATTCACGGCAGGATGCCGGTGTATATCAACGCAATACAGCAGGTTTCACGGAAGGCGGGAAACCAGGCTGCTGTAAGAGGCTGCGGAACAGGTCCATGCGTCCTTGCCGCCCATCTGATGGGAATTGAAGAGATGCTGATGTGGATGGTTGAGACCGACATGGGGATTAACGACCACGGGGCTGAATTGGAAGATTTGTTTTCGATAGCCTTGGAGACACTGATCGCGTTTACATCCTTGCAGCTGGAAGCGGGGGCTTCAATCATTCAGCTGGCGGATTCGACTGCTTCCCTGAATATGCTTTCTCCGGATATGTATAGAACCTATGTGTATCCCTACGAAGAACAGTTTTTTACCCGCATGAAACCTCTGGCCCGGGAGTATAACGCGTCCATGCTGCTCCATATCTGCGGTGATAACACCAAGGTGTTCGAAGACTATGTACAGACAGGAGCGGATATTATCGCGGTTGATCATGCCGCCGATTTGGCGGAAATTGTAAAGATAGTAAACGGAAGAACCTGTTTGATCGGGAATGTTGATCCCGCGGGGGTGTTTTTGCTGGGGACTCCGGAGGATACCCGGAAAGAGGTTGAGCGCTGTCTCCGCCGTGCATATCCGGGACGTTATATTCTGGGAACAGGCTGTGAGGTATCAACCGCTACCCCGATTGAAAATATGAAGGCCTTTATCGACGCGGGAATAAATTATAAAGCTTCCGGAACCGGCGGAGGGGGCGGCGTATGACTTCCCGGGAAAAGATAGACGCCGCTCTGGACCACCGGGAAGCACCCGTGGGGTATGATCAAAGCAGCCGGTCTTCCGCGATTGAGTTTAGCGCCTATAATGATTTAAAACGGTATTTGGGAATGGATACGCCGACAAAGTGTTTTCTTAGAGCGCATGCCGAGCTGGAACAGCCGGTTATGAAGCGTTTGGGGGTGGATACGAGATTTCTGCATGCCTTCCCGGAATACTGCTGGATGCAGGAAGCGGGGGGCGACCATATTTTTATTGACGCGTGGGATGTTCCCTGGCGGAAACACGCGGGGAGTGAATATTACGAGTTGGATAAAACCCCTCTATCGGAGATGAGCCACGCGGAAATCCTTTCCGGCAGGTGGAAACCCTTGGTTGATCAGCAGCAGTCCGCGATCCTGGCGGAAGAGGCGCGATGGTGGCATGAGCAGACAGAGTACGCCCTTTTTTGTGACCAGATAGGCGCCGGGATTTTCGAGCGTGCCTGGTATCTGCGGGGATATGAGCAGTTTTTCATGGAACTGATGCAGGAAAAGTCCTTCGTCCACCGTTTTTTGGAAAAGATTCTGGAACATCAGATCGAAGGATACCGGAAAGTTATAGAAGCTGCCGGCCCCTGGATTAAGGGAGTCCTGCTGACTGACGATCTTGCTTCTCAGAGTTCCCTGCTGATTTCTCCGGATCTCTATAGAGAGATGGTATATCCCTATCACAAAAAACTGCTCGCGTTTCTTGCTTCGCAAAATATGCGTGTGGTGTTTCACAGCTGCGGTGCCGTGTACGATTTACTGCCTGACCTGATTTCCGCCGGCGTAAGAATTCTTCATCCCGTACAGGTATCGGCGGAAAATATGGATTTACGTAAGATTAAAAAAAAGTATGGATCTGATATAGTACTGTGGGGAGGGGGCTGTGATACCGCGGTACTGCAGAATGAAACGCCCCGGGCGGTCCGGGAATCGGTGCTGTCGAATCTGGAGATACTTGCTCCCGGAGGAGGGTACGTGTTCACTACCACCCACTGCATACAGCCGGGTACTCCGGCGGAGAACATAGTGGCTATGTCGGAAGCTCTCAAAGAATTTAACGGCGGCGAATAGACCCGTATTGGATCGCGAGGGGATGTTATAAACAGCAAGAAAAAGCCATACTGCAGCATAAAGATTTTTTAAAAGGAGATATCCCGTCAGCCTGGCTGAAGAGATAAAAAATTTAATAGGAGAGGTTATATGAAAAAGAGTGTTCTACTGATGCTGGTAATGTTTTTCTCAGCCGCTGTTTTGTTCGCGGCAGGGGGAGCTGAATCCGGCGAAACGGATGAAATACCCGATCAGGTATTCATCGGAACGAACGGTATGACCGGGAATCATTTAATTCCCATCTGGGGAACGAGTAATCCTCAGTTCATGACATACCCCCTTATTTTACCGGCCCTTACCTGGTTTAATGATGAGGTGAATCCGATACCCGATCTGGCGGAATCGATCGATGTGAACGAAGATGCGACGAGTTATACATTCCATCTTCCGGAGAACGCGGAGTGGAGCGACGGCGTCCCCCTTACCGCGGAAGATGTGTATTTCACATTCAAACTGGCGGTAGATGACGCGTTTTCTTCATCATCCTGGCCCAAAAACCTGAGCGACATCAAAGGGATGAAGGAGTATAGAGAGGGAAACGCGGATGAAATCAGCGGAATCGTGGTTCTAGATGATCATACGGTAAGAATGGATCTGTCAGTTCCCAATTCCTCATTCCTGTACAATACCTATCTGGGGATATTGCCGAAACATGTTCTAAAAGATGTTGCTCCCGAGGATCTCGGTGCTCATCCCTATGCTGATGCCCCGACGGTTACCTCAGGTCCTTACGACTTTGTTGAGTATATTGAAACGCAGCATATACACATGACAAAGAAAGAAAACTACTGGGGCAAGGAAGCGCAGATCAAGGATGTGTTTATTGTCATGTTTGAAGAAGAGGCAACTCAGCTGTCTCAGCTGGCAGCCGGCGAGTTGGATATATCTTCAATTGTTCCGGCCGAAATCGCCCGGTTTGAGAGATCCGACCAGATTGAGGTACAGCCGGTAGAGGGTATCGGATATCTGGTTACTCATATCGACGCGCGGTCACAGGAGTTTATTGATAAACAGAACGCGCCGACTGAAGAAGGCGGGGGCGGCGGAAATCTTGACGGTTCAAAGATAAATAAAAAAGTGAAACCCTATCTGCAGGAAAAAGCTTTCCGTCAGGCACTGGCGTACGCGGTGGATATTGACGCGATGATTAATGTTGTGGCCGACGGATATGCCACACCGATTTACAGTCCCATCTTTGGACCTTCCTGGGCGGTAAATCCGAATCTGAATCCCTATGATCGGGATGTTGAAAAAGCGAAATCTCTGATGAAAGAAGCGGGGGTTGAATTTGATGATTCCGGAAACGCTCTTTGGGATGGAGAAAAGATTATTCTGATCTACCTTTCAAACACTTCCGAGAGGGACAGAAAAATCGGTGAATTCCTGCAGCAGCAGTTCGGCGACATCGGTATTCGGCTGGATCTAAAAATGGTTACCAGCTCCGCGTTCATCACCGCGGCTATCGCGGGAGAAGGTGATCTGATCGTCAACGCCGGCGGCCGTTTTGGCGCTGATCCGAGTGTCAGTTCCGCCTACTATACTACCAGTGCCGGTTGGGCGAGACTGGTTATGGGATACTCCAATCCTGAGTTTGATGAACTTATGGAAAAGGGAAAAACCAGCGGTGAAGCGGACGTGCGGGCGGAATACTATCACAAAGCCAGCGCTATCTTGAATGATGAATTACCGAGTTTATTTTTTATGACTCTTTCATCGTTCGTCGGCAAGGATCCCCGTCTGATGGGTGTAATGCCCAGCTCGGATATCGGATACCTGACCTGGAATATCGCGGACTGGTACTTCTCGGAATAGAAATAGATACACTAATGTAAACATCATGAACCATTTGTCCGGCATACGCCGGACAAATGGTTTACAAGGAGCAAAAATGCAGCACCATCGTATATACAAAAACGAGGGGAGTTACAGCTGTTTTCCCGATATAACGAAGGCGGAAGACGGCACCCTTATCGTATGCTTCCGGGAGGCCGGTGCCTTCAGTGTAAAGGCCGTCGAGCAAAAGAAGTATGATCATGTGGACAAGGGCGCGCGCATAGTGATCTGCAAATCATCCGATAACGGCCGGAGTTGGGACTATAATCAGCTTCCTGCTTTTGATGAGGAAAGAGGAGAGCAGGATTGTTCGGTACAAGCCCTGAGTGACGGCCGGATAATTATGAATTTTTTCCAGTGGTGGGTCGTCCCTGAGCACGAGAAAGAGCGCCTGCCGTACCCGGCTCGTCAGCAGTACGATAAATCCTGGTCTGACGTAATGGGACCATACGTAATTTTTTCCGAAGACCAGGGCAGAACATGGGATAATAAAAAAACAGAAGTTCCCAGCGCCCCCCTGCCCCGCGCGGGAACCGCCGATGCCGTCGCGGAGCTTCCCGGCGGCGTGTTGATAATGGGGTTTTACGGAGCTGATTTTGGAGATAAGGTGTGCCGGGCTTACAGCGTGATTTCACGCGACGGCGGCAGGACCTGGGGAGATACAGCACTGATTGCCGAAGATCCTGATCATAAAATAAGCTTCGAAGAACCTTCGATTTGCCTTCGGGAAGACGGATCTTTAATAGCTCTTTTACGGGCCGGAGAACCCGGCGAGTATACGTATCTATATTCCGCATTTTCAAGGGACGGCGGCTTAAGCTGGTCTGATCTCGGGAAAACACCCATGTGGGGACATCCTCCGTGTGTAAATCTGCTGCGTGACGGGCGTTTACTCTGCTGTTACGGATACCGCCGCGAACCCTTCGGCGTAAGGGCTGCTTTAAGCGATGACGGCGGCAGGACGTGGAATATCTCCGGAGAAATAATCCTCAGAGACGACGGCTGCAGCAGAGATGTCGGGTATCCCTCGACAGTACAGCTTGATGACGGAAGCCTTTATACGGTGTATTACATCCACGGTGAGGATAATATTCGTCATATCGCCGGAACTCACTGGAAGATAGAAGAATAGGAGCGAAAATATGGGACAATATATTCTCAGACGAATTCTCATATCCATACCGGTTCTTTTCGGAATTACGGTCATCATCTTCGCGCTGCTGCAGCTGGCCCCGGGTGATCCCGTAACCGGAATGATTGATCCGACAGTAGGCGACTTTTCTCCCGAAAGAATCGAGGTGGAAAGAGATCGTCTTGGGTTAAACGATCCCCTCCCTGTTCAATATTTCAGGTGGCTCGGAAGGACCATCAGGGGTGATCTCGGATATTCCATCATCCTGAAAAAGCCCATCGCTTCCATGATTTCCGTACGGTTCTGGCCGACGCTGAAGATAACGCTGCTGGCATTGGTCCTGAGCGCCTTTTTCGGAATCGCCATCGGGGTTCTTTCAGCAGTCAAGCAATACTCCTTGGTGGATTATCTATCCACATTTCTCTCATTTCTGTCGGTAAGTCTTCCCGGCTTTTTTATCGCTTTGGGAATGGTCTTTCTGTTTGCCCTAAAACTTGATTGGCTTCCTACTTCGGGGATGAGCACCCTGGGCGGAGAAAAAGGATTTTTTGACTCGATAAAATATATGGTGATGCCGGTAGCCGTACTTACGATCAGCGGAGCCGCGCCTTTGGTGCGCTATGCCCGGTCTTCCATGCTGGAATGTCTTAAATCGGACTATATGGTTCTTGCCCGGGCAAAAGGAGCAAAAAAGTGGCGGGCGATATATGTTCATGCCTTTCCAAACGCTCTCATTCCGCTGCTTACCGTTATCGGTCTGAGGATTCCCGCGCTTTTCGCCGGAGCCATAATTATCGAGCAGATCTTTCATTGGCAGGGCCTGGGCACCCTTAACATCTGGGCCGTAATGAATCAGGATTACTCGGTCTTGATGGCATTGAACCTTGTTTCGGCATTGATGGTTCTCGCAGCTAATCTATTGACCGATATCGCCTACGCCCTGGTAGACCCCCGTATAAAATTGAGCTGAACATGAAAACTAAATTGAAAACCAATAATTTGTTCCGCCGGCGTCTGAGACGTTTTTTGCGGCATCGGCCGGCAATAGTCGGCATGGTAATTTTAACACTGCTTGTTATTCTGGCTGTATTTGCTCCGGTATTTACCCGGTATGATCCCTATTTCCAGGACTACAACGCCTTAAAGCAGGCACCGGGGGATGGTCATATTCTGGGAACCGACTCCCTGGGTAGGGATGTCTGGGCGAGGCTTGTGTACGCGACCCGGGTTTCCCTTTCCGTCGGTCTTGTCGCGGTTATTATCTACACTCTTATCGGTTCTACCCTGGGGGCCTTGGCAGGATATTACGGCGGATGGGTTGATTTGGTTATTATGCGGATGTGCGATACCGTTATGACATTTCCGGTTCTTATCATAATAATAACCATTGTGGCCCTGGTGGGCGCGAATATTTTCAATATCATGCTGGTTATAGGATTCCTCAGCTGGCCGGGCATCTGCCGCCTTGTGAGGGGGCAAATTTTAAGTCTGCGGGAGATGGAATTTATTACCGCGACACGGGCGTTGGGAGCAAAGGGCCGGTACATAATAATTCAGCATCTTTTACCCAATGTGATCAATCAGATTACCGTCGCGGCCACCTTCGGAATTGCCATCGCGATTATGACCGAGGCTTCGTTGAGTTTTCTCGGCCTGGGTGTTCCCGCGCCTATTCCCAGCTGGGGTCAGATGCTCACAGACGCGCAGAAGCTTTCGGTTCTTGATTCCATGCCCTGGCTCTGGGTTCCTCCGGGAGTGATGATTTCACTTACCGTTCTTTCGGTGAACTTTGTGGGCGATGGTCTGCGGGACGCTTTGGACCCCCGTATGGATCAGGTGTAAGGTTCGTTATGGAAAATATCCTTGAAATCAGAAACCTTAAAACCCGGTTCAAAACGATAAACGGTGTTGCCAGAGCGGTCGACGGAGTCAGTCTCTATGTGAAACCGAAGGAAGTGCTCGGAATCGTCGGTGAATCGGGGTGCGGCAAGAGCGTAACCTCCCGTTCCATTTTACGTTTGATACAAAAACCTGGTGAAATTGCGGCCGGAGAAATCCTCTTTAGGGGGAGAGATTTACTGAAAATATCCGAGGCGGAAATGGAGAAAATCAGAGGTGAAAAAATTTCCATGATCTTTCAGCAGCCTCAAAATACCTTAAATCCGCTGTTTTCGGTGGGCTGGCAGATAGGCGAAGTTTTCAAACTCCACTCGAATCATAATAAAAAGGAAATCCGTTCCCGGACCCTTGCGCTGCTTAAACAGGTCGGCATCCCTGATGTTGAGAAGAAAATCGACTCGCATCCCTTCGAAATGTCCGGCGGTCAGGCTCAGAGGGTAATGATAGCCATGGCCCTGGCTTTTAGTCCCGACATTTTGATTGCCGATGAGCCTACAACAGCCCTGGACGTAACCATTCAGGCCCAGATACTGGATATTTTAATGGAGCTTAGAAACTCTTTTAACACCGCCATCATTATGATCACGCACAATATGGGTGTTATTGCTGAAACCGCGGACCGGGTGGCTGTTATGTACGCCGGGGTAATTGTTGAGCACGCTCAGGTCAAAGACCTGTTTGATAATCCCCGTCATCCTTATACCAGGGGCTTACTAAAATCCATCCCCAAGCTTGGCGAGTTTCGGGAGACACTGTATTCTATCCCGGGATCAGTACCCAGCCTGATAGAAGAAGTAAAGGGCTGCCGTTTCGCGCCGCGGTGTGAGTTTTGTATGCCCCGGTGCGAAAAGGAAGAGCCGCCCTTGTTTCCGGCGGGCGATAACGAGCATCAATACCGCTGCTGGCTGAAAGGAGAGGAGAATGAGTAACGTACTTCTGGATGTGCAGAATCTCCGAAAATATTTTCCCCAGAGGTCCGGTGTTACCCGGCGGATATCAAGCTGGGTAAAAGCGGTTGAAGATGTCAGTTTTCAGATTTTTCCCGGCGAAACCCTCGGCCTCGTGGGTGAATCGGGCTGCGGAAAGACCACAGTAGGACGGACAATTCTGAATTTGATTTCTCCGGACGCGGGCCGGGCACTGTTTGAGGGGAGGAATATTTACGAGTTAGCTCCGGCCGACCTTAAGAAAACCCGCAGAGATATACAGATAATCTTTCAGGATCCATTTGCTTCCCTGGATCCCCGATTTACCGTCGGCAGCTCGGTGGGGGAGGGTCTGAAAATTCACGGTCTGGGAACCCCCCGGGAACGGTACGAGAAGGTCTGTGATACTCTGGAAAAAGTTGGACTTGAAACATCCCATGCCGACCGGTATCCCCATGAGTTTTCCGGCGGGCAGAGACAGCGCATAGGTATCGCCCGCGCGCTGGTTCTGGAGCCTAAATTAATAGTCTGCGATGAACCGGTGTCCGCTCTCGATGTTTCCATTCAGTCCCAGGTTATCAACCTGCTGAAATCACTTCAGGATTCAATGGGATTGTCTTATCTGTTTATTGCCCATGATCTTTCTGTGGTGGAACATATTTCCGATAGAGTAGCGGTTATGTACCTGGGCCGTATCGTGGAAATAGCGGATAAAAAGGATCTTTTTTCCAACCCCCTGCACCCCTATACGCAGGCCCTGTTGTCGGCCGTTCCGGTTCCGGAACCGGGCAAGAAAAAAAAGCGGATAATATTAAAGGGAGATGTGCCCAGTCCGTCGGATAGACCGCCGGGCTGTGCTTTTCATCCCCGCTGTTCAAGAGCCACGGAGGAGTGTTCAATTATTACCCCGGTCTTGGAGGACACGGGAAACAATCATTTCGCGGCCTGCTTTCATAAAGGGCCGGGGGCATTTATAAAAGAGGAGTCTGAATAATGTTTAATTTTGAGGGCAAGACCGCCCTGATAACCGGCGGTGCCGGGTACCTTCTGCTTCCGGTCTGCAGGGGGCTGCTGGAGCACGGTGCTAATGTTGTCATCGGTGATATTAACGTCCGGCAGATAGAAACAGCGACATCCGAGCTGGGGTGTCCCGGAAGAACTCTGGGGGTTGTCTTCGATGCCGCGGATGAATCATCCGCGGATAATCTTATGCGGTCCGCTGTAGACCGGTTCGGTAAGGTGGATATCCTGGTGGTGGGAACAGCAGGGTCAGCCGGCAAGGGAGTTGACGAGATTACGACGGGGGAGTTTGACCGGGCAAATTACATGAATATCTGCGCGGCTTTTTATATTGCCCGTCTTGCGGCACAACAGATGGATCAGGGAGGAAGTATCATTTTTATCTCTTCCATGTACGGGCTCATCGCGCCGAATCCCTCCAACTATCTTCCCCTGGGGCTTGCTCCGAACCCGGTTGACTACGGTGTTGGTAAAGCCGGACTGTGTCAGCTGGCACGGTATTTGGCGGCGGCCTGGGGACGGCGGGGAATCCGGGTAAATACCGTTGCTCCCGGCGCATTTCCGAATAATGGAATTTACAAGGATAATGCTGAGTTTCTAAAAGTACTGAGTGATAAATGCATGCTCGGCAGGGTTGGTGAGCGGGATGAAGCCGCGGGAGCAGTCGTCTTTTTGGCCAGTGACGACGCATCTTTTGTAACCGGGCAGGTGTTAAGCGTGGACGGAGGTGTTACTGCCTGGTAGCGGCTCTGTCCCGCGGGGGTAGGCTGTCTCGGGCAGTTTTTATAGGTCAAACACCGATTTCATTTTTCCCGGGTAATGGTATAAATACCCATGATAAAAAGGTTCAACGATCAGCGTGACTGGTTTTTACTACCAAGTATCATGACGGCTTCTATATGTGGGGCCACGATGAGACCGATTACTCCATTGTTAACACCCCTTACGGAAAAGACATCCTAACCGAGCGGCGGAGGTGTGCCGCAGGAGAAATATTGTTTAACCCATGATGCCGTTCAGGAGCTGGGGAATATTCGGGTGCCCGCCCTGTGTATCGGAGGGACGGAAGACCGTGTCGTCGGGCCGGGGCAGTCGGAAGCGCTTGCCGCGGCGATCCCGGGCTCGGTCACGGAGCCTTCGAGGAGACGAAGGAGTTTAACCGGGAGATTCTGGATTTCCTGTTCCGGGGATAGAGGTGAGCTCAAATGGGATCACCTGCCGTCGGCGAACTGGTACTGCAGGTTATACAGGTTATAATACACCCCCTTCCGGGCCAGAAGGGATTCGTGATGCCCCTCCTCCACCAGAACTCCTTCGTTCAGAACCAGGATGCGGTCGGCGTGCTGTATGGTGGAAAGCCTGTGGGCGATAACCAGATTGGTCCGCCCCCGGAATACTTCGGTCAGGGCTTCCTGAATCAGCTTTTCCGTCTCCGTGTCGATGGAACTGGTCGCTTCGTCCAGGATTACCAGCCGCGGATCATGGGCGATAATCCGGGCGAAGCTGATCAGCTGCCGCTGTCCGCCGGACAGGTTTGTCCCGCCTTCATGCAGAACGGTATCCAGTCCCGCGGGTAAATGCTTTATAAAGCTGTCCGCGTTTACCACGGCCGCGGCCCGTTCCACCCTGGACCGGGACATTTCCGCTCCCAGGGTAATGTTTTCAAAAATACTGCCGCTGAATAGAAACACATCCTGCTGTACCGGCTGGACGTGACTCCGGAGCCGGTCAAGGGGATATTCCCTCAAATCGTGAGCGTCCAGGAGGATGGAGCCCGACTGGATATCCCACAACCGGGTGATCAGGTTGGTGATGGTGGTTTTTCCTGCGCCGGTATACCCGACAATCGCGACTGTTTCCCCCGGTTCGACGGTAAAGCTGAGCCCCTTGAGGACCGGTTCATCTTCCACGTAGGCGAAACGCACATCCCTGAATTCCAGCCGTCCCCGGGGTTCCTCCGGCAGGGGAGTTGCCGAGGCCGCGGGAAAGGTTCCGGCGGTCTCTTCGATGCTGTCCTCCGTCTCCAGCAGGTTGAAGACCCGTTCACCCCCGGCCATGGCGGACTGCAGAATGGTAAATTTTTCGCTGATGTCCATAACGGGAAGGTAGAATTTTTCGATCAGATTAATAAACGCGATCAGCACCCCCAGGCTTAAGCTTGCCGAAAGAAAGTACCGGGCGCCGAAATATATGATGATGCCGATGGAAAAGCTCTTGAGAAACTGGGTAAAGGGGCGGAACAGGGCGAACACAAAAACTTCCTTGAGGTTTGCCCCCAGAAGGGAGGTGTTCCGGTCATCAAATTCCTTAAAACTGCGTTTCTCCCTGGCGAATATCTGCACCACCGCGATGCCGGAGATGTGTTCGGAGAGGAACGCGTTTACCCTGGAGACCCAGAGCCGCACATTACGGAAGGCGTCCCGGGCCTTTACGCGGAAGTAGAGGGTAAGGGCGATGACCGGCGGGAGTGTGGCCAGAGTAATCAGCGCCAGCGTCCGGTCCAGGAGGAACAGGGTGATGATGACTCCTATCATCATGCTGAAATCTTTTAGAACGGAGATGGCAACGGTCGTAAAGAACTCGTTGATGGTTTCGACATCATTGGTAAGCCTGGTAACGAAGCTGCCGACGGGGGTGCGGTTAAGATAGCCCAGCCGCTGGCCCATGGTATGGCGCAGCAGTTTGCCCCTGAGGTCTTTCATGACCCCCTGTCCGGTGTAAGCCATTAAGTACACCTGCAGAAAAGAGAAAACCATTACCCCCAGAAGAACAACCAGGTATGTCACGCCTATTTCGCGGAGGGAGCTCACATCATTCCGTCTTATGACGGCGATTTCATCCCGGCTAAGGGATTTCAAATCCTCCCGGGAGATTACCCCGTATCCGCTTCCGGTGGATATCACGCCGGAGCGGTCTTCCGCGACGGTCCGGGATTTTTCATCCAGCGGAAAGAGTATAAAGTCTTTCCTGATCAGCCAGCCCTGTTCTCCCAATGCTTTCTGGTTTGCCTTGGTGATATTTTCCAGACTCGAGGCGGACGCGTACCGGTATCCGTCGATCAGGGGCGTTCCTTCGTCAATGTCAACATTAGACAGGACTCCTTTCCCGATCCGGTCGTCCCGGACGGCCACGGTGTTCCCCATTATGTGATTGTCTATGGCCCGCTGAATCAGTACGGGACGTATCAATTCTCCTCCGGTGGCGAGCAAGAGGGCCGCTACCGCCAGAACGGCCATGGGCCAATACGGCTTCATGAATCTGAACAGTTTAGCTATGATGGCGGAATCGTATCCCTTGATAATCTGTTCTTCTCTCACCTATCTCCCCCTTTTCTTTCCAACTGCTGGAGAAGATATATTTCACGGTAGAGCCCTTCTTTCTGCTGCAGTTCCGACGGGGGGCCTTCCTGAATGACCCGTCCCTTATCAAGCACAATGATCTTGTCGGCGCGTTCGAGTGTTGAAATCCGGTGGCTTATGAGTATATTTGTTTTTCCGGACCGCTGATTCAAATATGCCTTAAGAATTTTTTCTTCCGTTTCCGTGTCTACCGAAGATAGTGCGTCATCAAAGATGAGCAGCTTGGATTCAATGGCCATGGCCCGGCTGATGGCGATGCGCTGTTTCTGTCCCCCGGACAGCGTAATTCCCCGCTCTCCCACTTCCGTGTCGTATCCCCGGGGGAACTGATTTATGTCCCTGTCTATGGTACTCATTTCCGCGTATTTTTTAATTTCTGCTTCGGGCAGATCCGGATTTCCAAAGGCGATATTATCACGTATGGTCGCGGAAAAAAGGAATGAATCCTGGGGTACTACTCCCAGGACCCTCCGCAGGGCCTTTAAATCGTATTCCCGGACATCAATACCTCCGACAAACACCGTCTTGGGCGGGGGATCGAGAATCCGGGGAAGCATTCTGATAAGGGTTGTTTTTCCCGCGCCGGTGCGTCCCAGTATTCCCACGGTTGTTCCCGCGTCAATTTCCAGATTGATATCGTACAGGACCGGCTCTTCGGCGTCTTCAAACTGATAGGTAAGATTCCGGATCCGGACGGAAATGTCGCTGATCTCCTTAACCGCCCCGGGGGGAGAAATGATATCCGGCTCCTCCCGGAGGATGGAGTTGATTCTGCCGAGACTGGCGGCCCCGCGCTGAATGATGTTTACCACCCACCCCGCGCCCATCATGGGCCAAAGCAGCATGGTAAGATAACTCATCATGGCAACAAAACTTCCCGGCGACAGTCTCCCTTCTATAACCGAGGTGCCTCCGATGATGAGCAGGATAAGAATGGTGATTCCGGAGAGAAACTGGGTCATCGGGAAAAAGAATCCCCAGATCCGAACCAGTTTCATGTTGCGTTTCCGGTATTCTATATTCTTCTGTTCAAATGTCTCCGCGTAATGGTCTTCCCGGACATAAGATTTTATTACCCGGACTCCGGACAGATTCTCCTGAACCTGTTCGCTCAGACTGCTGAAGCCTTCCTGTACTTTCCGGAAGCGGACTCCCAAAAGGGGTCCGAATCCCAGGACAACCGCGGTAATTATGGGAAGGGGGATGATGGTATACACCGCGACAGAGGGGAATTGGGAAAGCATGATGATGATTATGGCAATCAGCATGATGGAGCCGTCGAAAAACGCGACCAGCCCCATTCCGGCGGCCATTTGTACCGCCCGCATATCATTGGTTGCCCGGGCCATGATATCACCCGTCTTAATCCTTCCGTAGAATCCCGATCCCAGGGTGAGTAAATGGGAAAAAAGATCCGACCTGAGCTCCTTTTCCACTTTTCTGGATGATCCCAAAATGAAGTACCGCCAGCCGAACCGGCCCACCGCGACGGCAAAGGCAATCCCCACCATCAGAAAAATTTCCGGGATCAGGCTGTTCAGGGTGAATCGGCCGACGGCTATTTTATCTATTATACTCCGCAGTATCTGGGGTATGTAGATAAGCCCGAAATTGGTTACAAAGAGGAATAATATTCCCAGCAGATAGGCCCGGGTGTAGCGTCCCACATACGGCCGGAGGGTGCGGTATTCTTTCAGCAATTACGACTCCTTTGGAAGCTGACGGCGCATGATTTAGTTTATTGTTAATCTTTTATGAGGGTAATGTAAAGGGTTGGGGGAAG
>CAYLLE010000087.1:0-15509 GCA_964384485.1 uncultured Spirochaetales bacterium | reverse complement strand
AGTCCGTACAGCCGGCTTTCCTCCAGGGGATCCAGCGCGGCGGCAGGTTCATCAAGAATCAGCACCCGTCCCCCGGCAGCCAGAGCCCGGGCCATGGCTATCCGCTGCCACTGCCCCCCTGATACGTCGGTTCCCTCCGCTTTGAGCTTACCCAGATCAGTGTCGATTCCCCTGGGAAGCTGACGGACCGTTTCAGTCAATCCTGTCTTTAAGAGCAGTTCATCCCACCCCCCCTGTTCCGCGACTCCCTTCCCGGAACGCCCCAGGAGGATGTTGTCCTTAAGAGTGAGATCGTACCTGGCGAAATCCTGATACACCACGGAGAAAAATCCGTTCAGGTCCTCCGGTGTATACCGGTCCAGAGGAATACCGTTTATCCTGATTTCACCCGAATCCGGTACAAATAAACCTGTTATGAGCCGGGTCAGGGTAGTTTTCCCGGCACCGTTGATCCCCACCAGGGCGTACCGCTTATTCACCTCAAAGGTAAAGCTGACCCCGTCCAGGACCCGCTCATCCGATCCGGGATACCGGAAAACGACATTATCCAATTCGACGGTTTCTATGGATGCCGGTTTTGACCGGAGCATGGTCTTTCCGTTTCTTGTTCGAGCCGGGAGTGCCAGTAAGGTACTCAGATCCTTGAAATATTCGGCATCCTGAGAAATGCCGTGGACCGTCTCCATAAATCCCCACACGATATTAAGTCCCGTGAAGGCCTGGGTAAGAGCGATGTATAGTCCCACCGTAATATTGCCCTCTACGAGAGGTTTAAGGAGTATGAGCATCATGAACACCCAGCTCAGAATGGTGATAATGTTCCCGGTATATGCGCTCCGGTACCATTTGGCCCGGGTCCTGATGCGGACCCGGGCGGCGGTATCGTAGGCGGTCCGCCATTGCCGGTTGAGAAAAGGGGTGAATCCGAAAAGGGTCCTTTCCGCCGCCGGTTCCCGGGCCGTCATGATACTGCTCAGATACGTAGATTGCCTGTCCAGGGCGGCAACAGCCCGCTCCGCTTCATACTGAGCCTTTCCCCCCCGGATTCCGGATATAAGGGTGAGGGAAGAAACCGCGATCATCAGCGGTCCTCCCCACCACAGCGCCCGGGACAGTATCAAAAGGAGGCCGCCCACCTTTATGATAAACGCTGTCAGATCGATAAGATGAAAGTAAGCCCGTTTTAATTCTCCACCCTCGGGGTTCCGCCGGACCCGCTGAATTAAATCCCAGGCTGTATTGTCCTCCACGTACCTATAGTCCATCTCCGCAGCCTTCCGGCTTAAGGCGCTCCGGTATTTTTCCCGGAGATCAAGCACGAGCTTAAGGTCCGCGAAGTTGTGGATGGCCCGTTTGAGCCACTGGTACGCGATGATGAGGAGGATCAGACTCAGGCTGATAAATACCTCCGACAACTCAGGTGATCGGAGCATTTCAAAGAACCCAATGCTTTGTACGCGCTGAGATTCACCTGCCAGCTGGATTGCCGAGTCGATGAACCTGCCGATCGCCAACGTCCGTATGGGAACGAGAAACGCCGTGGTCAGGTCCAGGAATCCGTAGAAGAAGGCCGCCGCCGGAGATACCCTAAGACAGATACCCGCCGCGTCAAAAATTGTATACTTTCTTTTTTTTAAGTTGAGAGAGAGACTCATAAAACATCCTTTCTGTTAAACCGAGTTGAGTTACCCGCGGGATATAGCGGGACTAATGTAAACTGTTCCGGATTTTAGGATGTTATAGAATCATCGCCTCTCTTCGTCCTTTTTGGAAGAAGAATGCCGGAAACGGGTGAATTGGTCAAGATCAACACGGCAGTTTTTGGATGAGGGAGGACATTATCGGGTTTCCCTACCAGCCTATAGCCGGAAAGCGTACTTACTCTGTTTTTAAATCAAAAGTGAAAAAATTCTTGTAATACTTTATAGAAAGCTCACTCCACGGCTACTATTCCCGGCCTATAGCTCATACCCGGGAAAATTATTACAATGGAGGTATGAAACGGATGGGATTACCCGCTTTAAAAAACGACCGGATCTATACATACAGCGACTATCGGTTGTGGCCCGAGGACGAGCGGTGGGAACTCATTAATGGAACCGCCTGGAACATGAGCCCTGCCCCGTCCCGGTATCACCAGGAATATTGCGGTGAATTGTTTTTTCAGATTGCTAATTACTTAAAATCCTGTAAGGTGCCCTGCCGGGTATACAGCGCTCCATTCGATGTGCTCCTGCCGGATGAACCGGATCAGGACGAGGACGATATACGCACAGTGGTGCAGCCGGATATCTCCGTCATCTGCAGCCGGGAAAAACTTACCGAGAAGGGCTGCACCGGAGCCCCGGACTGGATCATCGAAATCCTATCACCTTATACCTCCAGGAAGGATATGGTTGTCAAGCACGCGCTCTATGAAAAGCACGGGGTTAGGGAGTACTGGGTTGTGGATGGGGGAAACAAGTACGTTCACGTGTACCTGCTTGGTGAAGAAAGGAAGTATCCGAAGGTGCCGGAAATTTATGTGGATGATACCCGGGTATACAGTACGGTAATTAAAGGGCTCAGCGTTGATCTATCGGCGGTATTTAAAGAGTCCGCGGTCTAAATTGCTTGATCTGCCAAATTCTCTTCACTGGATATTTAGAAATAGAGAGCTGCTTAATACCATGCAAAGAAACCTGGTCCATGCTGAAAGACAAAATTGAAAACGTTCATGTAAAGGACGCGGAGAAATACAGTCCCGCGGAAGAGAAGCTTACCCTTTGCGGTGACGGGAAGGTTCTCATACCGGAAATTGTGGAACTGATGCTGGGTGACGGCTATGACGGATTTTTTGAGTTCGAGTGGGAGAAGGCATGGCACCGTGAGCTTGCCGGACCGGAAACCGCCCTGCCGCATTACGTTGAGTACATGAGAAAGCTATGAAAATCCTGATAACTCAGCCGAAGGGAAAAACGAAAGATATCTATTTCCCTGAAGATATCCTGAACCGGCTCGGGACGATGGGAACCGTAATCGAAAATCCCGGAGACACAAAACCGGCCCCGGAAGAGTTTGCCGAAATGATCCGGGGCCGGTTTTTGTGTCACCCACTGGAATCATCCGAAATTCGACACTGCCGTTCTGGATAACGCGGACAAACTCAAGCTCATTACCCGCGCCGCGGGCAGTGTGGCGAACGGATGACCTTATACTGGAATTTTTAACGGGTCGGACGTTCTATTATTCACCCCGGAAAGAAAAAAATCTCTCCGGGATATTTTATTTCACTCCTGCTTCATCGAGCAGCCGCCGGGCATTGCCGTAGAATATTGCCTGGAAGTCATCGGCCGTAAGCCCCGCGGCCCGTCCGGCGCCGATAAACGCCCTGAGCTCTTCGTACAGGAAGAAGGTGAGCTTATCTGCCTCCGGCGGATCTGCTTCGCGCATATTCGGATCGTTAGAAACATCACCATAGAGACCGGGCGGAACGATGTTGATGTATTTTCCGTCCTCACAGATCCGGCGCATCCTCATTCTAACGATAGGTAAATCGCTGCCGAATAGAATCCGGCTCGGTTCAACGGAATCGAGAAGCCGTTCAAAAACCCAGCGGTTCGTGTTCGCGCTGAAATCGAATTTCATGTTTTTTGTTGAGTCCAAAATTTCGAAGGCCTTTCCCACATCTTCCCGGCAGTATGCTCTTCCAACGTGAGCAATGATGATCCTGGCATTTGGATAATGTTCCTCGATAGCGAGCATTTGATGCAAATTGACCGGATCCTTTAGTCTGCCGTGCCGCGGTATGTGGAGCATAACGATCCATCCCCGCCGGTCTATTACCCGCAGATGCTCCGGGGTAAGAAAATCAAAAATCCTGATCTCGTTTTGCGGTATATAATCGGGTGAAAGATTAAGGTAGACCTTGATGCCCTTGAAGCCTCCTTCCTCAATCCGGCGTTCCATCTCTTCCGCGGACCACCAGGGCGGTGTAAAGAGCAATCCCTCGTGTCCGGTGCCGGATACCGCTTCACTTACATAACTGTTCAGAGCTTCGAAATCATCTCCGGTTTTGATACTCGAAAAACAGAGGGCGGAGACTTTTTTCCCGGGAAACAGAAGCCGGTACGTTTCATTCAGATCCTCTACGGAATTTTCTTTTGCTACCCGGGACGGCCAGGATACGACCCGATTGAACTCACCTTCTTCGTGTTTCTTGTATTTGTCGAGCCAGAGATGGGTGTGAATATCGATAATCCGATCGGGAAGATACGGTTCAATCTCCGATTCATAAATTCTTTTATCGTGATTATTGATTTCGAACAGCATAAGATTCTCCTATTTTAGTCTTTCATACGCGGATTCAGGATTTTCTCCGTTGTTGATAACCCTGTTCAGCGCGGCAATCAGCTCCTTCGGTTTATCGGCCATGAAAATATTTCTACCGAATATGATCCCGCGGGCGCCGGAGGCGACGCTGTCGGATGCCTTTTTCAGGACATCGAGATCATTTGATAACTTTTCCGCACCGATCGTAAAGGCCGGTACCGGCAGGTTCGATACGATTTTATCAAAATCTTTCGTGTAAAAGCACTTGATGAGATCGGCGCCGAGTTCGACCATTATCCGGGTAACCCGCTTTACTTTGTTGTGCAGCTCATCGGGTGACATCTCCTTGTGTTCGACTACATAGCATTCCCCGATCAGCGGTATACCGAGCTTTTCTTTCTCCCGTACTACCTCTGAAAAAACACGAACATTGTCCGTCTCCATTGCTTCATTCATGTTCTCCAGGAAGAGCGAGCAAATGACTGCTTCGGCTCCCGCCCGGACCGCTTCTTCTACGGTTGTTGCTACCGTCGTAAATCCCGATCTGTAGTCAAGAGGATAGTAGAACGCGGAGGACCAGTTGATTCTTACCACCGGAAGCGGGGCATTCCGATCTTTGAACATATCCGAATGCCGCTCGAGCATTGCCCGGGGAAGAAGCAGCGCGTCGGTGTCGATACAGTTTTCAATTGCCCCGCGGGCATCCTCGATTCCCGGCTGATATCCATATTCCATTACATGATCGAGAGCGGATATTACGACGTTTTTTTTGCTGCCGAACAGTTTGCCGACTTTGATCTCTATTCCTGACATTTTCGATCTCCTTTATTGACAGTCTCTTGTTACAAGGGGATAACTCGGTGTTCCCTACATGAGAGCACCGACCTTATCTCTGTATAGTTTATATGTTTCTGCATCCCGGTTTATATCACCGGAAGACGGGAACTCGACGATGAGCTTGTTCCCCCCGGCCGCGAGGCGGGAAATTTGTTCCAAAGCAATACCGATATCGGGACCAACTCTCGCTTTCAAAATAAGATCGGAGCTTCCGACAGCTTCCCTCACATTTTGCCCTTCGCACGGGTCTGCATCGGTGTGGTGACCGGTGAGCGCAAAGTCAATCATGTACAATCCCTTAATTGAACATATCCGCTTCATTGTCGGTGCCCAATCACCGCACGAGTGGAGTGCTAATCCGCCGAAATTTTCTGACAGTTCGGTATTGTGCGGGAAAGAGAATCTCTCGTTGAGATCGGGTGACGAAAAAACCATGTTGTCGTCTGATACTCCGAGTCCGCGGAGAAACGGCAATCCATGAAAACCATGCCCCGGTTTTGCGACCCGTTCATGACCGATACGATTCATCTGCTCCCGTGAAAAATCTATGATCAGACGGTTTATTGAATTCAAAAAGTTCTCAATGGTTTCAGGATCCGTGTACAATCCGGTAAGAAACTCCGTAGTTTCGAGTATCAGTGTTGCTGTGTCCTGAGCGGATTGTGTGTCGGTAAGGGCAATTGGTATTTCACCCCCGGTAAGCTCGGTCATTCGGTCGATCGACTCCACGACCGTCCGCATTATCGGCGAGGATCGCCAGTCCGGAGTTTCGATATTTCTTATATCTTCAATACTGCGGTAGCGGTAAAGAGTATCAGGAGCGCCGCCGGTATCCCATTTGTACTCCGACCCGAAGGCTGAAGCGTAAACTCCTACTCCCATCCACGGCTCAAGGTAGGGAAGATCATCACACAAATCAATCGCGAGGTGCCTGTCGCAATAGTCTATGTTGTTCCTGATTACCTCGTCGATATTATTACAGGCTGTATACAGCTGATTCGCCACTCTCGGAACAACCAGCAGCCTGCGGTCACCGTCGGGGGAAAAAAAAGAAACAAGCTTTTCGCGGCGCTCAGATAGGCGCTGCTTATACCGGTCTATTATTTTACCGGTTTCATGGAGTGTGCTCATGTGCTTCCGTTCCTGACATATTTGGTATCAATTGGGCTTGTTGTTAACGCGCACATTCTGAAATTGACTCCGGTCACCGGATAATTTGTTTCAGGTTCATGAGTCATGTTTCATCCTTTGGTATCCGGAGATACAGATATCCATTCTATTCCCAGATAGCGGCAGAAAAACTGTAATTCTTCCAGAACATCGCCTCGAACTATATAGAGATGATGTCCTCCGCCGGCCTCGGCGTACCGTTCGAGGAAGAGATGAAGCGGCATGTTTGGTTCCACTTGATAATGGGGTGACGGAATATTCGGCATGAGCTCGGTGTCTACAATGTTTAAAAGTCCGGCCACGAGCCGGTATCCGCCGGCGGCCACGGGAGCGATGTTTACGAACGTGGCCTCTCCCGGTTCGGCCTGGAAACGGTAGATTACGCTCTGGTGCGGATTTAAAAATCCTTCCCGGGTTACAAGTTTTGGTGTCGAATCTTTTTTAACGAATCTGGAATCGGATTCACCCATGTGGCTCATCAGAATGCGGTTATTTTTCCAATCCGGACAGAAAAACTCGTCGAATTTAGCTGCATGGGACAGCAAATTCATGGGTCCGCCCAGCGCGGCGGTCAGCACATCACCTTCGCCGCCATACCCGTAGCCGGACGATATCAGACCGCTGCATCCGTAAAAAGGCGCGGGGATACTCTCTCCAATGTGCTGAAAATTCATCGTGTAGCCCGTCAATTTCTCCGACTCGACGATGCTCTTCAATCCGAGATAGTCTTTTACCGCCCGGGTGTGGTCTTCATCAGATATTGCGTCTACATTCCAGAACTTTTTATCCTCTTCGATCCTTTGACGAACAGCTTCCTCTCCGGCCGAATTGCCCCGTTCCGCGATTTGAGACACGGGAATTTCTTGGACCGTAATGCCGAAATCCTGCTCCAGAGTTTTAAAATCTATTGAGAAATCACCCATACCTTCGAATGGATGACCGGTAATCCCTATTTTTTGATTATGAAAAGCTCCCGCGGCTTTGAGCGATTTGACTGCCTTCTCTATCCTGTTCTTGAAACGCGGCGTGTCCCGATGCCCCGCGACAACTACTTGATGCATACCTCTTGATTTCAAAACGCTGGTAAGATCCATCACTCCATGGATCGCGTGGTTTCGCCGCAAAATGCCTTCACGGTTTGGATCAAGGGTGGAATCCGGGGTTGAATCGATGATGAGCGCGGGCAGCCGGGACTCTTCGATAAAATCCGCGACCAGCAAGCTCGGTGAGTAACACAAATGGAGCACGGCTAAGGCGATTACGTTTTTTTCCCGGAATATTTTTTCGGCTTTCGAAAGATGCTCGGGAGTAAAAACAACTCCCGGTGAGACGACATCTACACCGAACGACGAAAGAAGACTGGCGATACTGTCGATATATCCCCGGTATTCCTCATGTCCGCCCGGGGTGATTTTATCGTACAGGTCGAGATAAAGCGGGAGCAGTCCGATTGTATTATTACGCATAGTTCCTCCGAAATTCGGTCTTCATCGACCGATGAATTATCTTACAATAGTGCAGGTACCTAGTCAATCATAAATACGATCAAAATGAACATATAAGTGATTGATAAAAGCGAAATTTATTGACAGCGGTCATATAGTGTGATAATGTTGTTCATTCGAACATCGCTTAAAAAAGGAGAGAAAATATGAAGAAAGCGATCACTGTGTTTCTATTCATCGCTATGGCAGCGTTTGTCTGGGCCGGCGGTGAATCCGAAGGGGGTGAAGGACCGGTAACTCTTAGGGTAATGTCGCCTGAGAGTGATTTTACCGACGCGTGGCTTGAATCCTGGAATGAAGCGAATCCGAACATTCAGCTGGTTCGCGAGGATAACGACTACACGAAATGGTTGGCCGACTTTATGTCCGGTTCATCCGCGGATCTGCTGAATTTCGGCCGCGGGGCTGAAATTCCGTATTTTGTAAGACGGGGTCTCCTGCTGGACCTGACCGAGTACTTCGAGAAAAGCGAGCTTATCAAGATGAATGATATCGACCTTGGCGGATGCGGAGCCTACCGGTTTGATGGTCAGGAGCAGGGAAAAGGGTCCTGGTATGGTCTGCCGAAAGATTACAACAACGTTACCGCAATCACCTATAATAAAGAGCTTTTCGACAAGGCCGGCGCAGCGTATCCAAGTGAAACCGAACCAATGACATACGATCAATTTGTAGCACTTGCGCGCAAAGTCACCTTCGAGGAGGGAGGCAACAAATATTTCGGCACCGAAGTTAACACAAGCTGGGTACCCTTCATCGCAAGCGACATGGCGTACATGATCGGTAAGACTCTTCATACTGCCGACGGTTTGAAAATGAATGAAGATCCGGAAGTCCGCGAAATCTGGAAGTACTTCCTGCGTCTGAGAAAGGAAGGAATTTCTAGTAATTTGGAAGATCCATTGAGCGGCTGGGCAGGATCGGCATTTCAGGGTGGAAATATTGCCATGGTACAACTAGGATACTGGTTTGGCGCGTCCTGTGCTTCTGTTGAAAATTATCAACAGAAATTCGGATGGGCCCCTGCGCCGGTTATGTCGAAAGAAGGACCCCGGGTGACCAGCAGTCTCGGAGCAACCGGTTTTGTTATCAGCTCTCAGACCAAATACCCGGATCAGACGTTCGCTGTTTTTGAATGGTATATGGCCGGAGAACCCGGTGTAGAGCGCGCAAAGACCGGGTGGGGAATTCCGCCCCTCAAGTCGCTTCAGCCGCTGCTGCCTGAAGAAACCGAGTTTGATCGGGTTAGAAAAGAGATAGCGATGGAAGAAGTGAAGTATATGAAACCGCCGCAGCTGACGTGGTACGCGCGGGCAGATATTTACATCAATGAATTCAAAGCCGCTGAAACAGCATACTTGAAAGGTGATGTAACCGAGGATAAAGCGATAGATATGTTTTATGAAACAATAAACGAAGCCCTTGCCCTCGGAAAGGAAGAGCTCGGGGAATAAGTCCGAACTCTAATCGTGAATGCCGCCGCTTTCCGCGGCGGTATTTGTGCTATCAAAAAGCAGAAGCCATGAAGTCATTAAATCGAAAAACCGGTTTTATCGCAAAAGAAAATCGCCGGTCGTTTTACACATTTATCGCACTGTGGATAATCGGATTTGCTCTGTTCCAGGTAATTCCGATTTTTTGGGGGTTCAGGGTCAGCCTCACCAACAGGATGGCGTTTTCATTAGTTATAAAAAATGTGGGTCTTAAAAACTATATCCGGGCGTTCAGTGATACGAAAGTAATGGTGTCCATCGCGCAAACGTTCTACTATTCCCTGGCAAATACATTTATTCAGGTGGTGCTTGGGTTATTCCTCGCTTTGCTGCTCGAAAAGCGGATGCGGGGACACAGCATTTTTCGTGTAATGTTTTATTTACCCTATGTCATCCCGATAGTGGCTACAGGTTGGATATTTCGGATTTTTCTTGACAAAAATGTGGGCACATTGAACCTGATACTCACCAATCTCGGACTCATAGAACAAAAAATCAGCTGGCTCGGATCGTATCCGCTGTTGTCGGTTTTATCCGCCAATTTCTGGCGCGTAGGATGGAGCCTGCTGATTTTTCTTGGGGGTCTGTCAACGATACCGCACGATCTGTACGATTCAGCGGAAGTTGACGGCGCCAATTATCTGAAGCGTGTACGGATAATAACAATACCGTTTTTAAGCCCGTTTATTGCGTTTCAGCTTGTTATAAGCTTTATCTATGGAATGCAGATGTTTATCATGCCGTTCATCCTGAATCCGACACCCATGAGAGGAGGGCAGCTGACGAGTTTTGATCCCCCCCAAGAGACATTTTTCATCCTCGCGAGGGGCTACAGTATTATTTTTAATGACAGCCGGCTTGCCTATGGATTCGCAGTGCTCTGGATCAATTTTTTAATTGTTTTGATATTCAGTCTGATCTATACCCGTTTAATAAAACGCTATACATATTCGGAAATCGAGGGATAACCATGAATGTACATGTTAAAGACAGATTGATCAACTTGTCTAAGTATACAATTTTAATAATTATTCTTCTAATTTTCTTTCTCCCGATTCTGAGCATGCTTATCGTATCTTTGAAATCAGAAGCGGATATTTTTTCTTATACAAACAGACTGCTTCCGACGACTCTGAAGTGGGACAACTATATAATAGCGTTGACGAAGATAGACTATCTCCGTTATTTGTTAAACACGATTACGATATCAGTGTTTTACATGATTGCCTGTACACTTTCGAGTTCAATGGCGGGTTACGCATTCGCGAGGTTTCCGGTTCGTGAAAACAAAATTTTCTTTGGTATCGTGCTTTCGTCGATAATGATACCGTATATAATCACGATTATACCATTTTATCTTCTTATAAAAAATCTTGCGCTGACCGATAAACACATATTGTGGCTTATATATGGACTTGGCGGACAACCGTTTATGATATATCTTTTTAGGCAGTTTTTTTCCACGATACCTAAATCCTTCAGCGAATCCGCCGTTATGGACGGTGCCGGCCGATTACAGATTTTTTTCCGCATCATGCTTCCCCTCGTTAAATCAGGAACCATCATCACCGCGATTTTTGCATTCCAATGGACGTGGCAGAACTATATCATGCCTTCTTTATTTTTAAGCTCCACAAAAACAACACTTGCCGTCAAGCTCAATGAGGCGTATGTTGATATACAGCAGAACATCCTGTTCGGTCCCTTGATGGCCGGAGTACTGTTTTACGTCCTTGTTCCCGTGGTGGTCTATTTTATATTTCAGCGGCAGATAATGGGCGGTTTACTGGCGGGCGGCATAAAGGGTTGAACTATAGACATACCGCTGGTGCCTCGGTATTGATATTTGCTTGTTCGAACATCGTATTGAGCAATGACGGAAGTGTGAGTATACTTCAGTTAAAGATTTCATAAAGGCAAGGCATGACGAAGCTCGAAAAAAGAAAAACACTCATTCTTGATGTGCTAAGGAAAAAGAATAAACTCAGCGTAAAGGAGGCGGTGGAGCTTATAGACGCGTCCGCGGCCACTGTCAGAAGGTTTTTTCAGCGGTTGTCAAATGAGGGACTTGCCGTGCGGGTACACGGAGGTATACAGCTTGTTCCGGAGGCCCGGGGAACTTATTCCTATATTCTTTCGAACACCTCTTCCATTGAGCAGAAAACCTCAATTGCCGGTTACGCGGTTGAGTTGATTGAAAGCGGTGATCTTGTTTTTCTGGATTCCGGTACAACAATCTTAAAATTAGCGGAGATGCTGGAGCACAAATTTGAAGACGGTTCTTTATCGGATATTGTCGTTGTTACCAATTCTCTTGTCAGTTACGAAAAGCTCTGTCCGAACTGCACTGTCATTTTGGTCGGCGGGGAGGTTAGGCTGAGTCGGCGTGACACAAGCGGGCGGATCGCGGAAAACGCGTTATCATCACTGCATTTTCGTAAGTCCTTTTTTGGCGCCGATGCGATTCATCCGGAAAAAGGACTTATGGCAACAGATGAATGGACCATGAGAATGAACGAAATAGTGCAGCAAAATTCCGATTCCGTGTTTGTGCTCGCGGATTCAACGAAATTTGGAAGAAGCTCGCTTCTTACTTACAGCAAACTGACTGAAGTAGACATGATCATAACCGATGACGGTATTCCTCAGGAAGACCTGGAGCAGTATACCTCCTCCGGCGCGAAAATCGAGGTTGTGAATCATTCGTTATTGGAATCCTCGGGAATTTAAAACTGTCCGGCTGATGTAGCCGTTTTCTCGGCTGCGGGTTACAATGGGGAAATGAATACTTCAGCGAAACCGAACATCCTAATCGCCATGGCCGATGATTTGGCATGGCCCCATTTAAGCGCCTACGGCTGCCGATTCGTCTCCACCCCCAACGCGGACCGGGTCGCCCGGGAAGGCATACTATTCAGTAACTGCTACACCACCGCCCCGACCTGTACCGCCTCCCGGGGTTCTTTTCTTACGGGGAAGTATCCCTGGCAGCTGGAGGAGGGATGTCAGCTCTACAGTCTTCTGCCGAAGAAGTTTCCGGTCTACCCTGATATTTTGGAGAACGCCGGATACTTTGTCGGGCTGACCCGGAAAGGGTGGGCCCCCGGAAGCGTGGAAGCGAGCGGCCGGACCAGAAATCCGGCGGGTCCGTCTTACGACCGGCATACCTGCAAGCCGCTGACTTCATTTATGGCGGAAAATGATTACGCTGCCAATTTCGGGGAGTTTTTGAACGAAAAACCGGCAGACGCACCGTTCTGTTTCTGGTACGGCTCCAAGGAACCCCACCGGTCCTACGAAAAGGGGTCGGGCTTAAAGCACGGAAAACGGCTTGAGGACGTGGATGTACCGGCCTACCTTCCGGACTGCGATGAAGTCCGTTCCGATTTTCTGGATTACGCCCTTGAAGTTGAACGGTTCGACCGTGATCTTGGAAAGATGATGGATCTCCTGCGGGAGCGGGGTGAGCTTGATAATACCCTCATCCTCGTTACCGGAGATAACGGGTTTCCCTTTCCCCGGGCCAAGGCAACGCTGTACCAGAACGGCTGTCATGTCCCGTTAGCAGTCCGGTGGCCCCGGAACTGTCCCGGCGGCCGTGAAGTTTCGGACTTTATCAGTTTTACCGATTTCGCCCCGACCCTTCTGGAAGCGGCCGGGATAGATCCCGGCGGATACGGATTTTCCGGCAGGAGTTTTTACCACATCCTTACCTCTAATGATTCCGGCCGGATATGCGGCGACCGCAGTTTTGCCGTAACCGGCCGGGAACGGCACGGGTATAACCGTCCCGAAAATGTCGGGTATCCCACGCGGTCCCTGGTGACCGATGATTATCTTTATATCCGCAACTTCACACCGGAACGGGATCCCGTTGACGTGGACAAATCCCCCACGAAATCATTGATCCTGGAAAACAAGGATGCTCCGGAAATCGCCCGGTATTACCAGCTGTGTTTCGGGAAACGCCCCGGGGAGGAACTGTACACCGCTGCCGACGGACCGGACTGTATAAACAACCGGGCGGATGATCCTGATTTTTCGGCTGTTCTTGAATCCATGCGGCAGCGTCTGCGTAAGCTCCTGGAAGAGCAGGGTGATCCGCGGGTTAACGGAAAAGGCTGGGTCTTCGAGTGCTATCCGTATTACGGAAGACCGGTAAACGCGGAGCCCCATTGGCCGCAAATCGCGCAGGACCATTATCAGCTCCGGCATATACCGGAAGGTGAGCAGAAGCCGGAGGTAAATGCCGTGGACGATTTCAGGAAATGGAGTTGAGTGGATCTGAATTAAATCAAATCTGAAAAAAATTCTGTAATACCTATTGAGAAACTGATTAAATACAGCTAGTGTTATGCGGAGGGATAAGCAGTCATTGATAGCTAACAATCAAACAAGAAAAGAGACCAGGAGCGTTCTCAAATCGGTATTCGGTTACCGGGCATTCCGGGAGAGTCAGGAGGATGTGATCTCCGCTGTCTTGGAGGGCCGGGATGTTTTTACTTCCATGCCCACCGGAGGCGGGAAAAGTCTGTGCTATCAGATCCCGGGGATCCTGTTTGAAGGACTTACCGTGATCATCAGCCCCCTGATTGCTCTGATGAAGGATCAGGTGGATGACGCGGTTTCCAGGGGTATCCCGGCGGCATTTTTGAACAGCTCGCTAAAGAAAGAAGAGATCTCCGATATTTACTCCCGGCTTTACAGGAGTGAGATCAAACTTTTGTACCTTTCTCCGGAGCGGCTGGCGGTGGAAGGGTATATCGACCAGCTTCATGATTTCAAAGTGTCCTTCTTTGCGATTGACGAGGCCCACTGCCTTTCGGAATGGGGACACGATTTCCGCCCGGACTATCTTTTTCTGTCCCGCCTCCGGGAAAATTTTCCGGGGATTCCTATAGCCGCGTTCACCGCCACCGCCACGAAAGAGGTTCAGGATGATATTATCAGGATCCTGAAACTGAAAAATCCCCTTGTTGTACGGTCCTCTTTCAACCGGAAGGAGCTCTTTTATCAGGTCACCCGGAAAACGGAGGTCCTGTCGCAGATATCCGCCTTCATCAAAAATCACCCGGATGAGTCCGGCATCGTTTACCGGATCAGCAGAAAAGATGTGGAGAAGACAGCAGCTCATCTTAAAAAGCGCGGAATAAAGGCGGCGCGTTATCATGCCGGATTGACCAAGGAAGAGCGGACTAAAAATCAATCATTATTCAACAATGATAAGATCGATGTTATCGTGGCAACTACCGCGTTCGGCATGGGCATCAATAAAAACAATGTCCGGTTTGTCATCCACGGAGATCTGCCGAAGAGCATGGAAGGATATTACCAGGAAACGGGACGGGCCGGCCGGGACGGTATTGAATCGTTCTGTGTCCTTTTTTTCGGTCCCGGTGATATCGTGAAACAGCGGTACTTCATAGACCGGATCGAAGATCCCCGGGAACAGGCTAAGTGCCGGGAGAATCTGAACAGCCTTGCCCGTTACGCTTCGGTCAATGTGTGCCGGAGAAAGCAGATCCTCGAATATTTTGATGAACCCCATACCGGCAGCTGCGGAAGCTGTGATGTCTGCAATGATGTTACCGAGAAAACGGAAGCAACCGTGGACGCGCAGAAAATACTTTCCGCAATGGCCAGGACCAATCAGGGCTTCGGCATCAATCACATCATCGATATCGTCCGGGGAGCGGACACCGAGAAGATCCGCGGTAAAAATCATCATGCTCTAAAAACTTACGGGGTTGGGAAGGACAAGAGCAAGAAATGGTGGCGCGGTATTATTAATGAGTTAATCGGTCAGCAGGCTGTATTTCAGGACAGTGAGCGGTACAACGTTCTCCGGATGACTGAATTGGGAAGGAGGATCCTGCTTGGTGAGGAAGCTTTTTACATCAGCGGGATAAGCGGGACAGCGGTCTCCAGTGAACCGGAAGGACCTTCCCGAGACGATCTCCTGAACCGGGACGGATTCAAGGATAAGGTCCTTTTCAAACTGCTAAAAGAAAAACGGACCAACCTGGCCCGGGAAAACCGGGTTCCGCCGTATATCATTTTTTCCGACAAGACCCTGAAGGATATGGCGCTGCTCAAACCCAGCAACGATGATGAGTTTCTTCTTGTCTCCGGAGTGGGGGAGAAGAAACGGGAGGTGTATGGGCGTCACTTTCTGCCGGTTATCAGGGAGTAT
>CAYLLE010000086.1:0-15541 GCA_964384485.1 uncultured Spirochaetales bacterium | reverse complement strand
GCAGCGGAGGTTTGCAGTAACAGCCACATATTTAAAATATATCATATTTAACGGAAGAATGTAATCTATCGTGGTGTTGCCGTTTTTCCGTGAAAAAAAATATGCTTGGTGTTACGGCATTACGACAGGCGACTTAAGAGCAGCAGAAAAAACTGTCTGTTATCTCCCCTTATATAGTTCAAATGTCCACCCATTCTATAAAATGTTTTATAGAA
Organism: uncultured Spirochaetales bacterium; assembly: GCA_964384485.1. Lineage (GTDB taxonomy): Bacteria > Spirochaetota > Spirochaetia > CAYLLE01 > CAYLLE01 > CAYLLE01. Next base: position 15,326 of record CAYLLE010000086.1, on the reverse strand, counting down.
CCTGAGGTAGTAATCGGGGTGTGTTTCCGGAGGTTCACCGTTCTCTTGCCAATTCCAGGTTGATTCAGCAAGATCAACTACAGCAATGCTGAAATTTTCGATTTTTCTGTCTTCCCGGGAAGCTATATTTCTGGCCATGGAGAGAGACTTTTCAAAAATCATCGGCGACATCACCGCGGAACCCACCGATAGATACACGCCTCCTTCCAGTTTTGAGACGGAACCGGCAAAACCCAGAAAATCACGTTCAGCTGTCCTCCCGATTGCAGCTCCCGAATTGGCCGGGTGAGTATAGATGATATCATGACCGAACATTGGATGGGCGGTGAATGGAACACCTGTTTCATACGCCTGGGCCTGAAGTCCGTAGGATTTGTACGGGTGCTCCACCGCCAGGACTCCCGGAGGAATTTTAAGATCTTCGATAATACGGGCAAGGTCTAAAGCGGAAGCAGCTTTATCCGGATTGTCATTCATGACCCGGACGGCTTCTTCCCGGAGACCGGGAGGGGAGGGGATCTTAAGGCCGTTTTCCGACACCATCTTTCCTACCGATTCTCCGTAGCCGAGACCCGAATAGGCGCCGACCGCGATAGCCAGATTAATAAAGAGACCTGTTTCTTCCCATATTCCAAACCGGCCCCGGCTTACATTCTTGCGGACATCTTCACTGCTTTTACCCTGAAAGGCAAACTCCCAATCATGAATGATGCCGGCGCCGTTAGTCGCCAGATGGGTGACCCATCCGTCTGTAATCAGTTTAATAAGAAGAGGGGCCAGGCCGTTTTTTATTGTGTGAGCGCCGAACGCGCATATCACGGGACGGCCTGTTTCCCGGGCCTGCCGAATTTTTCCGGCAAGCCGTTCTGTTTCAGCTTCAAGGGCCGGGAAAACGTCACCGGGAGAATCACCAGGCTGTACTGCTTTCTCCAGGATATTCACCCGGTTTTCCCGGTCCGAAAGGGGATAAAATTTGATGCTTTTCCGATTCAACCGGAAATGATTCTTCATGTACGTACCGGTTTTTACTTCACCCGCTCAATTATTTCTGCCATTCTTCTGCCGTATTCCACATAATTATCGTACTTGATATCATCATCAGCTTTTACCGATTCATCGTGGTGAACCGCGGCCATGTGCGGTTCAATGGAAATTCCCCCGTCATATCCGTTTTTAAGCAGGTCAGCAACGATTTTTTCGACATCCCCGTTTCCTTCGCCGGGAAAGGTGAATACCGTTTTTTCTTTTCCGGGATTTTCGGGATCGTCAGTGACATAACCGTCTTTTATGTGGACATAGGCGATATGATCTTTAACATGGGAATAGAATTCCCATGCCGACTGCCGGGGATATGGTGCCGGTTTTGTTTTATCTTCCGAAAAGACCGGATTTCCGGTATCAAAGACAAGTTTGAGACCTTCAACGTTTTCTATCAGCCGAAGGGAATACTTCCATCCCATGCCGCCGTAATTCATACAGTTTTCGTGGACCGGCTGGATTCCTTCGTCCAGGAACATGGAGGTGAGGATGTTCAGCCTGCGGAACCGTTCCTTTTCCATTTGATCCTCCGGACCCCTGTCCTTGAGTACTGCGAAACTCATGATGCGGATAAGTCTTGTGTTAAGCCGTTTCATCCTGGGGATAGCCCGTTTTGCCTCTTCCAGGGAAGAGTCGAAGGGATCGGTTATCTGCTTGCCCCAATTGGCAATAGCCGAGCCGAAACAGTTGATTCTGACCCCGGCATCATCAAGTTTTCCGGCGACCATATCGAACGTTTTATCGTCAATATCGTGAATATTTTTGTCGCCCACCTTACGGGATTCGATGTTTGACCATCCGAGTTCTTTTGTGGCCTTTATCTGAACATCAATAGAGTTTCCCGCTTCATCGGCAAAACCGGTAAGATACATATTATTTCTCCTTGCGTTTTACGCTGTTTCGTACCGCTTTAAGGCGGCCAGCTCCCGGGGAAGGTGAAGGTTGGCTGCTTCCCAATTGATCCACTCACCCGAAATATACCCCTCATATCCGGCGTCACGAAGCAGGATCACCGCGGTTTTATGGTCGTATTTTCCTTTTCCGATTGGGACCAGGTTGATTTTATCTCCCAGTTCCCCGGCGTCATGAACATGGACGTGTTTTATCCACGGCTTTAGGATGGTATAAGACTCCTCCATGCCGGCCTTTCCAGTTCGGACCGGATGCATGATATCCCAGTTCGCGGCCGCTTTCGGGTGATCAAGACGCTTTAGCACCTCCGCGATATCGGCGGGATCGCACCAGTCGTCATGAGTCTCCATACAGAGGTTAATATTCCGTTGTTCCGCGTGATCCAGTACCTCACGGTACACACCGCACACCGTATCAATAGCCCCTTCCCGGTCCATTCCTTCCGGCAAAGGTCCGCCGAAAATTCTCAGGGCCGGGGCGCCGATGTCGGCGGCAAGGTCGATGAACGCCAGGGTATCCCGGACCGTGTCTTCCCTGTTCGGCGCGTCGGCAAACCGCAAACTGGTAGCGATACATGAAAAGGGTACCCCTTTTGCTGATGCTAGGTTTTTAATTTCATTACGCTTTTCCGCGGAGGTGTCTATCTCTATACCATGGGCATGGCCGGCCTGTGACCGGGGTTCAAACCCGTCATATCCGTACTCTTTCACAGCGTCAAGACACTGTTCAAGAGTAAATTCCGGGGTAGAAAAACTCATAAAAGAATATTTCACTGTTATTACTCCTCGCTTTCCGCTTTGGCCGCTTTAACTACATCATCCGCGACCTTTCCGGAAATCGGATTATAGTGACTGAATTCAAGCTCAAAACTTCCTGTTCCGGAGGTGATTGATTTAAGATCGATGGCATAACGGAGCATCTCGGACTGGGGCACCTGAGCCTTGATTTCCATGATCCCGCCGCCGATAGGTTCCTGACCCATCACTTTTCCCCGTTTAGAGCTTAAGTCGGAGAGAACGTCACCTAAATACTGTTCATCAACAAAAACACTCAAATTCATGACAGGTTCAAGGAGTACCGGTGATGCCTTTGCCATGGCGTCATTCAGCGCGCCCCGGGAGGCGAGTTTGAATGCCATTTCCGAGGAGTCAACCGGATGTTCTTTACCGTCAACCAGGGCGATTGCTACGTCCACCACCGGATAACCGGCAACAATACCTTCTTCCATCGCCTCGTGAAGTCCCTTTTCAATACCCGGGATATAACCTTTAGAAATAGCCATTCCCCTGATTTGATTCTCGAAGCTGTAATATTCTCCCCGGGGAATCGGATTTACATTGATGGATACCTCTCCGAACTGTCCGTGTCCGCCGGTCTGCTTCTTGTGCCTGTAGGTGGCACTTGCGGGTTTTGTGATCGTTTCCCGGTACGCGACTTTGGGAATTCTTGTTTCTATCTCGATCTTCTGGCTTTCTTTTATCTTATCCAGGACCATGTTGATATGCTGCTCACCCATTCCGGATACCACCGTCTCTTTTGTTTCGGGATTAAACCTGACCTGAAAGGTCATGTCCTCTTCCGATACCCGGTGAAGCTGCTGGGAAAGCTTGTCCTCATCCTTTTTGCTTGCGGCGCTTATGGCCACAGCATAAACAGGCTGAGGCAGCTTGAGCGGTTCAAGGGAGACGACCCGGTCGGGACTGCAGAGTGTGTCGTTCGTGGAAGCAGCGGCTATCTTGGAGAGAATGCCGATGTCGCCGGCGGGGAGTTCGTCCGTTTCATTCAGTTTTTTTCCTAAAGCGGTGTATACCTTTCCGGCTTTCTCTTTCTTGTTTTCCGCGGCATGATACAGTTCCTGATCCCCGGAAAGAACTCCCGAGACGACCTTGATGTAGGACAGCTTACCGGAAAACTGGTCTATACTCGTTTTAAAAACGAAACCGGAAAACTGTTCGGAAGATGATACCGGTATATCTATTTCTTCACCTTCCTGATTGCTGCCGTGTTCCACCCGGCCTGCAGGTGAAGGTCCGGCGTTCGAAATGAAGTTAAGGATCGGTTTTATACCGGCACCGGTGAGAGAGGAACCGCAGAAAACGGGAACAATTGTCGCTTCCCTTACCCCTTTTGTAAGGCCCGTCATGATTTCTTCCGGGGTCAGAGTTTCTTCTTCCAAAAACTTTTCTACCAGTTCATCATCGCCCTCAGCTGCCAGTTCCATGAGACTAGCGGAATATTCTTCCACCATATCTTTAAATTCATCGGGGATATCAACAGCTTTTTCTTTTTCATTTACCCCGGGAATGGGATACGCCTTTTTTTCCAGCAGGTCGATCACCCCCTGAAAGTCGGTGCCGTCTCCCATAGGTATTGTTAGAGGAACAAAGTTGGCACTGAACTTGTCATTAAGGTCATCCAGCGCTGTTTTGAAGCTGGACCTTTCAACGTCCATCTTGTTCAGAAAAACCATCCGGGGTTTATTCCGCTGTTCAAGACGCCGCCAAAGCTTTATTGTCTCAATCTGTACACCGGATCTGGCGTCGACCAGCATAACCGCGGATTCTCCGACCCGGAACGCGGCGACTACCTCACCGACAAAATCGGATCCGCCGGGGGTATCGAGGATGTTTATCTTTGCATCTTTCCATTCTATAGTAGAGAGACTTAGATGAATCGAGATCGTCTGATCGATCTCTTCCGGGGTATTATCGCTTACTGTTTTTCCCGATTCTACCGTTTCCGGTTTCGGGATGGCTCCTCCTTCAAAAAGAACCCGTTCTACAAAAGTTGTTTTTCCAGTTGCGCCGTGTCCGGCCACGGCAATATTTCTGATTTGTTCGGTGGTGAAACCCATGTGCAACTCCCTGGTTTGTGCGTATTTTCGTGATATTCCGCCTGGTATTGAGGCAGGATAGACAATTCACTATAAAAGTTAAAACCGCACGGTGTCAAGACGGAGACTGAACAGACCCATGTTTCACGGAGGTTAAAGCAGTGTGAGTGTTTTGTTATTCCGGTCCGGCTTTATTGGGGTTTTTTCGCGAAGTGGGAAAACTCCATGGCAAAATTACCCCGGCCCTGGGTTATGCTTCTAAGGGCTGTGGAATAACCGAACATCTTTGCCATCGGAACCTGTGCGTGGATGTGCTCCGAACTCGGCCGGGAATCGAGACTTTGAACTACTCCGCTCCGTCCGGTAAGGTGGTTAATTACCTCGCCTAAGAATTCCTTCGGACAGAACACATCAACAATCATGATAGGCTCCAGAAGGATCGGGGCAGCTTTTCTGGCTGCATTATCGAATCCGATGGAAGCCGCGGCTTCAAAGGCCATCTCGGTGGAGTTTACCGGATTATACACCAAGTCCTTAAGGACAACACTCATATCAATTACCGGATATCCCCATTCGATTCCCGAGTTGAACCCGCCTTCTATCCCCCGGCGGACCGCTTCGATTATCTCCTTGGGTACGTCCTTTTTTGATACTTCCGAGGTAAAGATGTTCCCGCTGCCCCGGTCTGTAGGACGGACTTCCAGCGTTATTTCAGCCGCGTTTTCTTTTCCGGCGAGTACCCGGTGGTATCTTTCGGTATGAGAAGCGGTTTGACTGATGGATTCACGGAACGTAACCTGGGGCTGCCCGACTTTCGCGTCCACATTAAAATCTTCGATAACCCTGGTGACCAGAACTTCCAGATGGAGTTCCCCCATCCCGGAGATAATGAGTTCTCCTGTTTCACTGTCTTCTTTCGCGGTAAATGTGGGATCTTCTTTCGCTAGGATCTCCAGCACTTCCTGAAGCCGTTTACGTTCGGACAGCGTTCTCGGTTCGATGGAGACCGAGATAACCGGTTCCGGAAAGTGCATCTGTTCCAGAAGGACAGGAAATCCCTCGCTTCCGATGGTGTCCCCGGTCTGGGCGAACTTAAAACCGATTACCACGGCAATATCTCCCGCGGCTACTTTATCAATTTGTTCCGACCGGTTGGAGTGCATTTTAAGAAGCCGGTTCACCCGTTCCCGTTTCTTTTTGTTGATATTGTAAACAGCGCTGCCCGCCTTAACTTCACCGGAATAGACCCTGATGTAGCTGTATGAACCGGCTTCCCGGTCCGACTGGATCTTGAAGACCAGCGCCAGAGGATTGCCGTCCGGATCGGAGGGGATATCAATTTCTTCTTCCTTCTTAACATGTATTCCGCGGATTGGAGGTGTTTCGGTCGGTGCGGGAAGAAAATCTATGATCGCGTCAAGGAGCGGCTGAACTCCCATGTTCCTGAGGGAGGCACCGCAGAAAACCGGCGTAATCGACCGGCGAAGGGTTTGTTCCCGGACAACTTCTTTAAGAAGTTGTTCCGGGATGGGCGAGCCTTCCAGGAACAACTCGGTAAGCTCATCGGAGTACGCTGAAAGTTCGTCAATCATTTTTTCTTTCCACTCTTCCGCGTATTCCCGATGGGTTTCCGAGAGGGGCTTTTTTTCCATGTTGGAACCGAAGGTATCGGGATCCCAGTAGATTTCTTCCATGGCCACCAGATCAATTACCCCTTCAAAATCGGATTCCCGGCCCAGGGGAATCTGCAATGGAACAGGTGCCGTCCCCAGTTTCTTTTCCATTTCCGTAATCACTTCGAAGAAATCGGCGCCGATCCTGTCCATCTTGTTGATGTAGGCGATTCTGGGAATGTGGTAGGTATCGGATTGATGCCATACCGTTTCAGATTGCGGTTCCACACCACCGACGGCACAGAAAATGGCTACGGCGCCGTCAAGTACCCGGAGGGACCGTTCCACTTCCGCGGTAAAATCTACATGGCCCGGTGTGTCTATAATATTGATCTGGTGATCTTTCCAGAGGAGTGTGGTTGCCGCGGAGGTTATGGTGATGCCGCGGTTTTGCTCTTGGACCATCCAGTCCATGACTGCCTCTCCGTTGTCAACTTCTCCCAGCCGATGACTCTTGCCGGAGTAAAAGAGAATCCGTTCTGTTGTCGTTGTTTTACCGGCGTCGATGTGCGCCATTATTCCGATATTTCTACGTTTATTGCTCGCCATAAAATCTCCGCTGCGTGATTCTTCTGGGATAAATTGGAGGCCGACGGGGATTTCCCAGGAGTGAATAAGTTTTCACCGGGAACCTTTTATTTTATTTGGGCGGTACTGGACTTGAACCAGTGACATCCTGCTTGTAAGGCAGGCGCTCTCCCAACTGAGCTAACCGCCCGGGCTGGTATAACCTAACACCTGACCGGTATTTCTGTCAATACGGTTGCTGTGTATTTTCAAAGACAAGAATTACGGCGGTGCCGCGGCCGGATTGACTTGAGATCCGGACATCACCGTTATACTTCCGCATCGTTTCTATTACATATACCATCCCGAATCCGCTTCCTTCTTCTTTAGTCGTTTTACCCACTTTGAAGAAATCATTTTTCATACATGAAACCGGAACTGAATGTTCGAACCCCTCAATACCTCTGCCGGTATCTTTAAACGTCAGGATTGTCCGGTCTTCCCTGATAACGCCGTTAATGGTGAGTTTACCCCGGCTTCCCGTACTTTTAACCGCGTCCCACGCGTTGCTGATGAGGTTTTCAATAATTTGGGACAGTTCCGAAATGCTGGAGAATAGGGTCAGATTTTTCTCGACGTTTATTTCAACTTCCAGCCCTTTTTTAAAATCACGCTCTACCTGAAACCCTTCCACGATGGAACAGATAAGCAGTTCCAGGTCCACTGCCGTTCTTTCCTTAAGAGTATCAGCCTTGATTGCCAGAAGTATCCGGTTAATCCGGGAATTGAGCCGGTCAACCGCGTGCTGAATTCCGTGGAGCTGATTTTGATACCCCCCCTCTTCCTGGAGCATATACAGATTCGCGGTGATCAGAGATATATCGTTTTTCAGGTTATGCACCAAGCCCCCGACATTGGTCGCGATTCTCCCCATTTTCCGGTTTCTATTGTTTTCCTGTTTGAGTTTTGCCTCTTTTTTTAGCCGCTCTATTTCGGCATTTTCATACAGCACCCACAGAAAAACAAGAAGAATTCCCGCGGATGTTAGAATGCCCATTTGGTCGGTAAGATCTCTTTTGAACAGCAGGAAGGGAGGAATAATAGTGGCCAGGAGAGCCGCAAGAAAAATGAAGGAGGTTTTTGAGTAAAAATACTTTTCAAGATATCCGTACTTAAACGCGGTAACATATCCCATAACCATAAGTACCGGGCCGTAAAACATATAATCAAGAGTTAAAAAAGGCAGGGGGGATAATGAGAAAAAGAGAGAGACCTGGACAGCTCTGTATATCGGGCTTTCACGGGTAGCAGTCAGCAGAAAACATACCCCCACCATGATAGGCGCGCCGACTTTTAGCGAAGTAATTACCCGGAAGATATAGAAAGTCTCCGTTGTATAGACGGTCCAGAAGTAGAAAAATGCTACAAAAAAACAACCTGTGGCGGCAACAATTCCAATCTTCTGCTGCAGTGATATCCGCTTCATTCGTCAGAGTCCGGTGTAACTCCGAAAGTTCCTCCATTTTTTTCACATAGTTTTAAACAATTATTTCTTACTGTCCCGAGTATATTATTTTTAAATACATTTTTCCATGGCAATTTTAAAATGATAGTATGATCAGTCCTTTCCTTTTTATTGTCTATGCGCCGAAAAACTGATATCCTTTTCCGAAATATAACGGCAATTCGGAGGAATCCATTGAATAATACGAACTTTGAAGAAACGGCCAGAGACCTGATATCGTTTTTGGATATATGCCCGACTTCATATCATACCGGGACAGAAATAAAAAAAAGACTCATTTCGGCCGGCTTTACCGAACTAAGAGAATCAGACCCGTGGGATACCGACCCGGACGGAGCATATTTTGTCGAGCGGAACGGCTCCGGGGTCATCGCGTTCCGCCGCGGGACACAGACGGCCTCCGAACGGGGATTCAGAATCATATGCGCCCACACGGACAGCCCTTCACTAAAACTGAAAACAGAAGCGGGATCGGTCAAATCCGGTTATTTCGTTGTCCCCGTTGAAATATACGGTGGTCCCATTATTTCAACCTGGCTCGACCGCCCCCTGATTATCGCCGGAATGGTGTACTACCGAAACGGAAACGGAATGGAGAGCAGACTGATCCGGACCGAATCTCCCGCGGCGCTCATCCCGAACCCCGCTATTCATATGAACCGGGAGTTGAACAAGGGTTTTCAGTACAACGCTCAGAATCACCTCCAGACGGTAATCGCTCTGGAAGGGGTGGATGTTCTAAATAAACTGATAGCAGGTGCCGCCGGGACCGATCCCGATTCCGTTTTATCCGCCGATCTCTATCTGGCCGAATCGGCGGGAGGGAGTATCGTCGGTTCCGATTCAAATCTGATTTCTTCCGGGAGGATCGACAACATCGGCGGATGTCATGCCGCCCTGACCGCTGTAATAGAATCGGAATCCGCCGAAACGACATCGGTCTGCGCCCTCTTTGATAACGAAGAAATCGGGAGCCATACTCCTCCAGGCGCCAACTCCAATTTCCTGGTCTCGGTCCTGGAACGGATTACCGGCGGATCCAGGGGATTGCGGGAAGACGCCTACCGGGCCTACGCGAACTCCTTCCTGGTTTCAAACGATGCCGCCCACGCCGTTCATCCCAACTTTTCCGACAAACATGATCCGGCCTACGTTCCCGCTCTAAACGGAGGACCTGTAATAAAGGCGAACGCCCGGCGGAGCTACGCGACCACCGCGGAGACGGAAGCATTCTTCGCGGAAGCCTGCCGCCGCGCCGGCGTTCCCAAACAGAAGATAATCGGCAAATCCGATGCCCCCTCTGGCGGTACGATAGGCCCGGTTTGTTCGTCCCTCACCGGGATTCCCGCGGTGGATGTAGGTATTCCGATTCTGGGAATGCACAGCATCCGGGAAACCGCCGGTGTCAAGGACCAGCGTTACATGATCGAGGCAATGAAGGCTGTGTACAATGGATAAATCCGGCCATTTTTTTCTCGGTATTGATACGGGAGGGACCTACACCGATTCGGTTCTCTTCAGCGAGGAATCGGGAGTGGTTGCTTCCGCGAAGGCTATTACCACCCGGAGAGATTTGAGCATCGGAATCCGGGAATCCATCAAGAAGCTTCCCGCCGATTATATGGGGCAAACGGGTATGGTTTCGCTTTCCACGACCCTCGCGACGAACGCTGTTGTGGAAGGGCAGGGAAGTCCGATATGTTTGATGCTGATCGGATATCCCGCCGATGCCTTAGAGCGCTCCAATCTGAAGGAAGCATTAGGTGATGATCCCGCGGTCTTTATTTCCGGGGGTCACGATGCTTCGGGGAACGAAAAACTCCCCTTTGATGAAGAGGCTGCCCGGGACGCCGTAAACAGGTACAAGGATTCCGTTTCCGCCTTCGCCGTATCGGGCTATTTCAGTGTCCGGAACCCGGAGCATGAGGTGATAGCCGCTGAGCTGATCCGGGGACTTTCCGGGCTCCCGGTGACTTCGGGACGGGAGCTTTCCTCAAAATTAAACGCCCCGAAACGGGCGGTTACCGCGGCTTTGAATGCCAGACTGGTACCGGTACTTGAAAAGCTGATTCAGGCGGTGCGGCGGGTACTTTCGGAACTCGGGATAACCGCCCCTTTGATGGTAGTAAAAGGCGACGGTTCACTCATGCGGGATACCTTCGCGGAAGATCATCCCATCGAAACGATACTTTCCGGACCTGCCGCCAGCGTGGTGGGCGCCCGCTTTTTAACCGGGAAGGACCGGGGGATCGTCTCCGACATGGGAGGAACCACCACCGATATCGCTGTTATGCGGAGGGGTGCCCCGGTGATTGATCCTGAAGGCGCTGTAATCGGAGGGTGGCAGACCATGGTGGAGGCGGTAAAGATCCACACCTACGGTCTCGGCGGAGACAGCAGGATCGACTTCCGGCCCCACGGGCTGGTTACGGTAGGACCCGACCGCATTGTCCCGGTGTGTCTTGCCGCAGAAGAGTTTCCCGATGTCCGGAACTTGCTTGATGAACACCCGGAAGATTCTGATGAACTCCCCCTGATTGTTCTGCCCGGGGTTGTTCCGGAATCACTTCCGAACAATCTGACCCGGCGGCAGCATACGGTCCTGAACGAAGTCGAAAAGGCACCCCGGCTTTTAAGTTTCTTCTATAATAAGACTGATTCTCCTGAACTTCTCCGGCGTGATATTGCCCGTTTAACTGCCCGGGGAATGATCATGCTCTCCGGATTCACCCCCACCGACGGATGCCACATCCTTGGTATTCAAAACACCTGGGATACCGGTTCTTCGACTGCGGCGGGACATTGCATTCTCCCCTATGCCCGGCGCCGGGGTATCCCGGCGGATTCACCGGAAGAGCTTTCCCGGGCTGTCCGACGGGCTGTCATCAACAGGAGCGTCCAGGTCCTTATCAGCGCCGCCGCCGCGGGGGATTACGGCTATGATCCTGAAGAAAACCCCAATGTTTCCCGGATGTTCGGATTTCCCGGCCTCCCGCACACCGCGTTCACTGACCTCCCGGACGGTCATGATGAATCGGATTCACTGATCACCGTTGAAAGCCGGCTCAATACACCGATCATCGCGTTAGGTGCTCCCGTCGCATCATACTACCCGGAATGTGCCGGTATTCTGTCCACCGAGTTAGCGGTGCCGGAACACGCCGATGTAGCGAACGCCGTCGGTGCCGTGGCCGGAAACGTCCTTCAGCACGCAACGGTACAGATTGTTAATATGGAGGATGGTGATTTTTTCCGGCTTCATCATGAAAAGGGTATTGATGATTTTGAATCTTTAGAGGACGCCGCCGCGGCGGGCACGGAAATGGCCCTGGCCTCGGCATGGAAAAAAGCCGCGGATGCCGGCGCCCTTGATATTCACACCGAAGTGGACCGCTGTGACAATACCGCCCAAGGTCACGGCAGGGAGATCCATGTGTCTACCGACATAACTGCTACAGCCGCGGGCAGGCCGGGAGTTTCCTGAACAATGAATGATTTGTGGCTGACATGGAAAACGGAGGACGTCCGGACCGAAGCCCGGCAAGCCGAGGATGAAGGGCGGGACCTTTCTCCTGTACGGGACGAAATCGCGGCGCTGACTTCCGCGGATTCGGACAACACCCCCGATTTCAAGCACCGCTTCCACCGTCTCCTGGACCGGATCCGGGAACTCCCGGTACTGCCGGATTATCCCTATACCGAACCGAGCCGCCTTGAAGAAATCCGCCGGGAGCGGCCGGACGGTCCCCGGCGCTTTAAACTCACCGAAGATGACGCCGCTCTTTTCGACAGGATCCACGGCGCGTGGCTGGGGCGGTGCGCCGGGTGCCTTCTCGGAAAGCCGGTAGAAGGGGTGCGGACACCGGAACTGCATCAGCTTATCCGATCATCCGGGCATGATTTCCTGACCGATTATATCTGGCGGCTGGGCCCGGATGAGGAAGCCTGCCGCGCGGCTGCGCGGCCCGGGCTGCTTGATTATTGGCCCCGAATCGAACACATGCCGGCCGATGATGATATAAACTACACCCTTCTCGGTATGTGCCTGATCCGGGATAAGGGACCGGAGTTTACTCCCTCCGATATTGCCCAATACTGGATGCTGAAGATGCCCCTCCTGGCCGCGTGCACCGCTGAACGACGGGCTTACCGCAACTTCGCGGACCAAATTGATCCTCCGGAATCGGCTGTTTTCCGGAATCCCTACCGGGAATGGATCGGCGCCCAGATCCGGGCCGACTTCTTCGGCTACACATCCTTGGGCAGACCGGAACTGGCGGCGGAATTGGCCTGGCGGGACGCGAGGATATCCCATATCAAGAACGGGATCTACGGAGCAATGTGGACAGCCGCAATGCTCGCGGCCGCTCCGGTCATACATGATCCCCGCCGATTAATTGAAACCGGGTTGTCCGAAGTCCCGGAAAAAAGCAGATTCACTGAAGGGATCCGGGACGTGCTCTCCCGGTATGATTCAGGGACGGACTACACTTCCGCCTGCCGCCTGATCCACGAGCAATGGGACGAATACGATTCGCACCACTGGTGCCATACCGTCTCAAACGCCCAGATTGTCGCCATGGCCCTGCTTTGGGGAGAAGGTGATTTTGAACGGGCGGTCACCCGGAGCGTCTGGCCGGGTTTCGACACCGACTGTAACGGCGCCACCGTGGGTTCCATCATGGGGATGATCCTGGGTGCCCGGGGGCTGCCTGAAAAGTGGACTGCCGTCATGAACGACACGGTCCATTCACTGATAGCCGGATATCACGTTTCGAGTATTTCCGGAACAGCCGGTGAGATGTTCAAGCTCTTCGCTAAACACCGGTTAATTTAGGTTTTTGTTCTCCAACCTGTTATGCGTTCTATTGTATGTTCTTGATATAATTGTATAATAGGGTGAGTTTCCACATAACAGATACGGAGTACGTTTCGGCTGCCCGTCTCTACTTTTTACACTATCTCCGGCTATATTCGCGAATTTTTCATGGAAATTCACGTTTATTATCAATATCGACCAAACGCATTTGGATACTATTTTTTTTAAAAACTGATTAAAAATTGAATTTTTCCTCCTATTTTTCCTGTTATTAGTAACAGGAAGGCAAAAATGAAGTTTCAAGGCACGGACAGTACCACAGGTTCTTTGGAGGAACAACTTAAACCGTTAGAACAGTTCCTGAAGCGCAGAGATTATAGCCGGTCCACGGTTAAAACGTATTTAAGGGAACTCACCCTCTTTTTTAAACGAACAAATTTAGCTCCCGATAAGGTCCGCCCAGAAGACATCAATCTTTACCTGGAAAAACTGCGTGCATTAGGAGTGTGTTCCCGCAGCCGCGCCGTTCTCTGTGTGAGCGCCTTGAAGCAGCTTTATCGAAACGGGGGAACTTTTCCGGTAAATCCCGCCGACGGGGTTATTGTTCCAAAACGCGATCACCGGTATCCAGATATACTTTCCCGCCGGGAGGTTCACCAGATAATTACCGGTCCGAGGAATCCGAAACACCGGTTTCTCCTCGCCCTGATCTATTCAGCCGGCCTCCGGGTAGGGGAGGCGGTGAAACTCCGGCTTAGTGACCTGGATACTGACCGCGGTATGATCCATATCCGGCAAAGCAAGGGAAAACAGGACCGGTACGCCATGTATTCACCAGCCCTTAAAACTAAGTTCGCTGAGTACACGGAATACTACAAACTGCGGGACTGGCTTTTCCCCGGCGCCGATCCGGACCGTCACCTTTCCGTCCGTTCAGCCCAAAAAGTTTTTGACCGTGCCCGGGATGCAGGAGAAATAAAAAAGGACGTAACCATCCACTCCCTCCGTCATGCCTTTGCAACCCACCTTTTGGAAGACGGAGTTGACCTTCGGTACATCCAAGAACTATTGGGGCATAAAAGTTCGAAAACCACGGAAATGTACACCCATGTAGCCCGGAAACAGATCCGAAACATCCGGAGCCCGCTTGAATCACTTGGAGAACCGCGGGATGATGCCGGGTAGAGTGAAGAGAAACCAAGCGCGGGTACACCGGATGATCCATGATCCATGAAGTGATGCCGCCCCTAATTAATGCATTATCGACCAGAATGGAGTAAGTAAACTTTGATTAATGAATAGGATTTGTATATACTTTTTGTTGTGATTGGGAGCTGAACAAAGGTGATTTACTCCTTCGGTTCCGTAATTGTTTACGGGTTACGTGAAATTAGTTCAGTCAGAGAAGGACTAGTTACACGGCAGTGTCCTGGGGCTTGCTCATTCTCGAAAAGTAGTCGGGAAATATAACGGGAAAGAAAATACCGAAGAAAAACAAATGCCAATGTATAGGGTGGAAGATGGCAGAACTGTTCAAGACGCCCCAGACCACAGCGTGTAACACTGGTTTGGCGGCTTCGGCCTCCGGCCTCCGCCCAAATTGGCCGTTCGGCCAACTTCGCCAAACCGCGAACGTTAGGCGACATGTTTTTTGACCAGCTTTAACATATTTTGGGGTGGGACAGAATAAGACCCGAAGCATTTTTCTTTATACCAATCCCTGATTTGGTTTTATAGCGGGGTAGTGACGCAAGCTGTTGGAATATAATGTTACGCTTTCCTGCTGCTATCATATAATGCGGGGTCAAAAAACTCGTCGTCTAACAGCGATTATGCGCTGCGCCCTTCGGGCTTGGCCTTCGGCACATCGGCCTGTGCTACGCTTGGCCAATGTCGTATAACCGCGGGACGTTAGGCGACATGTTTTTTGACCAGCTTTAACATATTTTGGGGTGGAACAGAATAATATCCGAAGCATTTTTCTTTATACCAATCCCTGATTTGGTTTTACAGCGGGGT
>CAYLLE010000085.1:0-15680 GCA_964384485.1 uncultured Spirochaetales bacterium | reverse complement strand
GTTCTTTGTCGAAAGCCCTATCTCCTAAGAAAGTCGTGGAAATTTCTGCTTCTCCATCAGATGACATTAATTCTCTTAACTCTGAAAGCAAGCTTTGTCTTCGAGATTCTAGTTGCTGCAGTTCGGATTTTATAGCTGCTATTCTGTGTTCATTTGTGGTTTTCATTTAGAAAGCCTACGATTTTCTTTCGCCTTTACTGAGAGGTAATATTCACCGCAGATGTCGCATGTTGGAATTATCCCGTTCCAGGCTCACGGTTGTTGTCCCCTAAAATTTTTCTCCAGCACTTAAAGATTTGGTATTTCATTTTTCCCCTTCTAATACATCTGGTAATAGCGAGAAGTGTTCCTTAGAAACCTTCAGTATCGTCTTTTGCCATCCCTTTGGAAGTTCATTGAACAATTCTTGCATACGCATTCTCCTGTCACTTCTCTTTAAAAGATATTCACCTAGATATCGAGCTGTGGCAGCGTCTTTTATAATCTTCGCCTTGTCTTTTCTTCTTGGTAGTATTAAGAGCTTTAGAAGAACAAAAGCCTCCGGTTCAGGTACCCTGATATTGTACCCATAATAGGAAATACTCATGCTCTGATTATAGGCTAAAGCAAGGTACCGGAGGGGTTGAGCCTTTATTCCAAGCGCTTCAATCGTAATTGCCCGGTTTGTACCGCGGCCATGTTCCGGGATCAAAAACTCTACTTCCAAGTCAGGATGGACATACTTACAAAAGCCTCCCTGCAAAGACCATTCAGGTACACAACCAAGCTCTGAGAGAGCGGCAGGTATATCAAACGAACCCCTAATGTTCGGAGGCATTCCAATTAAAAAGTCGACATCGGTAGTGCGCAGGATCGGTATCTCGGGGTCATCATCAAAATATGTTCTGTAGACAGGCAATACCCAGCTGCCTACAAGGACAATTTGCTGAAGAACACCACCTGTATCCAGTTTGTCGATAATTTTAAGAAAAAGACTCTCACCGCTTTCCACGAAGACCTCTTTCAACGTCAATTAGATTCTTTTTAACTTGTCCTAGTTTATCTTCCAGCTCTTTTCTCTGATCAATTTTTTCCGATAGTTCCTTCACGGCTTCGGAATCTACAGGCCCAATGTAATCGAACTTTATTTTACCGGAATCGCGGTATACAAGGTAGACATATTCGCGGTTCCACCTCCTTTTTCGGGAAAGTGATCCTTTTGGTAGGCCGGAGAGTTGGTGTTCATATTTTTCTTTTAATTTGATGAGTCTTTCTCTCTCTTCTTCGAGAATATCAAAAACCATTGCCATATCAAACTCCTTGCCTAACATATTATACGATAGACTCAGCTGTTAGGCAAGAATAAATTGCCTAACAAAAGATTAAAGAACGGCTTCTGTTAGGCAAGGTATTCACTATCCCCATAGGGATAGTTTTATTAAACTCTACGCTCTGTTTTAAGTCAAATGAAATTTTCATAGGAGGTTAGAATGAGTACGAACTGATCACTACCAGGACTTTCCCTCCGAACCTCGACCTCCTGTCTTGGTTCTCCGGGCCGCCTTCGGCACCTGACGCGGACATCCTGTCCGCTTTTCCTCCCTATTCGGTCGGCGGTGCCTTCGTTTCAAGTCCTGGCTATGCAACCAAAAAAATAGCCGTCCGCAAGAAGCGAACGGCTATTTTTTTTGGGCCCACCAGGACTTGAACCTGGGACACCCTGATTATGAGTCAGGTGCTCTAACCAACTGAGCTATGGGCCCCTGTTTTCACAGGATTTATAAAGTGCCAAATTTCTGCTCCCGTGTCAAGACCGTTTTAATAAAATGCTAACAGTAAACAAGAAGCGGTCTAATCAATCTCCGGATTTTCCATGAAAAGATGGGTCCAGTAGCTGCCGCCGGATGCATATCCGACACCATGATGGGTGAACGAATCGTTTTCGATATTCGCCTTGTGTCCGGCGCTCTCAAGCCACCCCTCCAGGACCGCCTCCGCGCTGGTAAAGCCGTAGGCGATATTTTCTCCCGCTGTCGAGTAGGTGATTCCCGCTTCTCCGAGCCGGTCGAAGGGGTTCTGCCCGTCTAGATTTGTGTGACTGAAATAATTATTCGCCGCCATATCTTCGGAGTCTCATGCTGGTAATTCCATGGATAAAACACCATGCCCGGACTGACAAATCCGGGCCGGCGTGGATACCTTAATAGGACCAGGTATACGTGTAGCTGTAGCCGTCTATCGGAATGCCGTCGACTGTTCCGTTCGCGGTAATTGTGTACACATAGCTTGTACCGGATTCAGAAAAACTGTAGGTATACGTTACATCAACCGGAAACGTATCTGTCACGTCAGGACCTGTCAGGGTTATAGCGGAGGATGAGATGTTGTAGATAAACGAAGAGGAGCTGTCCGTTTCATCCAAGCTGAAGGTGAAGGTGAACGTTCCGTCTATGGTATACGTCTCCTGATTGTTGTCTTCATCGGTATAGGTGAACTTCATGTCGTTAAAGGCGGCATCGTAGCTGAAGGAATAATCATCGTAATCCGCGGAATTGAAGGTATAGGTTACCGATCCGCCCTGGGGGCTATCATAAGTGTGTGTTGATGTATACGCCTTCGAAGATTCTTCCGTTTCGTAAGAAACGTTCAGGCTTTGAAACACGATTTTAGACGCCTGCTGCGCCTCGGCTTCCGAATCGATCCCTCCGCCCCCGTCGGTTTTACAGGATAAAGCGATACCGGTAATAAGCATTATACCGGCGAACAAAAAACTCTTCATTAATTTTTTCATTGGTTTTCCTCCCGAACATAATGTGAGACCTAACGGTCATCTGTCTATGAACATAATAGTAAATTTTTAATCAAACGAATAGAATCATTTTCCCCGGACCGGAAAACCGGTCCGGAAAAAACCGATTAAAGTGTATCGGTGACCGTAAACGTGTAGCTTTCCAGGGGTACTCCGTCCGCGGTTCCTGTCGCGGTAATCGTAATCGTCGGATCGGCAATAGTGAAGGTGTATGTGATTTCAAGCGGGAATGTGGTTGTGATATCCGGTCCATCCACCGTTAAGGCATCCGATAAAATATCGTATTCAAACTCGGTGCTGCCGCCGTTTTCTTCGCCGCTTTCTACCAAAGTGAAAGCAAATACAATCGTTCCATCGATCACATAGGTCTGCTGTTTTCCGTCGTCTGTTTCATAGATGAACCCGAAATCGTTAAATACCGCTTCAAAAATCAGCGTAGTGTCGGTCTGGTCTGGGTCATTCGGGCTGAATGTAACCGAGCCGCCCTCTGTTCCCTCCGTTACTAAATCTGTTTCAGCTTTAGATCCGCCACCGGTACCATAAGATTTTTCTAATCCCTGGAAAATAATTCTTGATGCCATCTGTGCGTCCTCAGCTGTAGATATATCATCTACGGGGGTGTTACTGCATGAGAAAGTAGCCGCGGCCGCAATGATAACAGTAAATACAATTGCCGTTTTTTGTAGTTTTTTCATAATAAATCCTCCAATAAATATGATAATGCCCTTTCAGGCTTTTCTATATTGAATATACTGAGAAAAAAGCCATTCGGATATTTACCGGTGCTGTTAAAGGAGAAAATTATGAGTAAACATCCCGATTATACATTCGCCCATACCGGGCTTAATGTTTCTGAACCTAAAAAGGCGGCGGAATGGTATGTGGAAAACCTGTCGATGAAAATAACCCGGTCTTCTCCGCCTAAAGCTTACTTCCTCGCCGATCCTACCGGACGGGTCATTCTGGAGATCTATGGAAACCGGGATGAGGTTACCTTGCCCTTCAGGGAAATCCGGCCCATGACATTCCATCTGGCTTTTCTTGTGGACAATGTGAAAGCGGAAATGGAACGTCTGCTTACCAAGGGTTGCACCGTTTCGGATGAATACAAGGAAACCGCATCGGGAGACAAAATGGTCATACTCCGGGATCCCTTTGATCTGCACATCCAGCTGATCTATCGCAGTAATCCCATGTTTTAGTAAACATTTACTGTGATCCCGCCGATGAGCATAAGGGGAGAACTTATGATGAAGAAACCGGCAGTAGTGATCACAGACTATGTTGAAGAGAATCTTGCCTGGGAAATAGAACAGCTTTCCGGGATCGCTGAACTCAGGATTTACCAGGAACGGTTCGCGCCGCCGGATCGTCTCATGTCTCTTGTTCGGGATGCCCGTATCGTAATCGTGAACATGGCCCGGATCAGCGCGGAAATTATCGAGTCAATGGATCATTGCGGACTCATTATCCGGCACGGGATAGGTTACGACAATGTCGATATAAAAGCTGCCGCCTCTTCGGGTATCCCGGTGGTCAACATTCCCGATTACTGCATCGACGAAGTCGCGGAACAGACGGTGATGCTTATGCTGGCATCCGCGCGCCGGCTTAAGGAACAGATGGAAACTGTCCGTAACTCCGCGGGAGGCAGGGGATGGGAGAGCACCGGCATTCCCAGGATCAGCCGAATCACCGGTAAAACCCTGGGGATTCTGGGATTCGGCCGAGTCGGGCGCCGCGTCGCCGAACTTTGTGCAGGATTCGGTTTGAATATCCTTGCCTGTGATCCGCATATACCGCCGGATACCCTGCCTCCCGGAGTAAAGGCTGTCTCTTTGGACGAAGCCGTCTCAGAATCGGATTTCCTCTGTGTAACTGCCATTCTCAATCCCGAAACCCGGCATCTGGTGGACCGGAGAATCTTCGGGAACATGAAGAGCGAAGCGTTTCTTATCAACACCAGCAGGGGCGGGGTGGTGGACCAGGAAGCTCTTGCCGAGGCGCTCCATACCGGGCTCATCGCGGGAGCGGCAACGGACGTGTACGAAGACGGCGAACCGCCGGACGGGACGAATCCTCTCCTTAACTGCCCCCGGATCATCATGACTCCCCACTATTCATGGGCGTCCGTGGAGGCGGAGGCGGATATCCGGCAGAAAATCGTGCGCTTGGTTACTGACTTTATCCAATCCGGGAAAATGGGAAATGTGGTGAACATGCCGGCAAAACACCGGGCGGTACATCAACAGCAATTACCGGATTGAAGGAATCTTCCGGGCTTTAAGTACCAGCAGAATTGCCCCGCCGAGGATGCAGAAAACGCCGAGGATCTGCTGCGGATTGAGCTTTTCAAGAAAAAAGATCACACCGCCGCAGACCGGAATCAGCATTGTTATGGCCAAAAAAACCGGAATTAATTTGATTGCCCGGTCTCGGCTGTACGCGAACTGCATAAGGATCATGGAAATAATTGATAAAAAAACCCACAGCAGAGTGAACGGATTCGTAAGACTCTGCGCGGCGGCTTCCAGTTTATCTAGAAAAACCGAGCTGCCCTTATTTTCTACGCGAATACTAATAAAGGAATAGGCTTTTCCCACTCTGGATGTGCTTACTTTTTGAAAAAGCCGGAGAAAACCGCCCAAAATACCGGATAAAAAAGTGAGAGATATGGCGGTGCGCCGTTTTTTTCTGATCAGGATAACCGTAATGATGATGCCCGTCGCCACAGATATCAGGAAAATCAGGACCAGCAAATTAACCCGGATAGTATTATTCCGTGTGGTGTGTTCAAAGGCTCCCATTAAAACGATTCCGCTTATGATGATTATGATACTGAGAAGCTCCCATCTGCTTACCCGTTCTTTCAGAACCAAATCCGAATATATAACCAGCGCCAGGAGTCCGGTGCCCGAAAGTGCCCCCACCAGAGAAACGTTGCCGATGGAAACGGCGTAAAGAACGATGAAATTAGAGAAAAAAGTGAAAAAAGTGGCTACGCACCAGAGTATAAAGCCTCCGGTTTTATGCCGCCTTCGGATATCCAGAGCCATCTTTTGAGTAGCCTGGCTGATATTTTGAAGTGAATACCCGAGAAACGCTATCAGGGTGGCCTGCAGAGCTACAGTCATTCAGATTTTTTAACTCCTTTCTTGTCCGTGTGATACACCCGTATCATCTTCGGAAAAATAAAAGCATAAACCGGAGGATAATTCAAGGTCTCGAAAAAATATTGCAGAACTTACCGGATTCCCCGGCAATCGGTTTCCGTCGCCGTTTATAGGGTACCCCTTTCCCGAAGCCGGCTTGAGCCGTTCCGGATTAAAATAACCATATATACTGTAAACAATTGTATACGTTATAAGGGAATTCATCCAATGAAATCAGCTGGTAATGTACTGTCGTTTATGTTATAATGGTTGATGTATGAAAATCCCCCGATGGGGCCTGCTTTTTACCGCGGCCGTTTCTGTTATTCTAATCTCCTCATGCGCCTCGGCGCCTCCGCCGGTTCCCGAAGACGTACCTGCGCCGAAACCGGACATTT
This sequence comes from uncultured Spirochaetales bacterium, assembly GCA_964384485.1. Lineage (GTDB taxonomy): Bacteria > Spirochaetota > Spirochaetia > CAYLLE01 > CAYLLE01 > CAYLLE01. Next base: position 9,342 of record CAYLLE010000085.1, on the reverse strand, counting down.
TCGCCCTGGTTTCAGAAAAAAATCCTACTGAAATTCAAAGTTATCTGGATGAGTTCGGGTATTCCGGAGAAATAAACGAAACGGGAAATACCCCCCTTCATGAAGCAGCCGCGGCCGGGTCAATCCCCGTTGTGGAAGTTTTGATCAACGGAGGGCTGTCCTTATCCGCGGAAAATGAAGCCGGCAGAACACCCCTCCATACCGCAGCGGTCTCCGGACATAAGGAGCTTGTCCTTTTTCTGGTATCCCAGGGCGCGGAGCTGGAAAAACGGGACAGTTCGGGGAAAACTCCCCTTCATGCCGCCTTAGGAGAGGATAAGCTGGAAACAGCGGAACTGCTTCTGAAATCGGGTGCCGTTCTGGATTCAGAAGATGACGAGGGAAACACTCCCCTCATGAACGCGCTTCTCTCTATGGCCTATTCCACAGCAGAGTTTCTGGCTGAACGGGGGGCGGATCTGTTCCGGCGGAACAATGCGGGAGCAGCCCCCGCCGGTACAGCTCTTGAGCAGGGGAGAGACGCCCTTGACGCCATCGTTAAATCCGAAAATATAAAAGATTCCGATGACGAGGGAAAGCATTTGCTCCACTATGCCGTTTCCGAAGGAAAGCTGGATACCGTTAAATTCCTGCTCGGCGCGGGGGCTCAAATAAATCCGGAAACGAAAAACGGCCTGACGCCGCTGGATTTCGCATACCTTAACCCCCGGAGTCTTGCTCACGCCGAAACAGCATTTTTCCTCATCGCCCGGGGCGGAAAAGGCAAGATTGACGGATTCGACTATGTCGAAAACGTTGTCGCGTCCGCGGATGTTAATAAACAGCTTCCCGGAGGCAATTATCCCATTCACGAAAGCTGCAGAGAAGGTCATTTCGGATTTACCGAGCTCTTGATCAAAAAGGGAGCCGAAATCGACCGTCAGAATAATTCCGGAAACACCCCGCTTCACGAGGCCGTAGCGGCCGGCGATCTCGCTGCCGCCGAATTCCTGCTCCGGCGGGGAGCGGGACCGAATGTACAGAATCAAAGCGGCGCCGCTCCTCTTCATCTGCTGAATCCGCTTCCGGAATCAGCCCGGATTGCTTCTCTGCTTGTCAAACACGGGGCGGAAACAGACGCCAAGGATTTCGCGGGCAACACCCCACTTCATCTTTTCGTCAAGCACCCGTCTAATATCGACAACTCTTTTGAATCATCCATTTCAGAAACAATTAACCTCCTTACCGGAGGCGGTACCAGGATAAACATCCGGAACGGTTCGGGGGATACCCCTCTGCATACGGCTGTCTTATCCGGGAATCTTTCCATCAGCGTGCTGCTTCGGAAATCGGGAGCTGAATTATACGCGGTCAACGATAACGGGGAAACACCGCTTCTCTTGTCTTACCTTCAAGGAAACAGTTTTGTGGAAGGATTTTTGACTCGGGATGACATGGACACAAACGACAATCTCGGAAACAGTCCGCTTCATCTGGCACTTTATTCCGGGGCCGAACCAGAAATTGTTCTTACCCTTATCGGAAAAGGTGCTGATGTGGGTGATCAAAATTCCAAAGGAGAGACCCCTTTCCATGAAGCGGTTAGACGAAAAGATACTAATGTAATTGAAATTTTTCTCTCCTACGGTGCCGATCTGTTTACCGAAAATAATGCCGATGAGAGCCCCCTGTCCATAGCATTCCATCATGAAAACACTTTTTTAAGCAGGTTTTTTTCGGTGATGGATCTCCGCAGCACCGACGGAAACGGAAATTCCCCGCTCCATTACGCGGTACAGCTGGAGCAGAGTGACGCGGTCCGGATGCTTATCATTAAAGGGCTTTCTCCGGACATAAGAAACAATGCCGGAGAAACTCCTCTCCACACAGCCGTCAGAGAAGGGCTTCCCGGCTTTGTCCGGATCCTTCTCGGATATTCGGCCGACCCTGAGGCGAGAGACAATCAGGGGAATACACCTCTTCATCACGCTGCTTCCAAAGGATCAAAAAAAACATTTTCTCTCCTCGTAGAAAACGGTGCTGATCTTAACGCGAGAAACGCTATCGGAAGAACCCCGCTGATGAGCGCCCTTATTTCACAAAAACCCGATATTCTTGATTCACTCCTCAGAGCCGGCGCTGATCCGGGAGTACGGGATTCCCAGGGCAAGACAGCGCTTCATCTTGCTGCGGAAGACGGGAAGGTAATGTTTATCGAGATTCTGCTTGAATACGGTGCGTCCCTTCAGGACAGGGACAATAAAGGAAACACTCCGCTCCATCTGGCTATTTCCGGCGGTTCCGCGGATACGGCAGGTTTTCTGGTCTCCCGGAGAGCCGATGTGTACGCCCGGAACGCCCAGGGAAACACCCCGTTTTTCATGGCGGTGGAAAACGGACTTGATTACCTGGAGACAGTTATTACCCGGCGGAACGCGACCGAAGCGGACAATCAGGGAAACACCCCTCTCCACCTCGCGGTTGCTCAAGAGGCTTCTCTTGAGGTGCTGGATTATCTTCTTGAAATCGGCGCTGATATCGATTCCCGTAACATGTCCGGAGAGGTCCCTCTTCATTTAGCAATACAGTCCGCGGGACTCAATGTGGTTTCATATCTCGCGGAAAAGGGAGCGGACATCCACGCGGTTAATACGGAGAATGAAACGCCCCTCAGACTCGCGCTGATCCGGGGACGGGAGGCACTGGAAGCGGTAATTACACCGGAAAATATTGATTCCGCCGACTCCTACGGCAATACGCCCCTGCATATCGCGGCTTTTCTGGGAGCCCACGATTCGGTGGAAGCGCTGATCAAGATGGATGCGCCCATCAAGGTTGTAAATTACCAGGGTCAATCACCCTTGGATGTCGCGAAAGAACGCGATTACCCCGCCATAGTTGCTCTGCTGAGAAATAGATAGAATCTCTACCGCCGGATAAAAGCTCCGCTAAAACCGAGTTCTTCCAGCCGGGTAATAATATCCTGTGCTTCTTTATTTACGGTGGGAATAAAAATGCAGTAATACCCCGGATCCGCGTGTTCCATTACAGGCGAAAGTCCCGCGTTTTCGAGCCGCATCATCGCCCGTTCACCGTTCTTCTTCAGACGGTAGGCCGCGGCCTGAATTATCACGGGGAGATTTTCAGTATCCGGAGGACCCGAGACTGCTTTAATCTTTACCAGAGCAATACCCTTTCCGACCATCCCGATTTTCTCCGCCGCCGCCATGGAAAGGTCGATGATTCTTCCTGCCACAAAAGGTCCCCGGTCATTTATTTTAACGATCACCGTTTTACCGTTTTCCGTATTGGTAACCTCGACCGTTGTTCCGAAGGGCAGGGTTTTATGGGCCGCTGTAAGCTGATGGGTATCGAATATCTCTCCAGACGCGGTTTGTCTCCCCTGGAATTTACCGCCGTACCAGGAAGCCCATCCCTCCTCGACATAATCTGATGCCGCCGCGGAAACGGACAGGAGAATTAATACTGCTGTAAATAGGAGTGATGGTATTTTCATACTATTCTATCGGCTGATCCGTTCTACGACTGTTGTTTAAAGTTATAAAAAAAGGGGCTGATTGAAAAGTCTTGATTCCATCAGTATACTTCATTTTATGACACAGGAAGAGGTAAAAAAGCAACTCGGTTTCCGTGCCGCGGACGATCTGATCCGGAACGGTATGAAGATCGGCTTAGGAACCGGTTCAACGGCCGTCTGGGCGGTCCGCCGCCTGGGAATGCTTTATTACGATGGAAAGGTGAATGATATCCTGGCCGTTCCCACTAGTTCCCAGACCGAGATGGAATGCCAGGAACAGGGGATTCCCCTTCGGAGTATGAACGATCCCGAAATAAACGGCAGCCTCGATTTGACAATCGACGGGGTCGACCAGATCGACGGCTCGGGATGCATGACGAAAGGCGGCGGGGGCGCCCTTTTAATCGAAAAAATAGTCGCGTACGCCTCCAAAAAGATGGCAGTGGTAGCTGATCACTCAAAATTAACAGACGCTCTGGGACTGAGTTTTCCCATCCCTTTGGAAGTGCTTCCTGAAGCCAGGATACCTGTTCTCAACACGCTCAAAGAGATGAATACCCAGCCCCGGGTAAGAATGGCCGTCAAAAAGATGGGGGCTGTGATAACGGATAACGGAAATCTTATCATCGATGTCACTCTACGTGAAGTCTGGAATCCGGAGGAGCTGGACCGGGAGTTTTCACGTATACCCGGCGTACTGGGAAACGGACTGTTTACCAGGATTAAGCCGCTGCTCTATATCGGTGATTCCGGCGGAAATATCGAAATCAGGGATTTCAATTAGAAAGGAGTAAATAATGCAGAATCGGAATATCAGAATCGGATGGATCGGAACGGGAGTGATGGGATTTTCCATGTGCTCCCGCCTTATGGATCAGGGTTACACCGTTTCCGTACACAACCGGACAAAGGTAAAGGCGGCAGGTCTTCTTGACCGGGGCGCTGAATGGTCCGATGATCCTGCCGGAGTCGGCCGGAACAGTGATATAGTTTTTACTATACTGGGATATCCCGCAGACGTTAGATCGGTGATCCTTGAGGAGGGCGGATTGCTTGCTGCCATGCAGCAGGGAAGCGTACTCGTGGACATGACCACGTCGGAACCTTCTTTGGCCGAAGAAATTGGCGCCGCAGGAACAGAGAGAGGAGTCTCCGCTGTGGATGCTCCTGTTTCCGGAGGCGACGTGGGAGCGAAAAACGGGACCCTTGCGATTATGGCCGGCGGCGACCGGGAAGCATTTGAACGGGTTATGCCGCTTTTTAAAATCATGGGAGAAAACATATCCCTTATGGGTGGACACGGAGCGGGACAGCATACCAAAATGTGCAACCAGACTCTTATCGCTTCCACCATGATCGGGGTGGTTGAATCTCTGCTGTACGCCGAACGCGCCGGACTCAATCCGGAAGAGGTGATAAACGTAATCGGGAAAGGGGCCGCCGCCTCCTGGTCGATAAACAATCTTGGCCCGAGAATAGTAAAGGGAAATTTCGATCCTGGATTCTATATCAAGCATTTTGTAAAAGACATGGGGATTGCTCTGAAGGAAGCTGAACGGATGAATCTCTCTCTGCCGGGACTTTCGTTGGCAAAGCAGTTTTACATCGCCGCGATGGCTCAAGGCTACGAAAAGCTGGGGACCCAGGGGCTTTATAAAGTGTGCAGTCAGCTTAACGGCTTTTAGCTCTACTGATTAAAGGTGAGCTCCTCGAACCATTCCGCACTGTAGGTCCAGAGAACTTCGGCTGCAATGATCGAAGCATCCCGCTGGGTCTGGTATTGGAGCAAGGCTCTCCGCTGGAGTGCTCTAGTCTCCTCATCAATTTCCACACTGATGATGTTCCTTTCAGGATAATCCGACGGCTTCCCTTCAATTTCCATTTCCCACGGCTCGATGAATTCCCGATAGACAAACGGCACCCCTTCCCGTGCGAGCTGCTCCATAGCCTTGCGGCAGAGATAACCGGTTGTTTTATGCTCAAAATGTTCATGGGCATCCGGATCATCATAGGGGGCCACAATGATGTCCGGTTTCAGTATCCGCACCGCCTTTTTTAAAACTCGGATGATGTTTTCTTCGCCCCCCCATTCACTCAGCACCCGCTCCTTTGTCATCACATCGTCCGACCCGAAATAGGGATTGTTCGGCAGCCCGAACCTGATGTAGAGGTCCGCGCCCAAAATACTCATAGATGCCTGAGCTTCCTTGACTCGAACACGAGCCAGATCAATACCGGTTAATAATTTATCCTGGTATATTCCGTCGGAGCGGCGGAATGGGTAAAGGTCCGCGCCTGACTCACCGTCGGTAAAGAGAAGAATCCCGGTCCGGAGTCCTCGTGCATTGCTAAGAGCGATACTCCCGCCGAAGTCAATTGCCTCGTCATCGGGATGGGAGTGAATAAAAAGTATATCAACCTGATCTGCGGGAGACAGAAAGGACACCCCCACCGTTTTAAGGGCGGAGGGTTCCTCCGGCAAGTTGGGAGCTTCGGTTTTACCGTTTACTTCCTGTACCGGCGACTCCTCAGCGGTGTATGTCTCCGGTATTTCCGGTGTTGAGGATTCGGCGGTGCCAAGGTGGCGTATGGGGAAAATCATCAGAAACGCGCCAAGGATAAGCAGTGAAGCGGTTGCGCCCATAGAGGCATACGCGTCATGCTGTACCGGAGGAGCGGGCTTTTCCTTGGCTATTCCCCGAAAGAATACCCGGTATCTGCCCAGGGCGATCCGGTCTCCTTCTTTTAATTCCTTTTTCTTCTTGGAAACTCCGTTTATATTGAGGGATGTTTCACTCTCAAATACAACTTTGTTTCCCTGGAGGGTCAGCGAAAATGAGCCGTCACCTCCGGCATAGGGGAGAAGCAGATCACCGTAGGTACCTGTAGATACCAAAACAGGCTGCAGTTTGAATGCAAAATGCTCCTTTCCCTTGTCCTGTGACTCCACATCAAGGTGAATCACCGGCTTCGGTTCAGCCCGAAGCGATTTTTTAACCGTGTCCCGTTCTTTTTTCCAGCTTCTCGTAGTTATTCCCGCGCTGCCCAAGAAGAAAAAAATCGCGGTGACCCCGAAAGGATATTTGACGGGGATGGTTTTTCCGGCTGATGCTGAGGGATTATCTTTCGTGCTAATTCCGGCATCAATGTCTGCTCTTTCGTTTTCGGGGGGAGCCGGTTCTTCCGCGGGAAGAGGGGCTTTATGAGGTGATGATACGAGTTCAGCAATCAGTGCGGCTGTTTCGGAAATGTCTTCCACCGGCACCGCTGCTCCGCCGGAATCACGGATGATGGAAGCAAGCTCCGGAGAAATATCATTTTTTTTCCCGGTGGGATGGGGGAACGAAGCATATATCAGGCTTATCTTATTATTTATAAATTCTTCGGCTTGCGGGAATTCCCCGTCCGTACCGATGCCGTCGGAAAACAGGACCAGATATCCTTCCGAAGCGGACGCCATTTTCGAAAGCCCCTCGCTTACCGACCGGCCGATCGGACTCCTGCCTGCTTCGAGCCTGTCGCAGAGCAGCGACTGGTCCGTTTCGTTGATCCGGGTTATACCTTCCGCAAGTCCGCCGAAAAATCCGCCGTCTATCTTATCAACCGCGCCCGGATTTCCTTCAATTTTACCGGTGATCTGTTTGACGAGATCCATAGCCGACCGAAGTGGCACATCGCCGTCGGCGGATTCACGGATCATGCTGTACGAGCGGTCTATGAGGAAATATACGGTATGATTCTTTTCCGGTTCGCTGAACACGGCATTATTACATATTAAAACAAAAAAAAGTACTGACAGCCAACGTTTCACGGTCACAATTATAAATGGTATGACCTATGAGGTAAAGATTCTTTAAAAAGAAATAGGACAAGAAATTACACCCGGAGCCGGGGCTGCATTTCAAAGCCGCGGCCGGCTCCGGACGACACTAGCGGAAATTACTCGATCAGCTGTTCACGCTGGAGAAAGCTCGACGTCTCCGGATGTTGTCCTGCAGAATACCGAACCTTCCGGTTTTCCCAGGATACCCCGGATATACTTCCCCGACTTATCCTCAGCATCCAGTCCGAAACCGGAATGAACAGTTCCGGACCTGCTGGATAATTCTACAGTACCGGTCAGATCTTCCGCAGCCCGGACATTAATATCACCGCTTGTGCTCCTTAGGTCCAGCTCACTCGGATTCGAATCAGAACTGATCGATACGGAAACATCACCAGATGTGGATTTCGCTGCAAGCCTGGATCTGCCGATGATCCGGACTTCACAGTCTCCGCTGATGCTGACTATCTGACCGTCTCCCTCAAAATTTTGTACTTCTACATCCCCGCTTTTTGACGCCGCGGAAAGATTTCCGGTAACCCCTTCGATTTCCACGTCTCCCGAGAGGGTTTCCAAAACTGCCTCACCCTCAATCTCTTCCGCGCTGATATCACCGCTTTTGCTTTTCCCGGTTAGCTTTCCGCTGATCCGGGTCAGTCTAATATCCCCTGAATAGCTCTGAGTCTCGGTTTTTCCGTTTAGGCCGGAAACTTTAAGGTCTCCGCTCTTATTGCTGCAGGAAAGATTTATATCGGAAGGCATGGTAATCCGGATATCGACCCGGGGAAAACGGCTTCTTTTGCCCGGCTGTTCCGATTCATCCCGTTTTATTATAAGTTTGAGGGTGTTTCCCTCCGTTACCGGTTCAAGATTAAGTCTGCGGACTCTCTCTCCTGCGTCTTCTTCATCTGCTCCCCACGCTGTTATTTCCGCGGCAATATGGATGTCGTGATCATCCGACCCGGTTATAATGCAGTCTCCCCAAGGCAGATCGATAAGCAGCTCCTCGATACCTGATCCCGGTATCTCCATGGTGCGTTCTTCCTTAGCATTTGTTTTCCACAGGGATGAATCGAGATAATCACCGATATTTATATCAATATCCACATCCTTGATCGATTTCATAGCTTCTTTGACTTTATGTTCAACATTTTTAAGAAAGCCTTCCATCGATTTCCCGAACCCCTCGAATCCTTCCGAAAATGATTTCCCGAAACCTTCGAAACCTTGTTTAAACTGATTTTTTAAATCTTCAAATTCTCCGCTCCGTTCTTCAGTATGTGGTTTCTCCCGGTCATGGTCGGGTCCGGATTCAGACCAGGATTTCTCCTGTTCACGGGTGGGCTCAGATTCATGACCAGACCTCTCCTGCTTATCCGATTCTTCCAGCACTTCCAAAAGAGCTTCCGCTTCTTCCATGGATATTTTGCCTTCCTTCAGCATCTTTAAAATCATTGTACGTTCTTCGTTCATCCTTTCCCCCTAAAGATCCTTGAGCGCCTTAACCGCTTCTTCCGGCTTTATCTCTTCCTTTTCCAGTGCTTCAAGAATTTCTCTCCGAATTTTACCCGTATCATCTCCGGCATATCCTAACGCCTTTATCACTTTATCAAGCCTGCTCCTTACGGTAGGATAAGATATTCCAAGCTCCCGTTCAACATCCTTAATATTGCCCCGGCATCTGAGAAACGTTTCCGCGAATCGCTCATTTTCCAGACTGAGATTTCCCAGTTTTGATTGAGAAAAACTTCCTTCTATGCCGGTTCCGCAATTGGTGCACCGTATCTTTTCCACTTCGAAATGGACATTCCCGCAGGCAGGGCATTTACTGATCCTATGCTTCATACTTTTTTGCCTCCTGTATTTAGAAAAATTAATACAAACGGGAGAAAAAATCAATATATTTGATACGAAATATTAAGAATATTGATAATAGGGTGGGCCTTAATAACTGTTGCCAATTTTGTTGTTACCCATCCAGACTACGCTACCAGATGACGGG
>CAYLLE010000084.1:0-15719 GCA_964384485.1 uncultured Spirochaetales bacterium | reverse complement strand
CTATTGAAACTTAGGCAGATTTACAAAGAGGTAGGAAGGTACATCCTTTGTTCCTGCGCCATTCCATGGCTATTCAGATTACGACAGCTGGCGGAAAAAAGATCCCGCCTATCAGAAACTGGTAAAGCGGATGGAGAAGGAATGCGACAACTTCTTTATCTGGCGCCCTCCCTGTATGGGGAACGATCAGTTTTTCCTCTCACCCGCCTATACCACGACGGAAGAGAAACCGGACGGGAAGGGCCGGATTGTCAGAATAAGCAGCTTTTCACAGGGCGGACTTGAACTCACCGAACGGAACGCCGTGCAGCCGGGAACAGGTCACTCCTGGGAAATCGAGCATTTCTGTAAAAGCCCGGAGGACGCGGCCGCTCTTCTGGAACTGCCCTGGGAGGGATATCCCGCTGAAGCGGGTGATTTCCGTGAGCTGGAGACAGCCCTGGGTGACCGGGGGGTGATGTGGGTTACCATCCCGTCGCCGATTCAGACGGTTTGCCGGCTCTTCGATCCCAACGATTTCCTGATCTTTGCCCGGACCGAAGAGAAACTCATCATGAACCTGATGGAAGCCGCGGCGGAACGGATCCGCCGGAATCTGGAAACGCTCCTTGAGCAAGGGGTCGGTCCGGTCATCCGGTTCGGCGGCGCCGAACACGCCACCCCGCCGCTCATGTCTCCCGATGATTTCGACCGTCTGGTGGTCCGGTTCGATCAGCCCCTGGTGGACCTGTGTAAACGCCGCGGCCGGTTTGTGGCCTATCACTGCCACGGCAACATCACTCACGCCTTAAAACGGTTCACCGAAATGGGAGTGGACCAGACCGATCCGGTGGAAACGGCTCCCGACGGCGATCTTACCCTGAAAGAAGCCCGGGACGTTTCCCGGGGTCTGATCACTCTTACCGGAAACATTCAAAGCCGGGAAATCGCGGCGGCGGAGCCTGAGCAGATACGAAGCCGGGTGGAAGGCATTATCCGGACGGCCGGACCGGAGCGGCTGGTTATTTCCACGACCGGGACTCCCCTGGAAAAGATGGATTCCCGCACAGAAGAAAACTATCATGTCATGATCGATACTGCTTTGGAGTTCGGAACAGAGATCTAACACGAAAGTGTTATTGCGGAACCGCGCCGTTTTCTCCTACGCTTTACCGCATAGGAGGAAACACATGAAGAAGAAAAAAAATTATAAAAAGTTATCAGTATATGTCCTTGTTGCGGCCGCGGCTATTATTGTATTGGCCCTCACCGCCTGCGACCCTTCGGTGACGGTAAACCGTCAGCCGGCATTATCCGACATAGTCGGTATCTGGGACCTGGAATCGATCCAGCCGGAACAGGACTACCACGAAGTGCTGGAAATCAAAAGTGACGGTACCGGTGTAATATGGCGGGATGAACAGGGACTGAGTTTTGTAATGGAAGTAACCGATGAAGGCGGCGGAACATTCGGATTCACTCACGAATTGGCCCCGATAAATCCGGAGTTAACAGGTTTTTCCTTTAAAGGGAATTTTACCGTCCGGGACGGCAAGCTCTATGCCCATTACTACGCATTAGGCACGGAAGAGACCCAGGATATCGTTTACGCTCCCCTGGAAACGCTTCCCGTTTCGGAATGGAGCACCGACTTTGAATCGGGATTGTCCGATTTCATCACTACCGGCACGGTTTCCGGTGAACCGGAGTGGCAGATCATCGATGACGGAGCTAACAAGGTTTATGCTCCGGTAAAGTCTGACGGGAATTCAGATGCCGATATCAATATCTATGCGGGAAAGAACTACACCTTGGAGTACCGGATTAAGCGGAAAAAAAGCGAAACCGTGGATGAAAAATGCTGGACAGTATTGGATTTTAATAAATCTGCTTCCGATGGAAATCAGAGCGCCTTTTGGTTGAACAGTCATCAAAACGGCAGCTGGTACTTCGGTGACCGTGGAGATGAACTTGAAGACCTTTCCTACACAACCCTGATGAAGTGGGATACCTGGCACACCATGAAAGTGACGGTCCGTGAGGGGAAGTATTTTCAGTTTTTTCTGGACGGGGAACTGTTCGGGGAGCGGGAAGTGGCTGAAGTGTGGCACGCCGGTTTTAAAATCGAGGGGAATCCCGCAAATGGTTTGTGGTACATTGATGATATCAGCATAACCTGGAACCAGTATACCGAGACCGAAGCGGTTGACTACGATCTTCTTACCGGCCTTGTCTGCAGGAGCGGAGAAATCGTGCTGTTCGATCCGGAGGGGACGGCGGCGTATCAGATTACTCATGATGATTATAGTAAAGCCCGGCCCCGCTGGATACCGGGAACGGAAAAAATTCTCTTCTCTCAAACGATCGACGGTAATTCTGATATTTACACAATGAACCGGGACGGCAGTGATGTCATACGGCTTACCTCGGACCCGAACGATGATACAGCGGCATCTCCCTCTCCTGACGGAACCAAGATTGTTTTTGAGTCCAACCGGGACGCCGATTCGGCTGATCCTGATTTAGGGGATATATTCATCATGAATAGTGACGGGACCGGCATCACCAATTTGACCGGTTCTCCGGGACATGATGATCAATTACCCAATTTCTCCCCGGACGGGAATAAGATCTTGTACTCTTCAGGAGAGCAATCCTCAAACGGAGCATGGAGAATTCATCTCATGGATATAGACGGAACCAACAGTACTCCGGTAACACCTGACTCCACCCAAACAGATCCTCCTACTCCTGATTGTTCCAGTCCAAGAATGAGCCCTGATGGAACCTACGTCGTTTACCATACCCAAAATTGGGAGGATACCGATATCATACCGGCAATTTACCGGGTCAAGAGTGACGGATCCGAAGACCCGGAACTCCTTTATCTGGATGATGTATTGGCTGCCTGGGACCCCCTGTACAATAGTGACGGGACAAAAATTTATTTCACATTAGGAGGAAAACTGATGGTGATGGATTCGGATGGGTCGAATCCTGCTGAAATTCTTCCGAAACCCGGAACAAATGATTGGTTTTACCATCCCGATATAAAGTAGAAACATTACGAGTTAAGCAAATGAACAAGATGGGTGCGGGTGTCCGCGCCCGTCTTGTTAAAAATGTTGTAGAGATGATGCTTCACAGTATTTTCACTGATGCCGAGGAGATCGGCTATTTCTCCGTTTTGGAACCCTTGACAGGTGAACTCGGCGATTTCTGCCTCCCGGGTGGTAAGTCCGAACTGCAGACATTTGGTATTTATCCTATTATTTCCGGAAGACCGGATGATACTGAGCAAACCGGAAATTGCCTCCTCCAGTGCCGACTTCGTATCTGTCCTGGGAGTCCCGAGGGAAAAACTCCGAAAAAGCCCGCGGTGTTCCCTTCCGAATGCTAACGCCGTGTGGAGCAGTTCTTTTACCCGGACATTGTTCTTTCCATCGGCCTTGAGGCATACGGCAAGTTCTTTTTCGAGTCGGTCTTCTAAAACAGGTGAAGTGTCTTCTTGTACTGTGCTTTCTTCTCCATTGCTTCCCGCGGAACCTCCTAAAAGCCCTATCACTGAAACCAATGTCTCTACAATTTTGGCCTGCTTCTCCTTGATGATATGGATAGCTGTTTTTTGTACCAAGTCCAGGTGAAGACGTATTCTGGCAAGCAGTTCCTGCCGTTCCACCGGTTTCGTAACATAATCGGACGCTCCCGCTTTAAACCCCAGGACCATATCCTCGGTCCTGCTGCGGGCGGTTACCATTATAATGGGAAGCTCTGAGCTGTCTTTTCGCTTCCGGATTTCCCGGCATGCCTCCAGTCCGTCTATTCCAGGCATGATTACATCCAGGAGAATAAGAATGGGGGTTATACTTTGGTTCATAGCTTTTAGGAGTGCCTCCCCCCGGGAAAAGCAGTACACAGGAAATCCGGTTTCTGAGACGATATTTTCCAGCACCTTAAGGTTCACCGGATCATCATCACAAATCCAAACAGCGTTTGCTGCCGGAACAAGTTCCGGATCAGTACCGGCCGGTATAAGTGTATTCTCAAAGACTAAGTCCTGGTTTTCAGGGGGATTTTCTTCTGGCGTACATTTTGCGGCGGGTAACAGCACCGTAAAGGCGCTGCCGGAACCGGGCTTCGATTTCAAATTGATCCGGCCCGATTGCAGTTCGACTAAATTTTTTACAACCGAAAGACCTATCCCGGTTCCCCCGTATTCTTGAGCCCTGCCGTCACCGCCTTGTTCGTAGGGAAGAAAGATGGTTTCCCAATTCTGCGGGGGTATCCCGATTCCCGTGTCGGAGACCGTGATTCCGATGCGTGAATCTGAATAAAACGCCTCAATATTTACCGTTCCTTTTTCGGTAAATTTTACTGCGTTATCCACAAGATTAAAAAAGATCTGATAGAGCCGGTTTTCATCACCCAAAACAGCAAACTTCGCTGCCGGATCGATTTTATTTTGAATTTGCAGGTTCTTCGGGCCCACAAGGGGAAGAACACTGTTTACAACGGTTTTAATCAGGGGAGATATATATACCGGTTTGATCTGCAGCGGTAACCGTCCCTCTTTCATCCGGGAAAAATCGAGTATATCGTTAACCAAATACGAAAGCCTGCGGGCGGAGAACATTACCAGATTCAAGGTGTCACTGCCCGGGCTTCCCTTCGGCAGACCGGCCGCGGCGCTTTCTGTCAAGCCGATTATACCGTTTAACGGTGTTTTTATTTCGTGGGCCGTATTGGATAAAAACAGATCTTTTTGCCGGTTTGCCGATTCAAGTGCTTCTATAGTAAGCTGTTTTTGTTCCAGCAGTTCAAACAGCTGCTGATTGCTGTGTTCGATCTGTCTGTTCATTTCCGCCATTGTAATTTTCCGAAGCTTGATACTCGCCGAGAACCGGGCAGCCATAGACTGCAGGAATGGAAGCGGGGTCCAGCTAAGCTCAAGAAGACAGGCAGGAGCACCGTATATTTCTCCCCGCTGCAATATCAGCCGGTTTTTGAAAATAAATGGTGCTGATATTTCATAAGCATCAAATGTTAATGCACCGTTCCTGTCTTCACCTTGAACGGTAATTCGATGCGCGACCTCTTTGTCATTCAGATAAATGATGCCGTCATACTCACGGTATTTAATGTTATATTTGGAATATACTCCATTAATAAGATTGCTAATTGATGTGCTGCAGTACCGGTGGACAATCTTGGAATCCCGGATACCGTGAAGAGAAAAGTATGCGGAAAGTACCCCCCGGATAAACTGGCATTCCTGACCATTATTTAGAGATCGTTTGAAGGCATAGGGGGTAATGCTAACCAGAGCCCCCCCGTTAGTTACGTTAAATCCGTGAAGCTGATATTCATTATTAAACTTTCCATTCGCCAGTTGCAGCTGCCGGAATAAAGTTTTTACGGGTAGTAAACGGAAATATATAATGTAGAGATTCGGAAGCAGATCGGTAAAAGTAAGCCCTTCGAAAAATCCGTCCTGATGATGAAAAAAGCCGGGATACGCTGCTGCCGCGTTTTTATCGATTGTGTAAGCGTCCAGCGGATCTAACCATAACTTATCGTTTTTAAATTCTTTAACAGATAAAGTAGTTCCGTTCAGCAGGGTCTCTACCTTGATTCCGTTTCTTCTGCAGAAGTATTCATATATGGCCTGGTTGTTCACATTGGAACGGGAAGGTATCTTCCGGAGCTGGGCATGAGATAAATTGTTCTGATTTAATAGAGCATCAAAAACACGGGAATGAGTACTATTCATCCTGCCTCCCCAGAATAGTAAATATAAATGTTATTTTTTATTTGAGAGTTCCGCGCAAATCATAATTAAATGTTAAGATACAGAATTCGATATTATTATAACACGAACTAATTCCAAAACACAAGAAATCTCTGAACCTCTCGGCAATTCCGGTCAACATCTTGTGTGATTTAGAAGAGGCCATAATTATTTATGGCGGGGTGGAGATATATCGGACAAGGCTGGAAGTAGACAAAATTAACTCCCGATTCGGCCGTTCCGGTACTGCCTGGGGGTCATTCCGGTTCGGCTCTTGAACTGCCGGGTCAGGTAGCTGCTGTCTTTGAATCCGGTCTGGTACGCTATTTCCGTGACGGTAAGGTCGGTGTGGAGCAGGAGTTTCTTAACCCGGTTGATCCTGAGGGAGATCAGATAGTCCATGGGGGAATCGTTGAAGAAGTGGCGGAACCGGCGGGCCAGTGACGGGATGGAACATGCCGCTGCCTCGCTCATCCGTTCCAGGGTCCATGATTCGTAGAACCGTTCCTCCAGGCTGCCCAGGAGCAGGGCGAGCCTTCCGGTGAGACCGGACCGCGGTGTTTTCCCGGCGCCTTCGGTCCGGCACAGAAGCACCATCAGTTCGATCAGCATACCCCTCAGGGCCGCCTTGTAGCCGGGAAGTCTGCCGGTGCTTTCCCGTATCATCCGGTCGGTTAAATCCCGGGCCACTGCCTGTTCCTCGTGGTTCAGAACCAAATCGGCTCTGCCGTCTGTTTCACTGCCGTTTCCGTCCGGATCCATAAGAAACAGTTCGTTGAACCGGGGCATTTCCCGGAGCTCCTCCATAACTCCGGAGAGTCTCCAGGGAATATACATAACGTTGGAAAGGCAGAGGGCGTCGGCGGTATGAAAAAAGTGGGTCATCCCGGGCCGGATTATAAACACCTGCCCGGGGAATGCCCGGACTTCGCGGCCGCAGACCGAATGTATGGCCCTGCCGGAATGGATTACGATAATTTCATCGAACTCATGATGATGTTCGGTAAATGTGGAATTTCCTTCTTCTGATTTGATGAAACCTTCAGTACTGTATCTGTTTATAAAAATCGGAGAGTCCCTGACTAACCACCTGGCGTGGGGCTGAAGCTGGATGGACATTTGAAAAAATAGTACCGGAATGTGAGTGAATCGTCAAGGAAGACCGCACAGGCTGGTGATATTATATGGTTATGTATAACAGGATAAATCAGCAAGAAAAGAAACACGTGGACCAATTGTATGAAAGTCTGTCCCTCGACGCGAGGATCGCTCAGGTTTTCAACATCAATCTGTATAAATACAAAGAAGCTCCCGAGGAAGCAGCGGAACTTTTTGAAAAGCACCCCTTTGGAGCGGGGTTTTTCGCTTATTCCAGGGCGGAAGATGTAGCCGCGATTATGAAGAAGGTACAGTCAGCCTCTTCCGTGCCTGTCCTCGGAAGCGCCGATTTGGTGAATGGAGCCGGGTCCAGGATCGAAGGCTGTACCCTTTTTCCGTGGCAGATGGCGGTCGGCGCGGCGGATTCCGAAGAATTGGCTGAAAAGATGGGAATTGCCACGGCCGTTGAGGGCCGGGAGATCGGCATTCACTGGACATTCGGTCCGATCGTGGATCTCTCCATCAATAAAGACAACTCAATGATGCACACCCGCACCTTCGGTGATCACCCCGATCATGTAATACGGGTATCCCGGGGGTTTATCCGGGGTGTACAGGCTGATAACCGGATGGCCGCTACGGTCAAGCATTTTCCCGGAGACGGAGTAGATGACCGGGATTCCCATGTCTGTACCTCCATCAATTCCTACGACCGTGACAAATGGTACGAAACATTCGGCCGGGTTTGGCAGGCCCTGCTTTCCCAGGCGGCCTGCGTGATGTCCGGACACATCGCTCTGCCGTGGATCGATCCGGGGATAAACTACCTCGGCCCCGCGCCGGCAACCTTGAGCGCGCCTATACAGATTGAACTCCTCAGAAATCAGCTCGGTTTCGGCGGTGTTGTGGTCTCCGACGCCATCCCCATGGTGGGATTTTCCGCGTTTGCTCCCTACCGGGAACGGATTGCAGGCAATATCGAAAGCGGAAGCGATATGATTCTCTGGACCGATCCGCTAAAAGATATCGATGAGATGAAGCGTGCCATGGATGAGGGGATCCTCACCGAATCCCGTCTGGAGACGGCAGTGAAAAACGTGCTTGCTTTAAAAGTATGGACCGGACTGATCCAGGCTGAAGAACCGGCTGAGGCTCCCGCGAGCCCCTACACCCGTGAAGATTTCCAGGCATGGGCGGATGAGATAGGAGAAAAGGCGGTCTGCATCGTCCGGAACGAGAACACCCTCCTTCCCCTGAATCTGCCGGAAGGGGCCAAAGTAGCAACGGTTACCCTGACCGTCGGGGAAGATACCCGGGGATACGTTAAAGAACTGGATGTGGTTGATCAGGAATTGAAGAGCCGCGGTTTCGAGGTTGAACACTTCGGAAACCCCAGTCCCGATCTGCTGAATGCCAGGGGACGTGAGTTTGATGCCGTATTTATCAATGTTCATGTGATGCCGGTATACGGAACGACCAGGATGGTCGGCAAGGCGGTGATGAGTCTGTGGAATTCCTTCTGGCACGGTCACCCGGCGGTTGTTTTCACCACCTTCGGCGATCCGTACAAACTCTATGAAATGCCTTACGTTCCGAACTATGTTCTTACGTTCAGCAATACCCCGTCCAGTCAGCGGGCGGTGGTAAAGGCTTGGCTCGGAGAACTGGAGGCCCAAGGCCGCCTTCCGGTGAGTCTGGAAGGCTACTTCGACCGTCAGGTAAAATAGACACGCCGGGGCCGGCAGAGACTCCGCCGGCTCTGGGTTCAATAAACGCCGAACTCCTGCAGGACCGGTGCGGCATCCGACCCGGTTATCACCAGCTTAATCCTGTCCGCCCTCCGGGTTTCCCCCCGGATCAGCCGCCGCGCTCCGATGGATTCTCCCGATCCGTATGTTTCCCAGCCCTGACCCCGGTCAATCTCTATCCGGAATCCTGAAATCCGGCGTCCTAAGGGGAGGTGTTCCCGCAGGGAAATTACGCTGAATTGGGCGGGCCGGGGGAGGGTCAGGACGATCTCGGCCTGCCGGACATGGTCATCCGCCGCCCAGTAAGTGCCTGGATTCGGATCAGCCGGATTTGCCGGTCCGAAACTGTCCGATCCGCCCCGGACGTTATCGGCCTGGAATTTCCCGGCGGCGGCAAGGTTTTTTGCGAACAGCCGGTCCCGGTTTATCCGGAACTCCCGCAGGCTTTCGGTGTCCCGGGGGTGAATCTTTCCGCGCCGGTCGGGAGGAAGATTCAGGAGCAGTGAACCGCCTCTGCCGACCGACTTAAAGTAAAGGTCCATGAGATTTTCCGGATCCCTTACATCCCGGTCTTCCTCGGAGTGATAAAACCAGCCGGGCCGGATGGAGACATCACATTCGGCAGGTCTCCAAAGGTCTCCGTCCCGCTCACCATGGTTCAGTATCTGCCGATCCACAGCCCAGGCCTGGGCCAGGTCCCCTCCGGTAAAATCACCGGTTTTTGCGGGATCCGGCGCCTTCCGGACCGTGCTCTCCTTGAGTGACGGCCAGCAGGGATCCCCGGCTATCCCGTCCTCGTTACCCACCCAGCGGATATCCGGTCCGGTGTCGCTGAACATGCATGCTCCGGGCTGGTTTTCCCGGGCGATGCGGTAGATTTTGTCCCATTCGTAATAGGCAGGACCGGGAATTTTCCTGTGCTCCCGGGCGCCGCCGTAATATCCGTCTCCGCCGTTAGCGCCGTCGAACCAGATCTCAAAGAGGTCACCGTATTCGGTTGTTAGTTCCTGAAGCTGACTCCGGTAGTATTCCAGATAGTCAGCTCTTCCGTACTCCGGGTGATTCCGGTCCCACGGAGAAAGATACGCGCCGAACTTCAAACCGGCCCGGCGGCACGCGTCGGCAATTTCTTTAACCATGTTGCCTTTACCATTTTTCCACGGGCTGTTCCTGACCGAGTGTTCGGTATACCGGGACGGCCAAAGGCAGAATCCGTCGTGGTGCTTGCAGGTCAGGATAAGTCCTGTCATCCCTCCGTCCGCCGCCGCGCCGGCGATTTGATCCGCGTCAAATTCCGACGGATTGAAAATTTCCGGATCTTCGTCTCCGTATCCCCACTCCTTGCTGGTAAACGTGTTAACGCCGAAGTGGATAAATCCGTAGTATTCCATGGCATGCCACGTAAGCTGCCTGGGTGAAGGGGTCGGTCCGTATGGTTCTGGTTTATTCATGCCGTCTATATTACCATGATCGTTAAAAAGGAGGATAGGGTATGACAGGATTTTCTGTGGACCGGCAAACGGGAACATTTTCTTTTTTTGATTCAGGAAGGAATTTCGGGCTGCGGAACTGGTCCATCCGGCTGGATACCGGCCGGGGAGTTCTTGATACCGTAAATGCCCGGTCGTTTGATGTACGGGAATCGGGAAAAAAAATACGGATTACCTTTACCTTCGAAAATCCAGCTTTGGAAATAGAGGCTGATTTTATCTCCCATGATTCTCCTTCAAATTCCGTTATCATGGATCTTGAAATCCGGAATCTGTCCTCCCGTACAATCCGGCTCGGAAAGTGCGCTTCTATTTCGGTAACGAAGCCGGATTCTTTTATCCTAGGTCCTGATCCCGGTAATGCCGTTTTTTTTAATATCACCGAACGGGCTCAGCGCAAATACATAAAGAAGATGGATAGTGATGATGGGGATCATACCTCTCAGGCAATTTGCCATATCTATAACCGGGAGATTCCGGCCGCGTTCCTTGCCGGATTCATTACCTTCAGCCGAGTCTTTACCGAGCATTCCCTTAAGTATCAATCTCCCGGCAAAATTTCCCGGTACGAGGCCTGCAGCGATTTTCAGGATTATGAGCTTGATCCCGGCGAAGGCATTAATTCCGAAAGACTGTTCATGACGGTCAGTGATGATCCCTACATTCCCCTGGAGCAATGGGCGGATACGGTACGGGACGTCTATAACCCGCCGATTCCGGAGAAAAGCCCCGTCGCGGTGCTGGCTAAAACATGGGTAGACGCGTACACCCTGGAACGGTACGCCCATGTTATCGAGCGGAACAGCAGGCTGGTCCGGGAGCGCCTCAGAGGATTTGAAATTGATTATTACTGGATCGGAGGATTCACCTGGGTCAAAGATTTCAATCCAGGTGAATGGCTTGATGAGAACCGGGAGCACTTTCCCGACGGCCTGCAGGCTGTGCTGGATATGCTGATCCGGCGGGGATTCAAACCCGGCCTCTGGATTGCTCCGTTTTGGATTTCCGAATCCGCGCGGGATGTGCTCCGGGAAAACCAAGACAATATCCTCCGGATGAAGGACGGTTCACCCGCGCCGTACCCCCGGAAGAACCCGTACACCCTCAGCCGGAAAACGTGGCCCCTGGAGTTCAAAGAAAAGGACAGCTGGGACGGTTACCTTCGTCTGGACGGATCCCACCCCCGGACTTTACAGTTTCTGGAAAGGGTCTTCCGGGAATTAAGAAGGAAGGGAATCCGGTACTATATGATCGATTTTCTTGATGCCGGCTGGCACCGGCTTCCCTATGAAGTACATCATGACCGTAAAATGGTCCGGGGACCTGAGGTTTACCGGAACGCCCTTGAGCAGGTACGAAAGGCGGCGGGGGACGACACGTTTCTTCTTGCTTCTACGGGACCCTCGTTCTGGAATGTGGGGATCATTAATTCTCTGAGGACATCTACCGATTTCGGAGAAGGCCGGCCCATCATGAAACATGTATGGTTTTATCCTGCTTCCTGTGTTATCAACACCGGAGACTACTGGACCTCCGCCTTGCCGGCGGTGACGAACACGGCGGCCATGTATTTTACCCACCGTAAACTCTACCTCAACAACTATAACTGTCTTACCGTAGGCAAGCCCCTTTCCCGGAGCGAAGCCGAGATCAACGCGACGGTTTTCGGTATCTCCGGAAGTCCAATAATGCTCTCCGACGAGTTCTCTCAGCTTTCGGAAGACCGGCTGTCTCTGCTGAAAAAGGTACTCCCCCAAACAGAAAACACCGCCTTTCCGGCAGATCTCTTCAGCAGTGTTTACCCGGATGATCATCCTAAGGTGTTTAAGCTGCACATTGACTCGGGTTGGGCCTCCTGGGACATTGTCGCTGTCTTCAATTTCTCTGCTGATTTTCTGGTCCAAAAGCTGAGCCTTCCGGAGCTCCGGATTGAGGGGAACAATTCCCTCCGGGTATGGGATTTCTGGGATGAGCGGTACCTGGGAACTACCGGCATCATCTCTGCTTTTACGGTGCCGCCCCGTTCATGTAAAGTCTACCGGCTGGACCGCCTGCGGGATCATCCCTGGGTGCTTTCTACCGATATGCACATGCAGCAGGGAAATGTAGATTTGTCCGGTGTTGTATGGGATGAAGAGACCATGACCCTGCGTGGCTCGGCGATCAGACCCGCGGGGGAAAAGGGAAATCTGTTTCTTGTTTCGCCCCCCGCCTACCGGGTTTGCGACATCCGGGGAATGTCGGTCGGGAAAGACGCGGAGGACGGGTCTCTCATAATACGGGTTCCTTTGGTGTTTGAAGAGTCATGTATCCGGTGGGCGGTTGAATTTTGCGAATCTTCTTGAAAAACACCGGCGGACATCGTCCACGTGTACTCTGTCTCTATTGAATGGAAAGTCACCGTCGTTCTCATCCTCTCTTTCGTCCCTGGCGTCAGACCTGCTACGTCAAGAACGACAGGTGGTTGCGCGCGATTGTCGTCGCGCACAACCACCCGTCCGGCAGCCTCGAACCGTCCAACGATGATCACGAAGTCACCCGTCGCCTCACGGAAGCCGGACAGCTGTTGGGCTTCCGGTCCTGGACCGTCTGATCATCTCGCGAAACGGCTTCTTTTCATTTCTCGAACATAGTCTGATATTAAGTTCTCTAAGTTCTCGAACACAGCAATTCCCGGTCAACACCTTGTGTTATTTTGGAGTGGCCATAATTGCACTGGAAATTGCTGTCTCGAACAGTGTTGACACGACAAAAAACCTATGCTCCAATAAATATTGAAGTATGGAATTTACTGCCGGGGCACGATACTGCGTGCTCCCGCACGAAGCCACGTACAGTTCCTGAAAGAGGAAGAATTTGCGGCAACCCATCTACCTGTCGGCGTGGCCGAATGGAAGGCGGCTGGAGCAGTTCTAACGTCAACAAAAGGAGGAATGACATTATGAAGACACTATTCATCTTGAACGACGCACCGTACGGAACCGAACGCAGCTACAACGGGCTCAGGCTCGCCGGCAATCTTGCGAAACGTGACGGCGAAGAAGTAAAGGTCTTCTTCATCGGCGACGCGGCGGCCTGCGCCAAGGGCGGACAGACCACACCGAACGGATATTACAACATCGAACGTATGATGAAAGTCCTCACGGCGCGTGGCGACGAACTCGGCGTGTGCGGCAGCTGCATGGATGCCCGGGGCATCACCGACGAAGAACTCGCGGAAGGCGCCCACCGGAGCACACTCGATGAGTTGACCGAGTGGACTAAATGGGCTGATTCAGTCATTACGTTCTAACCCTCTCTTGAAGGTTCCCATGAACAACGTAGGTCGACCGATCTATCTCGACTACAACGCCACCACACCGCATGATCCTGAAGTCGTGGAAGCGATGCGCCCGTTCCTCGAGTACGAGTTCGGTAACCCTTCCAGCGGCCACTCATACGGCATCGCTCCCCGCCGCGCCGTGGCAAAGGCACGGGCTGAAGTCGCATCACTGATCGGAGCAGACCAAGACGAGATAGTATTCACCAGCGGCGGGACCGAATCGGACAACTGGGCGATCCTCGGAACCGCCCGGGCGCTCGCTCACCGAGGACGGCACATCATTACCTCGGTCATCGAACATCCCGCGGTGCTCGAGACAAACACCGCCCTAGAGACCGACGGTTTCGAGATCACCAGACTCGCGATGGACGAGTACGGGCTCATCAGCCTGGATGATCTCGAGAAGGCGATCCGACCTGATACTATTCTCGTCACCATCATGCACGCGAACAACGAGATCGGCACGATCGAACCGATAGAGGAGATATCCCGTATCGCCTCGCGGCACGGTGTCCTCGTCCACACGGACGCCGCGCAGTCGCTCGGGAAGATCCCCGTGAACGTGCGAGTACTCGGCGTCGACATGCTCACCGTGGCGGGTCACAAACTTTATGCGCCCAAAGGCATTGGCGCGCTCTACACCCGCGGCGGCAATCCGCCTGCCCACTTCATGCACGGCGGCGGTCAGGAGAATGGGCGTCGGCCGGGAACCGAGAACGTGCTTGAGATCGTCGGGCTCGGAGCTGCCTGCCGGATCGCGGCTCGGGATCTCGATCGAAACGCGAATCGCATGAAGCAAACGCGAGACCGGCTGTTTGACGAGATCCGAAATGCTTGTGACGTTCGGCTGAACGGGCACCCGGACTCAAGACTTCCGAATACGTTAAATCTCAGCTTCCGAGGCGTCACTTCCAACGATCTTATCGCCGCCGTATCGGACACTGTTGCGGTATCCGCCGGATCGGCCTGTCATTCGGATGTGGTGAAGCTCTCCCCGGTGATCGAAGCAATCGGGGTTCCGATGGAATGGGCGCGGGGAACGATCCGGTTCTCGACGGGCAAATACACAACCGACGAGGAGATCGACCGCGCGGCGGCCGCGATCGTAGGCGCGTGGCAATCACTTACGCATCATGGATAGCATGATCAAGGAATATCGATATCACTTCAGTCGTCTTTCACTCAGGCTATCCTACGAAACTCAAAGGTATCGCTCGGAGACGTATTGTATTCAACGACAGGATCAACGTTCTCTACGGTCCCAACGGATCGGGTAAAACAACGATCCTCAAGACCCTCGCCGCCTTAAGCGGGTGCGGAGACGGCGGGTGGTCTGATGGTCGCGAGCCGCAGGCACTCTCGTACAAGGCAACCATCGAACGCGACCACCAACCGGTCTTCTATCAGAACTGTTACCGGGACTCCGAGGAGTCCTTCGTCGGAGCCGACTATCTCGAGTCCCACGCCCATCTGCGCTCGACCGGCGAGAAACGGATCGGCCTGATAAACGAGCTCATCGACTACATCGAGTCCCGCTTCCTCACCTACAAACTCCGCCGCGACGAACGGCCGACGCTGCTTCTCGACGAGGTGGACAACCACATCGGATTCGCAGGGCAGTCGATTCTCTGGGGTGAAGTGTTCGGCAGGCTCTCCAAGAAGTACCAGCTTGTCGTGTCGACGCACAGCATCTTCTCGATCCTGCTGAAACGCGACAATCTACTCCGTCAGGACAATATCATCGTTCTTGCCGATCGATATGCGGAGATCTGCGTAGCGGAGCTTGGACGGGCTATCGAGTATTTCAACAGGACCAACGGCGAGGACGCTTAGGAGCACGGGGGCCTTAGCAAACGCCAGAAGAACGGTAGCGATGGCGGTAACGGGCAGATTGTCCCGGGTGAACCGCTTGCGGTCATGAGGATCACCGCGGCGATCGCGATGAGCCCGCCACCACGGGAACATCGGCCCCGGCAGAACCTGCAGGACTCGGCGATCAGACCTGCGGGAGAAAAGGGAAATTTGTTTCTTGTTTCGCCCCCCGCGTACCGGGCTTGCGGCATCCGGGGAATGTCGGTCGGAAAAGACGCGGCGGACGGGTCTCTCATAATCCGGATTCCTTTGGTGTTTGAAGAGTCACGTATCCGGTGGAAAGTCGAATTTTGCGAATCTTCCTGAAAATTGAATTTTCCTGCACATTAAACCGGTTAAAAAATGTAGAAGAAACACATATCGTTTAAGACCAGCAATTCCCGGTGATCACATTCGCATTAAAATTTATAAATTGTTTTATT